>DGUQ01000129.1:26832-32690 GCA_002394725.1 Ruminococcaceae bacterium UBA4306
GCCTTCTCCAACATGCCCGAGGGCGTATCCTTCTCGATCCTGCTGATGAATATTCTGGTGCCGCTGATCGAGCGCGCTACCGCTCCCCGTACACTGGGCTGCATCAAAAAGAAGAAGGGGGAACAGAAATGAAAATCAAATTGACTCCCAAGGCGATATTGATCCCGACGCTCTCCCTGTTTTTGATCTGTCTGGTCGTCACGGCGGCTTTGGCGCTGACCAACAACGTCACCGCCGAGCAGATCGCCGCCAATAACCAGCAGAGCAAGGAAGAAAGCATGCAGACCGTCTGTCCCGACGCGAAAACCTTTGAAGAGGTCATCCCCGACGTGATGTACAAGGGACTGGATGACGGCGGCAAGACGGTAGGCTACGCGATCTCCACCGCCACCCAAGGCTACGGCGGTCAGGTCAAGGTCATGACCGGTATCGCCGACGGCGCGATCATCGCCGTAGACGTATTCTATAATAACGACGAGACCCCGGGTCTCGGTAAGAATACCTCGGATCCATCCTTCCGCGACCAGTACAAGGGTCTGAGCGTTAACGAGGATATCGCCGTCAGCAAGGACAGCGCCTCCGGCAACGCGCAGACGGTCGACGCGGTCACCTCCGCGACCATCAGCTCACGTGCCGTCACCAAGGCGGTCAACGACGCGTGTCAGCTTTATAACGAAAACGTAAAGGGGGCAGAGTAATGGAAAAACGCAGTTACATCAAAGAACTGACCAAAGGTATCATCAAAGAGAATCCCGTTCTCTGTCTGGTGCTGGGCACCTGCCCCACCCTCGCCGTTACCACCTCCGCGTTCAACGCGATCGGCATGGGCGTCGCCGCTACGGCAGTATTGATCTGCTCCAACGCGGTCATCTCCCTGCTGCGCAAGTTCATCCCCGATAAGGTGCGTATCCCTGCCTACATCACGATCATCGCGGGCTTTGTCACCGTGGTACAGATGCTCGTCAAGGCATTCGCCCCGGCGATCAACAACTCGCTGGGCATCTATCTGCCGCTGATCGTTGTCAACTGTATCATCTTAGGCAGAGCCGAGATGTTCGCCGGCAAAAACCCCGTCCTCCCCTCCATCCTCGACGGACTGGGCATGGGCATCGGCTTTACGGCGGCGCTCCTGTGCATGGGTATCATCCGTGAGTTCTTCGGCTCCGGCTCACTGTTCGGTATGCCGATCATGCCGGTGCAGATTTTGATCTTCATCCTGCCCCCGGGCGGCTTCTTCGTGTTCGGCATCCTGATCATGCTGGCGAACAAGCTCAATTCCCGTGCCGGCAAGAAGGTCAAGACCTCGCCCTGCGACGGCTGTCCGATGTCCGAGAACTGCGCTGAAAAATCCTGTGAAAAAACCGCAAAGGAGGCGACCGTCAATGCTGATTAAATCACTCGTCGCCGTGTTCCTCGCGGCTATCCTCACCGAGAACTACGTTCTGTCCAAGTTCCTCGGTATCTGTCCCTTCTTAGGCGTCAGTAAAAAGCTCAACACCGCGGTAGGTATGTCCGTCGCCGTCACCTTCGTCATGGTGCTCGCGACCGCCGTTACCTTCCCGATCTATATGTATCTGCTCGTGCCGATGGGGCTCGATTATCTGCAGACCGTGCTGTTCATCCTGATCATCGCGGGTCTGGTACAGCTCGTCGAGATCATCCTCAGAAAGTACATCCCCTCGCTGTATAACTCGCTGGGCATCTATCTGCCGCTGATCACCACCAACTGCGCCGTGCTGGGCGTTACCATGCTGGTGATCCAGAAGGTCGATTCCACCTCCGCGTATACCTACACCTACGGTCACGCGCTGGTCAACGCGTTCGGCGCCGGTATCGGCTTCCTCGTCGCGATGGTGATGTTCGCAGGCGTTCGCGGACGACTTGAGAGCGCGGATATCCCCAAATCGCTCAAGGGTCTGCCGATCACGCTGGTCGCCGCGGCGCTGGTATCCCTATCCTTCCTCGGGTTCGCGGGCTTTGTCGATAAGCTCATCCCGCTGGCATAAGGAGGCGCACGATGAACAGTATCTTGTTAGCGGTCGGCATCGTCGCCGGCATCGGACTTTTGATCGGCTTGATCCTCTCCATCGCTTCCATCATCATGGCGGTGCCCAAGGATGAAAAGGCGGAAGCGATCCTTGAAGCGCTCCCCGGCGCAAACTGCGGCGCGTGCGGCTTTTCCGGCTGTTCGGGCTATGCCGAGGCGCTCGCCAAGGGCAAGGCGGAGCCCGGACTCTGTGCTCCCGGCGGACTCGCCTGCACCAAAGCGGTATCCGAGATCCTCGGCGTCGAGACCGGCAGCGTCGAGCCCAAGGTCGCTGTCGTCAAGTGCATGGGCTCGCTCGATCACACCACCTACAAGGCGGAGTACAGCGGCATTATGAGCTGTGCCGCCGCGATGAAGGTCGGCGGCGGTCTGACCGCCTGCTCTTACGGCTGTATGGGTCTGGGCGACTGTGAAGCCGCCTGTCCCTATGACGCGATCCATGTCAACAACGGCGTCGCCTATGTAGACGGCGGCAAGTGCCGCGCCTGCACCCTGTGCGTCAAGGCATGCCCCAGAGGGATTATTGAGATCGTGTCCAAGAAGGACATGGCGCTGGTGCGCTGCTCCAACCACGATAAGGGCGGCGTGACGCGTAAGCTGTGCGACGTCGGCTGTATCGGCTGTAAAAAGTGTGAAAAGGCGTGTGAGCAGGGCGCGGTGAAGGTCACCGACTTCTGCGCTTATGTCACTCCCGAGCTGTGCACCAACTGCGGCGCGTGCGTTGAGGCATGCCCCCAGCACTGCATCACCTTCTTCAAGGCGTAAAATGATATAGTATATACTCAAAAAGGAACGGTTTTCCGTTCCTTTTTTTGATTCTATCCTTCTCAAATGCGTAGCATATTCATCTTCCGTAGGGATGGTCATCGACCATTCGGAGAATGACGGACGATGCAGTGGCGGAAAGCGGCAAATTAGAGATTAGCGCTTCTATCTTTCGGACGATCAAAAAGCCTTCCCCTCGGGGGGAAGGCTTTTGGTCTTACCTTACACGATTATTCCGCTCGCTCTTATCTACCTTGTACAAAAACAACCTTTGATTTTTGGATTGCAGGAATCCTGTAGTTGTGCTACAATAAAGTTGCCAACAATTTATACAATTAAATACAGACATACATATTCCGTGTATTTATTGGGGATAGTGTTTTTGTTTATATGACAAAAACACTATGCTCTGTTTTAACTATCCCTTAATGACGGAATATGTCTATTATGGTATTGTATAAATTGTTTGGCGACGATTGAAGAGCAACGTGTTTTTTGGCGCATGATTGATTTTCAATCGTGCGCCTTTTTTTGCGGAGTTGTCCAAATCTGTGATTTGGCTAACAACTCCCATGCAAGGCTCTCCCTCGTCGTCGCTCACCGTATTCGGTAAGCGTATTCGTTTGATACGCTTTGACCTCATGTGGCGGCTCCTCCTCTCCCCATAACTCGGGGAGTTATGGGGAACCCTCAGTGGCGAACGCTGATTGGCTGAGAGCTACTGCGATTTGTCGCGTTGTTTTACGGTCATTGCGAGGGCTCAGCACGCGTATCAGCCCGTGGCAATCCCACAAATTGTTTATCAATGTCAGGAGGAATGAAAATGAGAAAAGTAATTTCAATTCTATTGGTACTCACAGTGATCTGTGGGACTCTGGTCTTTGCGACGGTTTCTGCTAATGCTGAAAATAGCGCAGACAGTATTGTTGCAATAGCAGAAGGCGAATTAGGAAACACAAACTACAGAAAGTATAGCTCTTATGCAAATGCTTGGTGTGCTGATTTTGTATCATGGTGTGCGCGACAAGCAGGTGTAAACAGTATACCGAGCACTGCCAGTTGCTATTCTATGTATAATGGAATGATAGCAAATGGTTGTCAAGAGGTTTCCTCACCACAAAGAGGTGATATTGTATTCTTTTTCTGTAATAGTTGCTCCGGTACTGCTAATATCTGGTGCCATGTTGGAATCATGGTGAATTCATCAACTTCTATTGATGGTAACTATAGCGGCAAGGTATCATATGATAATAGCTATTCACATTATGGAAGCTTAGGGTACAAGCATTCAAGTGGGATAAGAAAAATCTATGTTAGACCAAATTATGATAATACCTCTAACCCTGTTAATATAGGTGATAGTTTCTATGCTTTCATTATTAATACCAAAATGTGGAAACATCTAACTGTTGAACAAAATAATAATGTTGATATTAGAGGCGAAAAATCTAACTACTGCGCAGATCAAATATGGAAATTTGAACGACAAAACGATAATAGCTATAAAATTATCAGTACTGCTAACGGAGAATGTTTAGATGTTCATAACGCTTCAAATGAAAATGGCACAAATGTTAAGACGTGTAATGACAACGGTTCGGACGCACAGCGATGGTTTATTTTTCCCAATAACAATAGCTTCTATTTGAAAGCTAAATGTACTAATTGCGTTATGGATATTACTGGTGGTTATTCAGATGATGGTACGAATGTTCAAATGTATGCGAAAAATGATACTTACTCGCAAGCGTTTTCTATTTATCAGATCAACAGTCGTTCCTTTGCTGCAAAATTAGGAACAAACTTTACTGCTCCGATTTTGAATCTTAAAGCATGGATTACCATAGAAAACGGCGATGATGGTAATATCTCGCTCCAAAAAGAAACAGGTAGGTCTAATCAACTTTGGCGTTTTGTAAGGCAAATCGATGGATCATATAAAATCTATTCCTGTTATGATGGAAAGTGTGTAGATTTAGATATGGCTTCATTTGAAAATGGTACTAACATTAAAACCTGTGATTCAAACGATAACGACGCACAACGATGGTATCTATACGAATTTAACGGCGGATATGCTATTCAGTCCAAAAAATCAGGAAAATTTATAGATTCCACAGGCGGAAGATTAAGTGCAGGGACAAATTTACAAGCATGGGAATGGAACGGTTCAGATGCGCAGGTATTTGCGATTTACAGAGGGGAAGAGTGTAAATTAAGCGCAGTCATTTTATCTGTAATCCCCAAAAAAGGCTGTGCCATGTTTAACTGGTCTAAAACTTACGGAGAAACAGATTTCTCTTTAAAAATATGGAAAAACAAAGCGTTAGAGGGAGAACCATATATAATAAAGACAGGTATTCCGGCTCGAACAAATAATGTTCAAATTGAACTACCTGTAGGAAAATATGAGGGATATATTATTTCAAAAAATGCATTTGAAGCGTATACAAGTAACACAGTTAGCTTTTCAATAGTAGAACCCCCTACTTATCTCGGCGACGCGGACGGTAACGGTAAAGTAAGTATTACGGACGCAACCATCATTCAACGCTACTTAACCGGCTTATCTGTCTCCTATCCAAAAGAAACCCTGATGAACGCCGATGTTAACGGCGATGGAGTATTAACAATCATTGACGCTACCTTGATTCAGCGCCATGTTACAATGATCGATACACCCTATCCTATCGGTGAACCCAAAACATAATCAATATCGTGATCTCACCCCCGAGCGATCGGGGGTGTTTTTTTTGAAAAGGAAACTCCGTTTCACATAACCATCACCTAATATTTACAATATATTCACTGGATTATTGCCCTTTATTATGCTATAATCTATATCGGTTTAATATGGGGTATCTTTTAGAAAAACAGCGTTTCCCCCTTTTTATCAAGGTACCAAAGGAGATAAACATATGATAGAAGTGAAAAATATTACCAAGCGCTACGGCGGCGTCAAGGCGCTCGACGATATCAGCTTCACTGCCGACAGCGGCGAGGTCGTCGGACTCTTAGGCCCCAACGGCGCCGGTAAAAGCACCAC
>DGUQ01000129.1:32761-35326 GCA_002394725.1 Ruminococcaceae bacterium UBA4306
ATGAACATCATCACGGGGTATCTGGGCGCGACGTCGGGCACGGTGCTGATCGACGGCTCCGACATCCTCCAAGCGCCTAAAGCAGCCAAAGCCAAGCTCGGTTATCTGCCCGAGCAGCCGCCGCTCTACCTTGATATGACGGTGCGCCGCTACCTCGAATTCATCTTTGACCTCAAAAAGGTGCGTCTGCCCAAAAAGGAGCACATCAACGAGGTCATGGAGGTCGTCAAGATCGCGGATGTTGCCGACCGCGTCATCAAGAACCTCTCCAAGGGCTACCGCCAGAGAGTCGGCTTCGCGGGCGCATTGATGGGCAATCCGCCCGTTCTGATCCTCGACGAGCCGACCGTCGGACTCGATCCCAAGCAGATCATCGACATCCGCAAGCTGATCAAGTCGCTGGGCAAAAAGCACACCATCATCTTTTCGTCCCACGTGCTCAGCGAGGTGTCCGCCGTATGCGACCGCATCGTGATGATCAACAACGGCAAGATCGTCGCGGACGCCAAGACCGATGAGCTCAGCGAGACCCTCAGCGGCAGCGGCATCCTAGCCCTCGAGGTCGACGGCGCCGCTACCGCCGTACGCACCGCGATCAGCTCCGTAGAGGGCGTCAAGCGCGTCACCAAGGGCGCCGGACTGAGCTACACGGTCGAATTCGAGACCGGCGTCGATATCCGGCGCGGCGTATTCAACGCGCTCTCCAAGGCGAACTGCCCCATCCTGATGATGCGTCCGGGCGGCATGACGCTGGAGGAGAGCTTCCTGAAACTTACCGAAGGAGGTGAGGACTGATGTCAGCAATCATCAAAAGAGAGCTGAGCTCCTATTTTAACTCGGCGATCGGCTATATCGTCCTCGCCGTATTCTACTTCTTCTCGGGATTGTTCTTCTACATGTATTGCCTGCTGTCAAACACCACCTCGATGAGCTATGTGTTTTTGAGCATGCTGATGATCGTGATGCTGGTCATCCCGATCATTACGATGAAGAGCTTTTCGGAAGAACGCAAGCAAAAGACCGATCAGGCGCTGTTAACCGCGCCGATCAGCCTGACCGAGATGGTGCTGGGCAAGTTCTTCGGCGCGTTCCTTTTGTACTGCCTCTGCAACGCGATCTATGTCCTCTATGCCGTCATTCTCTCATTCTACGCGACCCCCGACTGGGCGGTCTTTTTGACCACCATCCTCGGCATGCTGTTGATGGGCGGCGCGCTGATCGCGATCGATCTGTTTATCTCGGCGCTCACCGAGAGTCAGGTGATCGCCGCCGTGGTATCCATCGGCATCGGACTGCTGATCTATATGCTGGACTCGCTGTCCAATGTGTTTAATGCCGATTGGATGACCAATTTTTTGCGCAACATCTCCTTTGACGCGCACTTCACCAACTTCATCAACGGAATCATCAATCTATCCAGTGTCGTTTTCTTCCTCTCTGTCATCGCGGTCTTTCTGTTCCTGTGCGTCAGAGTATTTGAGAAGCGCCGCTGGAGCTAAGGAGGGTGAGCATGAAACAGAATAGGAATACCTCCGAGAATCAACAGGCAAAAAAGCCGAAGAACCGCAAGCTCACGCGCGGCGCGATGTCCATCCTGCTGACCGCGCTGTTTATCGCGGCAGTGGTGCTGGTCAACATCATCCTCTCCGTCATCACCGACACCCATCCGCTGTACATCGACGTGACCGAGAACGCGTCCTATCAGCTCCAAAAGGAAACCAAGGAATACCTCGACGAGGTCAAGGATCCCGTTGACATCTATGTGCTCCAAAAGGAGAGCGACTTTGAGAGCGGCGACAGCTCCACCTACAAATACCGCGTGCAGGCAAACAAGCTGATCCACGCGATCGATAACAACTCCGACAATATCACCCTGCACTATGTCGATCTTGCCGCTGAGCCGACCTTCACCACTCCTTATACTCAGGTCGACTGGACCAAGAGCCACGCCGTGCTCGTCACAAGCGGCGAGCTCTACCGCGCGGTCGATCTGACCGATCTGTTCACCTTTGATCAGGATCAGTACAGCCAGTACGGCACCATCGTCATCACCGGTCAGAAGGTCGAGCAGGCGCTCACTACCGCGATCGTCAACGTCACCACCAAGGAAAAAACCAAGGTGACTGTGCTCACCGGACAGGGCGAGCAGGATATGTCCGCCTTTACCAAGCTGCTCGAGAACAATGCCTATGAGGTCGAGACCGTCAGCCTGCTCAATGAGTCGATCTCCGATGACAGCGAGTTCGTCATCATCTACGATCCCGACGTCGATCTTGACGACAAGGCTTATGAGACTCTGACCAAGTGGCTCGATAATGACGGCAAATTCGGTCATAACCTGTTCTACTTCCCGAACGATCAGCATGAGCTCAGCGACTTCCCGAATCTGAACGCGCTGCTCGCCGATTACGGCATGGAGATGCAGTACGGCTATATCTACGAGAACAGCGAGAACCACATCATCCCCGGTGCGAACCACTATATCTCCATCTATGATTACGGCGATGACACCGCCTATACAGAGAATCTGCGCAACCCCGCCATCCCCGTTGTCATGATGCTGAC
>DGUQ01000201.1:0-2768 GCA_002394725.1 Ruminococcaceae bacterium UBA4306
TGTTTTATTGCTACTTAGTATTAGAATGATCACCGTATGATCAAGCGGCATCAATACTATACAAAAACAAATAGCAGCAAAAAGTCCCCGTTTCGCGACACAGCGATTTCGGGGACTTTTCATATACAGTAAGCTATCTAACGTGTACGTATGGCCGATTGTACACGATAAATACTTATTTATCACATTATTTTTCGAGCAGGAGCTTGTTGAGCTCTTCCATAAAGGTGTTGATATCCTTGAACTGGCGGTAGACGGAAGCAAAGCGCACATACGCGACCTCGTCCACGTTCTTGAGCTGATCCATGGTCAGCTCGCCGATGGTCATCGAAGTGACCTCTCGATCAAGGGAGCTTTGGAGCTGCACTTCTATCGCGTCCACCATATGCTCGATCTGCTCGACGGAGACAGGGCGCTTCTCACACGCGCGCAGGATACCGGCAGTCAGCTTGTCGCGGTCAAAGACCTCGCGCGATTTGTCACGCTTGACCACCACGATCGGGACGGTCTCGATCACCTCATGGGTGGTAAAACGCTTGCCGCATTTCAGACACTCGCGACGGCGGCGGATGCGCTCACCCTCGTCGGCAGGACGGGAATCGATAACCTTGCTTTCTTCAAACCCACAGTAGGGACACTTCATATTTACACCCCAATATCTTGAAATAATAATTCTACAACAGAAATTATAAACTATATATGCGATATTGGCAAGTTAACTTTTTGTAATCTGGCATTACAAATTTTTATTCATTATTAGAAAAAAAGAAGAAGTAAACAGCGCGTTTGCATAAAAACAACATTACCTCACTTCTTCTTTTTCGATTAGTGATCTTATTTATTTTCAAATACGTTCAGCGCTCTGTCCAATATCCCGTTCATCGCGGCGATGGCAACGCCGTAATTCACCATCGGGATTCCGGCGGATACGGCAACACGCTGGCGATGCCGCATTTCCTTTTCATTGAGCATACAGCCGCCGCAGTGGACGATCACCTTGTAATCCGACAGATCATCGGGGAAGGTGCCGCCCGAGGTGAAGGTGAATGTGGGTTCGGCGCCCGAATACCCACGGATCCAGTGGGGCAGCTTGACGGTGCCGATATCACCGCACTGGCGGTGATGGGTACAGCCCTCCGATATCAGCACCTTGTCGCCGTTTTTCAAACGCTTCAACGCGTTCGCGCCGCGGATCAATCCGTCCAGATTGCCCTTGAAGCGTGCGAACAAAATCGAAAACGACGTCATCGGAACACAGGGGGGCGTTTGCTCCGCGACCCTCTTAAACGCCTGCGAATCCGTGATAACGAGCGTGGGGTCATCTTTTAATCTGCCGAGAGTTTCTTTCAGCTCCGTATCCTGACAGCAGATCACCGTGCAGTGGTGATCGAGCAGCTCGCGCAAGGTCTGTTGCTGCGGCAGGATGATCCTGCCCTTGGGCGCGGATTCGTCGATCGGGATGACCAGTACGACGACATCACCCTCCTGCACCAGATCGGCAACGATAAACTTCTCTTTTTCCTCCGACTTGACAAGAACGGCAAGACGCTCCTTGAGCTCTCCTATCCCCTCTCCGGTCAGCGCGCTGACACACGCGGTGTGAGCATCCCCCCTCGGGGGTTCCTCCATAAGATCGATCTTATTCATCACGATCAGATACGGCAGTTTTCGTGAACGGAATTCGTCGAGCAGACGTTCATCCGCCTCCGTCAGTCCGACGGTACCGTCTACTACAAGCACGGCGATATCGGTCTTGCGCAGCACCTCACGGGTGCGCTCGACGCGCAGCTCACCCAGTGCGCCTTCATCATCAAAGCCGGGGGTGTCGATGATGACGACAGGTCCCAGCGGCAACAGCTCCATCGCCTTTTGCACAGGGTCTGTCGTCGTGCCGAGGGTATCGGACACGACGGAGATCCTTTGGTTGGTCACGGTATTGACGACGCTCGACTTGCCGGCATTACGCCGTCCGAAAAAGGCGATATGCGACCGAAGCGCGGAAACGGTAGAATTCAATGACATAATGGCTCCTTTAGAAAACGGAAAAATGTAATTAATTATGAAATACGATGCCGCTTTATCAGCTTTATAAAATCGGGTGAGGGCGTAGCCCTCCCTTCAGCGTTAACCGTTCACCGTTAACCGTAATCCGATCAGAATCGAAAATCCCTGCGGTTGGAATTCTTGATATCCTCGATATTCTGCGCGGCGATGGCGCGCACCTTCTCCTTCGGAATACGCTTTAACTCCTTTGCGATCATGTCAAAGCCGATCGCCTTTGTCTCGGGAGAAGCGTAATCCACCAGATACTCGGCAAGGGTCATCAGCGCGTTCGGATGACAGCAGTTGAGGATCTGACCCGACTTGCACAGCGACATGAAACGGTCGCCCGTTCTGCCCTCTCGATAGCACGCGGTACAGAAGGACGGAATATGTCCGCTCTGCATCAGCCACTTGACGACCTCGTCGAGCGTGCGCTGATCGGAAACGTCAAACTGCTCGGTATCATGCGGACGATCCTTCTCCGCATAGCCGCCGACAGAGGTTCTCGATCCGCCCGATACCTGAGAGATACCCAGCCGCAGGAGCTTGGAGCGCACCTGCTCACTCTCACGGGTCGAAATGATCATGCCGGTGTACGGTACCGCCAGTCGGATGCAGGCGGTGATCTTCTCAAAGGTCTCGTCGTCGATACCGCCGTCGAACTCGTCGGGGTCGATATCGTCGGCACGCTTGACGCGCGGCACGGAGATCGTGTGCGGTCCTAC
>DGUQ01000201.1:2947-6197 GCA_002394725.1 Ruminococcaceae bacterium UBA4306
CCGCCCTGCATGGCGCGGTCCATCGCCTCGGTGTGGTAGTCATAATCATGCTTAGGGCCTGTGGGATGGAGCTGCAGATAGCTCTCCTTGTGATAGGTCTCCTGGAACAGGATATAGGTGCCGATACCGGCGTCCTTGAGCTTTCGGTAATTCTCAACGGTGGTCGCGGCGATATTGACGTTGACGCGGCGGATCGCGCCGTTCTTGTGCTTGATCGAATAGATGGTGTCGATACACTCGAGGATGTACTCGATCGGGTTCATCACCGGATCCTCGCCGCTCTCGATGGCAAGGCGCTTGTGACCCATATCCTGCAACGCGATGACCTCCGCCTTGACCTCCTCCTGCGTCAGCTTTTTGCGCGGAATGGTCTTGTTCTTCATGTGATACGGACAGTACAGACAGCCGTTGACGCAGTAGTTCGAGAGGTACAGCGGCGCGAAGATGACGATACGGTTGCCGTAGAAGGCGAGCTTGATCTCCTCCGCGATCTCATAGATCCGACGGGTCACCTCGGGATCCTCGCACGCGAGCAGTACCGACGCCTCACGATGGGTCAAGCCGTTACAGCGGCAGCCGGTCGCGGTCGGGATCGGATGCGCCTTTTCAAGGATCTCGTTGATCAGGGTCATGTTGTTCTTATTCTTCTCCGCATAAGCGAGGGTCTCGCGAATCTCTTCATCATTGATGAACTCCTCCGCGTGCAATGAAGCAGGGTTGTAAATAGCCATGTGTATGTTCTCCTTTTTATTGTTAAGTGAGGATACGTTCTGTAGGGACGAGCATTGCTCGTCCGTGTGAAAGAAACGCAATATCCCTATTTTGTGTATTCGATATCATTTCGGTACGTCGCAAGCGCCGTACCCTACAAGAATTTATATGCTTGCGTACGCCGTCTTAACGCTCACGCCGGGCAGGGAGCCGATCCTTCCGCTCAAGGCGGCGGTCTTGTCCTGCGGCGCGTCAACGGCGACGCTGATCAGCCTGAGTCCGCGCTCCTTGTACGGCACGCCCATACGACCGATCACATAATCCGCGAAGCCGGATAACAGCTCGTTGATCTCCTTTGTCGCGTCATCGTTTTCCACGATGATGCTGACGACCGCGACACGTGTGTCCATTGATAATCACATCCTTTTTTGAGCGGTATCACACCGCATCACTTCATGAAATGACAGCATGCTTTTGACTTACTCGTAGTATTCACAATATTTTAGGCAATATAAAAAGCCGCGCCAAAAGGCGCGGCAAAGCTAGCTCAGGAGCAAAAGCGCGTACCGCGCCGCTCCGACAATGCGATTTGTCAACGCCTTTCACTCAGGGCAAGCCCTTTATGTCAGGTCATTTGTGTATTCCAGTGTAACACAGAAACGACGGGAAGTCAATACAATCATCATCCCCAATATTGACATTTTTCGTCAAGTTCAGTATAATCCGAGTAGAGGGCTCGTATATACGAACCGCAAGTGATACGCACGATCGATCACAACATAATTTTCTGTGAGGCATAAGATGACCGACAATTCCAGACCGCGCATCTTTAAATTTGATAACGTCAAGCTGCTCGTGATGATTTTGGTCGTCGTCGGCAGCTTTGCGGAAGAATTCACCGATAACAGCGACATGTTCCGCTCATGGTTCATCTTCGTCAATTCCTTCTCAGCGCCGCTGTACATCTTTTTGAACGGACTGTTCCAAAAAAGATTCCAAAAGGATTACCGACCGAACCTGCACAAGATCAGCTACTACCTGATCCTCGGCTTTGTGCTCAAGATCGCGATCTTCGCATTACGAAGATTCAACGGCGAGGACATCGGGCTGGATCTGTTCGGCAGCGCCGGCATCGACTGGTATTTCTTTGTGATCGTCATGTACACGGTCACGCTGTACCTGCTCAAGGACGTACATCCCGGGATCGTGATCCCCACGTCCGTGGTCTTAGGCGTTGTCGCCGGATTCCTGCCGCTGGGCGATGAATTCTATCTGATGCGATACTTTGTATTCCTGCCCTTTTACGCGACGGGCTATTACCTGACGCCGCACACGGTAAGGCGCTTTTCACACCAGACAAAGGTCAAGCTCGTGGGCGTAGCGTTCTTGGTGACCTATTTCGTTCTGTGCTTCAGAATGAGAGAGATCATCTATCCCCTGCGCATGCTGTTCACCGGCAGAAACCCCTACAGCATCGTCCCCATCGATGGCTGCACCTTCTATCACCGACTGCTGTGCTACGGTATCTCGGCGGTGATGATCATCTCGGTCATTGCTCTCATCCCCAACCGCAAGGTACCTCTGCTCACGCATATGGGACGCAACACGCAGGCAGTGCTCTTCTGGCACTATCCGATCGTCCTGCTTTTGTGGCACTTCGGCGCGTTCGACTTTGTGCTGTCGCTGGGCGATCCGCTATGGAAGTTCAGCGTACTGACCGCGGCGGTGCTCACAGCGCTGCTGTTGTCCTTCGACGTCTTCAGCTGGCCGCTGAGGAAGCTGCAGGGGCTGATCGAAAGAATTCCGCTGATCCCCTGCGTCATCATGGACAGCGCCATCCTGATCGCGGCAACGGTCGTCAATCTGTGGTTCCCGATTTAAAGAGAAGCGGTTGGGATCGCCACGGGCTAAAGCCCTCGCAATGACCATTTGTATCATGCTCTTACTCTGACGGCACGGTTCCTCTGTGCCGTCTTCTTTACGCAAAACTATTTAAAATATTTTTTAAATACCTATTGACTTTTTGCAAAACATGGATTATGATAAGCACAACAAAGGTATTTAAAATATTTTTGAAATAGATTGCGAGGTGAGCCAATGTCGTTAGGCAGTACATTCAAGACCCTATCCGATCCGCAGCGGCGCGAGATCCTGACGCTGATCAAGAAGCACTACCGCATGTCGGCAGGCGAGATCGCCGAAGCGATGAACGTGTCGCCGCAAAAGCTCAGTTATCATCTGAAATTGCTCAAGGAAAGCGATCTGCTGATCGAAAGCAAGGAGAAGAACTTTGTCTACTATGAGCTCAACGCCTCGCTTTTTGACGAGCTGATCCTCTGGCTCAAACAGTTTTAACACGGACGCGCGGCGTCTTTTCTCCCGGTATAACAAACCAAAATTCTATCTGAACTTTAGTAAGGAGCCACATCATGAAAAAATTCAAAACCATTATCATCGCTGTTTTATCTGTACTGCCGATGATCTATACCGCCGTCGCGGTATTCTTTTTCCTGCCCGATACGGTCGCGGCGCATTTCGG
>DGUQ01000145.1 GCA_002394725.1 Ruminococcaceae bacterium UBA4306
GAGATCGCAAAAATACCGATGCTGTCGGTGTAGCCCAGATCGGTCAGGACGCCAGCCGCCAAGCCGATGATCATCGCCGGGATCTCTCTCTCAAACACCGCGGCTGTCAGCGCGACGCAGACAACCAGCGCAGGCTTTGCGCCGAAGATCTCGGGCAAAAGTCCCGGTGTCGTGCACAGGATAAAGGTCAGGATCAGCTCCAGCGCGTAGGCAAGATATCTGAAAAACGAGTTCGATCGCTCCGCCATCAGTCACCGCTCTCTTTCCTGAGGATCTCTCCCTGTCCCTCAAAATCGGAAATGACCGCCACATTCACGATCGTACTGATATCATCATACGGCTTGATCACGGCATAATACGAGGTGTCGTATGTATCATAGCCGATCTCGGTGACTTCGCCCAGCACCATATTCTTGGGATAAATACCCGACGCGCCAGAAGAGGTGATGATATCGCCCTTTTCGATCTTGTGCTCAGAGGTGAGCTTCGAGAGCATGGTGAGGTTATCATCGGCGTATTTTGCCGAACCGGTGATGATACCGGTATCGCCCGTCGCCTTGTCGATCGCGCCGATACTGGTCTGCGGAGAAAGAATGGTGACGACCTTTGCGGTATAGACGTCCGCCTCGCTGATCCAGCCGATCAAGCCGTTCTCTCCCATCACGGGATCGCCGACGGTGATCGCGGAATCGGTGCCCTTATCGATGGTAAAGGAGCCGAATTCATCATTGGTATCACGGCGCAGAACGGTCGCCGGGATCAGGGAATAGTCCTCATGCTCCTTTTTGAGCTCATAAAACATCCACAGACGGGTATTCTCTTCCTTGACCTCGTAGTAATCCACCAATCGGGAACGCAGATCTCGGTTCGCCGTTTTTAGCTCTTCGTTCTCTTTTTGGAGTTCATCATAGCTTTTGCCGCTGTTGTCGGAGGCCGCTGCCGCCGTGACCTTGGACATGCCGTAGGTCAAGGTGTTGAAGGTGGCGGAGATGATATTGTTCTCCACGTTGCGCGTGAACACCGAAAGCATGATCAACACCAACAGTACCGATAAGAATATTTTGATTTTAGGGGATTGAAAAAACTCTTTCATATCTTCTTTCCTAAAATAAGATAGACAGGGTCAGACGTCTTTCCATACTGACCGCTGATCACTGACAACTAATCACGGATCTCTGACCATCGGTCACTACGATCATTTACTTTGCTCTTTTGCTCGCTTTGAAATTGGGATCCAACCGCATACCGGCGCCGTCAACGACGCAGTCGAGCGGACGCTCGGCGATCTTGACGGGCATACCGGTCTCTTCCTCGATCAGCTTATCGAGACCACGGAGCAACGCGCCGCCGCCGGTGAGCATGATGCCGTTATCGATGATATCGGCGGAGAGCTCGGGCGGCGTCTTTTCGAGCGTATTCAGGATCGCGTCAACAATGGTCATCAGGCAGTCCTTGAGCGCCTCGCGCACCTCTGCCGCCGTGATCCGGATGTTCTTGGGCAGTCCGTCAACCAGATTACGACCCTTGACCATCATCGCGCCCTCACCCTCATACGGATAAGCGGAGCCGATGGTCACCTTGATATCCTCGGCGGTACGCTCGCCGATGAGCAGGTTATATTTCTTCTTGATATAAGTCACGATCGCCTCGTCGAACTTGTCGCCTGCCATACGGACGGAGCAGGACGCGACGATGTCGCCCAGCGATACGATGCCGACCTCGCTGGTGCCGCCGCCGATATCGACGACCATGTTGCCGACGGGTGAATCAACGGGCAGACCCGCGCCGATCGCCGCCGCCATGGGCTCCTCGATCAGCTCGACATACTTGCCGCCTGCCTGACGCGCCGCGTCCTCGACCGCGTTGCGCTCGACCTCGGTAACGCCCGAGGGAATGCAGATGATGATGCGCGTTTTGCTGAACATACCGCCGCGCACGACGCTCTTGATGAAGTATTTGAGCATGGTTGCCGTGATCTCAAAATCTGCGATGACGCCGTCCTTGAGGGGTCGGATCGCGACGATCGAGCCGGGAGTACGACCGATCATCTCCTTTGCCTCGTGTCCGACCGCGAGCACCATGTCACGCTTGACGTCGACCGCCACGACCGACGGCTCACGCATGACAACGCCCTTTCCTTTCATGTAAACCAGTGTGTTCGCGGTACCTAAATCGATACCGATATCCTTTGAAAACATACCTGTCCCCTTTCCGCCGTGCGGCGCATCTGATTTCTGTTTGTTAATTCGTCATTGCAAGGGTGATAACACATGGTTCCCCTCGGCAATCACGACTGATGGTTTCTGTTTTATGATATATTACTTCCTTTTATTATTGGTAAAAAGGATGTGAATATGCTATGAAAGGATTGTGAGAAAATCGAGATTATTTCTTTCCGGTCGAGCCGAAGCCGCCCGAGCCGCGCTCGGTGTCCTCAAGGTCATCGACGACCTCGATCTCGGGGATGATGACGGGTGAGATCACCAACTGCGCGATCCGTTGTTCGGGCACAATGGTAAAGGCGTTATCGGTTTGATTGACCAGACCCACGCATACCTCGCCGCGATAGTCGCTGTCGATCACGCCGACGCAGTTTGCCGGCGCGATGCCGTGCTTGATCGCCAGTCCCGAACGCGCAAAGATATACGCCACGTAATCCTCGCTTTCGAGCTCGATCGCCAGTCCGGTCGGGATGACCTTGATGGTGTGCGGCGCGATGGTCATCGGCTCGTCGATACAAGCATACAGATCCATCCCTGCCGAGCCCTTTGTCGCGCGGAAGGGAACCTTTGCGTTTTTATTCAGCTTTTTGACCTTTAATACACTCATAATTTATCACTTTCCTGCAAAATCAGAAAAAATCCTGCAAAACTATTTTATCTGATGAATTCTATTTTTCTTTTGTTTTCTTTATGTCATTGATAAAAAGGATTCTATTTTTCTTTAAAATAATTCTTTAAACGCTTGTTGATTTTTTGACGCCTCTGAGATACAAACCATGGGTTTTTCGCTCGAAATTCTGATTTTCTCTTAATTTTTCAAGCGTCTTTTCCATGTTTTCCACAGAGTTTTCCACAGGAAAGAGGAAATCGCTCATGACTTTTTCACCGAGCGGATACGCGTCCTTCGGCATCAGGATCGGCACGCAATTGACGATCTCGCTGTATCCCTCGCGTTCGGTCACAAGGAATTTTTCGTTCTTCCTGTCCTGCAAATATGGATTGTTTTTGCAGGATTTTCCCGAGGGAGAATTGCGCGTGATCATCAGCGGAAAATAGCCGTAACGGATGATACCGACAGGAATACTCTTGCGCAATCGCTCGATTTGGCGCAGCTCGATCTCAATGCTCAGCTGGGCGCTCACGATCCCGTGATCCGCCGCCCATCGGAGCGTATACGAATTAACGATGTTCATGCCGAAGCCTGCGTGAACGGTATAGCCCAGCTCTTTTCCCATATATACCGCGGCGATATTGTGCGCGATCAGTTGGCTGACGCCGAGCTCTTTGAGCTTTTTGAGTCGAGCATAGACCTCTTTTTCATTACCGAAGGTCGCTCGGGGCACTTCGACGCCGATGGGATAACCTTCGTTGAGTAATCGTATGAGCTTTTTTTCATCCGCCATACCGAACAGATCGACAAAGATCCTGTCCATCCTTCGCATGCTGTCGGGAAAGTCAAGCGTTCTGACAAAAGCACGGTTCTCCGAGGATGTTTTCTCGTTTGTGCTGAGAACAGAGGTCAGATCGATCGAATGTATTTTGTAATTATGACAAATTTCGCGCGATACGTCAAGGCTTTCCAGCGCCTTTCTGCGCAGGGCGTTGATGGAAGCGGCGGACGCCGCCGCATCGGGCGCGATCTCCATCGTGATAGTTTTGATATAATACGGCGTATTGCCGGTTTTTTTCAGGCTTTGGGCGGCTCTTTCCTCACTCAGCGGCAGGTGAAGGGCTTTTTCTACCACATCTTCACTTTCCGCGTGGACAGTATGTATTCCGTCGGTGGCGGTGAGCCGCATCTTCTCCCCCGTTTGCGCTGTAAAACACAGCTCCAAGGGGATATGCTGATATTCGTCCTTATAGCAGGAGCGGATCTCCTTGAGCAGCTTACTGTCAGCGGAGAGGACGTCGCTCTTTTGCCGATAACCGAACATCTTCTCCCCCAGCTCGCCCTTGAAATAACCGTCGGTGAAGCCGGTTCGGGAAAAAACGGATTGCAGGCGGTCGGCGGTTTTCTCGGTAATCATACCGAGATCACGCGCTTCCCGTGCGGCGAGGGTGGCGGCGGCGACATATTCCGGCCGCTTCATACGTCCCTCGATCTTCGCGCTGGCGATACCCATCTCCTGCAATTGTTGCAGATACAGCAGGGAGCCGTTGTCCTTAAGGCTCAGCGCGTGGTCGTTGTCGCCGTAGCGCATCGGCAGTCTGCACGGCTGGGCGCACATGCCGCGGTTGGCGGAGCGTCCGCCGAGCATCGCCGAAAAATAGCACTGGCCCGACAAACACATACACAACGCGCCGTGGACAAATACCTCCAGTTCCACTTCGGGGATGAACTCATGGATCTCCCGAATCTCTGCCAACGACAGCTCTCGCGACAGTACCACACGCTCAAAGCCCATCTCATACAGCGCTTTTGCACCGTAGGGAGTGTGGACGGAGAGCTGAGTGGAGGCGTGGAGCGGCAGATCGGGCACCATCCTCTTGATCAGCGACACCAAGCCCAGATCCTGGATGATCAGCGCGTCGATATCCGCGGACGCGGCGGTTTTCACCAATTCGAGCGCCTGCTCCATTTCTTCATCATAGATCAGGGTGTTCAGCGCCAAGTGCACCTTTACCCCTCTTTGATGACAGAATCGAACACATTCGCGCAATTGTTCATCATCAAAATTATGTGCCGATGCCCGCGCGGAAAAGCGCTTGGAGCCGACATATACCGCGTCGGCGCCGCTGTGGACGGCGGCGATCACGCTGTCGAATCCACCCGAGGGAGCCAATATTTCGATTTTATTCATCTACGTCAAAGAAAGAATACTGCCGCTGTTGCGTATAACCCTTTTGCTCCTTGTCCTTTGCCTTTTGCTGATAAGGATTGACATGATTATGCTCGTGGCGGTTTTTCTTCTTTTTCTCGGGTTTGACGGGCTCTTCCTCCTCTATATCGAAGAAGAGATCATCCTCCGCGGTGATGGGCCCTTCCTGTTCCGCCGGAGCTTCTTCCGGCAGAGGAATCACATCATCCGCCTGCTGATCCTTCAAGGCTTCGATCTGCTCGTTTGCCTGTTTGAGCTGTTCTTGCAGGGACGCGATCCGCGTCTGACTGTCATCGAGCTCCTTTTTGGCTTTTTCTTCAAGATCCTGTGCGTTTTGACGCTCCTCGATCAGGCGCTCATACTCCGCTTTCAGCAGATTATAATCGCTGACGAGCTTGGCGTTATTATCCTGCAGGCGTTCGATCTCCTGCACATAATCCTTGATCTGCTCCTTGACGACGGCGATATTTTCGCGGTCGAGCACGCTGTCATCGGCATAATCCATCGCGGTGAGAACGGCGGCGCGTTCACGGGACATGTTGGATGACACAACCAATGAATTAACGCGCGCATCGATCTCGGACGCGATATCCCTGACATATTTTTCACTTTTGTCGGTGAGGATCGTGAATCGCTGTCCGGCGACAACGACGCTCACTTTGATTTTGTTATTATCCATAGCTTTCCTCGATGTTTGATTTAATTTATCATTCTCAATAACGCGAGGTGAATGAGGTGGAAAAATATTCTCCTCATATGGTATATCAATCAATCGGAAAGGTTTTCACCTCATCCGACCTTTTCAACAACTATGTTGAAAAGCCCACCTTCCCCTCAAGGGGAAGGCTTTTTATTCTTCTGCTGTTTCCTCGGTCATATCCTCGGGCGCTTCGGCGTTTTCGTCGTTCTCCGCGGCGGTAGCTTCTTCCTCGTCATGCGGCGCGCCGGAGACGGAAACGACCTTGTTGTCGCCCTTGATCTTCATGATGGTAACGCCCTTGGACGGACGGGAGCACACACGGATGGTGGAGGCGAGGATACGGATGATCACGCCGTTTTCGCTGATGATGATGACGTCATCCTCCAGCGGCACGACGGTCAGCGCGGCGACGTCGCCGTACTTGTTGACATGGTAGTTGGTCAGACCCTTACCGCCCCTAGACTGTAAGCGATAATCATCCGGCGAGCTGAGTCGTCCGTAACCGGTCTCGGAAACGGTGAGGATCAGCTTACCCTCTTCGATAATGCTCATACCGACGACGCTGTCGCCCTCTTTGAGCTTGAGCGCCTTGACGCCGCGCGCCAAACGTCCCATCGGACGGACGTCGGTCTCCTTGAAGCGGATCGCCATGCCCTTCTTGGTGGCGATGATGACCTCGTTGTTGCCGTCGGTCATGCGTACCCACGCGAGCTCGTCGCCTTCGTTGAGATCGAGCGCAATCAGACCGCCCTTGCGCGCGGTGTTATACGCGTTGAGTGCGATACGCTTGATGATGCCCTGACGGGTGACCATGATCAGATATTTGTCCTCCTCAAATCCGGGGATACGGATCATCGAGGTAACCTTTTCATCCGCTGAAAGCGGCAGGATGTTGGCGATATTGATACCCTTGCTCTGGCGCGTGCTCTCGGGGATCTCATAGCACTTGATGCGGTAGACGCGGCCCTTGTTGGTAAAGAACAGATTGTAGTCATGGGAGTTCGACAGGAACATCTCTGTCGCGATGTCCTCATCACGACGGGTCATACCCGCGACGCCTCTGCCGCCTCTGCGCTGGGTCTTGTAAGTATCATGCGGCAGACGCTTGATGTAACCGAACTTGGTCATCGTGACGACGCAGTCCTCCTGCGGAATGAGGTCTTCGATATCGACCTCACCGGTGACGGCGCAGATCTCGGTACGTCTGGGGTCGCTGTATTTATTGCGGATCTCGATTGCTTCTTCCTTGACAATGGACAGACGCTTTTCTTCGCTTTCGATGATCTCGTTATATTCTTTGATCTTGGCGTTGAGGGAGGCGATCTCCTCCTCGATCTTTGCCTGCTCCATGTTGGTCAATTGACCCAGCCGCATGCTGACGATCGCCTGTGCCT
>DGUQ01000109.1 GCA_002394725.1 Ruminococcaceae bacterium UBA4306
AGATGGGTCAGCAGCAGCAACAGGCGGCACCGGCTCAGTCCGCTCCCACGGCTGCTGCAAAGGATACATGGACCTGTCCCTCCTGCGGCAAGCAGGCGGCAGGCAAGTTCTGCACCGAGTGCGGCACCAAGAAGCCCGAGGATAACGGATGGACCTGCTCCTGCGGCGCGGTCAACAAGGGCAAGTTCTGCTCCAACTGCGGCGCAAAGAAGCCCGAGGGCGCTCCGCTGTATAAGTGCGACAAGTGCGGCTGGGAGCCGGAGGATCCGGCCTCATCCGCCCAAGTTCTGCCCCGAGTGCGGCGACATCTTTGACGATAACGATAAGGTTTGATTTTTGGAAAGGCTATAGTTTTCCTATAGCCTTTCTCGATATCATGACTTTACTGACAAAAGGAGGAAACTATGGCGGTACAAGAATATAAATGCCCGTGCTGCAGCGGCGCGTTAGCCTTTGACAGCACGGTACAAAAAATGAAATGTCCCTTCTGCGATACCGAGTTCGAGGTCGAAGCCTTAAAGGCGTATGACGAGGATCTGAACAACGAGGGTACCGACAAGCTCGATTGGGACACCAACGCCGGTACACAGTGGACGACCGATGAAGCCACGGGTCTGCGCTCGTACATCTGCCAAAGCTGCGGCGGCGAGATCGTCGGCGATGAAAACACCGCGGCGACCGAATGTCCTTTCTGCGGCAATCACGCCATCATCATGCAGCAGTTCTCGGGTTCGTTAAAGCCCGACTATGTCATCCCCTTCAAGCTCGACAAAAAGGCAGCCAAGGAGGAGTACCTCAAGCATTTGCAGGGCAAGTTCCTGCTGCCCAAGGTCTTTAAGGATGAGAATCACATCGACGAGATCAAGGGCATCTACGTCCCGTTCTGGCTGTTCGATTCCGACGCCGACGCGGATATCCGCTTCCGCGCCACACGCACTCACGCGTGGTCGGACTCCAACTATAACTATGTCGAGACCTCCTACTACTCCGTCTACCGCGCCGGTAACGTCGCGTTCGACCATGTTCCCGTAGACGGCTCCACACGCATGCCCGACGATCTGATGGAGAGCATCGAGCCGTTCAACTTTGAGGACGCGGTCGACTTCCAGACAGCGTATCTTTCGGGCTACTTTGCCGATAAGTACGACGTGGACGCCGAAGCGTCCATCGACAGAGCCAACACACGTATCAAGACCTCCACCGAGGACGCGTTCCGCGATACGGTACAGGGCTATGTCACCGTCACGCCCGAGTTTTCCTCGGTGCGTCTGCATGACGGCAAGACGAAGTACGCGTTCTACCCCGTGTGGCTGTTGAACACCACCTATAATGATGAAAAATACACCTTTGCCATGAACGGTCAGACGGGCAAGTTCGTCGGCAATCTCCCCACCGATAAGGGCAAGTTCTGGAGATTTGCCGCTATCGTCACTGCGGCGGCAGGCGCGCTGATCTACGGCGGCATGTGGCTGTTCCAGTTACTGTAAGGGGGTGCCGAGATGACGAAACGTATTTTTGCGGCGCTGTTTGCCGTGATCCTGATCCTTTCGGCGGCAATGCTCCCCGTATCCGCCGAAGCCACCTATCTGTCCAAGCTGGATGACACGGCTCAAGTGCTGTCCGACAGCGAAAAATCCTCTTTGCAGTCTACCATCAACGAGGTCAGCGAGGCATGCAAATGCAACTTAGCGTTCGTGACCGTGAAGGATCTCAACGGCGCGAGCTTCCCGCACAACGGCACAACGCGCGACTATGCCGATATGTACTATGAGACCAACTTCGGCAAGAACACCGACGGCATCGTTGTCCTGCTGGTGCTCAACAACGGCAGGGGCAAGCGTGATATCTATATCTCCACCTCGGGCAAGTGCATCAAGCGGCTCTCGGACAGTGAGAGAGAAGCGATCTTTGACGACGCGCTCGACCACCACAGCCCCGACTCCAAGGGCTACTACGATTTTCTGAACAACATTGCGCAGGGCATCAAGAAGGCGGTGCCGCCGCATCTGAAATGGTATATGCTTCCGCTGGCATTTTTGATCGGCTTCGGTATCGCGATGCTCATCCTGATGTTCATGAAAAAGCAGCTCAAGAGCGTTGAGATGCAGCGCGGCGCGGTCAACTATGTCCGCCCGGGCAGCATGAGCGTCACCGCGTCGCGTGACTCGTATCTGTACAGCACCGTCAGCCGCACCGCCCGTCCCAAGGACAGCGGCGGCTCGCACACCAGCTCGGGCGGCGGTACCCACGGCGGCGGCGGAAGATCCTTCTGATCGTAAAAACCCACTATAACACAGCATCCCCCATGTCGGAACATGGGGGATTTCTTTGTTGTGAATGTTACTCCGTATTTACTTGATGATCGGCAGCTCATATTCATCACTGCCGTCGGGCATCTCGATCGTGTGGTTCTCCTCTTCCTGCTTTTTCTCGCTTTGAGAGGAGGCGCTTTTACTCTCGCTCTTTGACGACGATTCGCTCTTTGCGTCAGCCTCGCCGGATTTTTCGCCCTGCGCGTCCGCATTGCCGTAGGCCCTGCCATCGGAAGACACAAAATAGTGCGTTTCCAGATACTTGGTGATCTCCACGGTTTTACCATCGCTGTCCTTGATCGAGATAATCTCGCCGGAGGAGCTGATCTCGATGGTGTTGCCCTCCTGATCCTTTTCGACCGCAGCGCCCTTGTCGGTCGTCTCGACCACGGCAGTGGCAGCGGACGGCTTCTCGGTCTCGGATACGGCGCTGTCCTTTGTCGCGGCGTCGGCGGCTGCCTGATCGTCTTTCTTTTTATTGCAGGCGGTCAAAATCGCGGTGAACATCAGGATCACGGCGAAAACGGCAATGATCTTCTTCATACACATTCTCCTTTACTCTTCTTCTTCATCATCAGCGTGCGCCGAGAAAATCGCGGCGATCGCCAGAATAAGCGCTAAGATAGCAATGATCTTTTTCATGTTTTTCCCTCCTTTACACGATCTGGAATATATAAAATTTTAAATAATCCGTTTCCTCAACGCCCCACAGGATGGGGTGATCGGCGCTCTGCTGTCTGCATTCGATCTGTCTGAGGCTGACGTTCGCGTCCGCGGCGGCGGAATACAGCATTTTGCAAAACTGCTCGTCGGGCATGAAATGCGAGCAGCTGCATGTCGCGAGGTAACCTCCGCGCGGCAGGAGCTTCATCGCCTTGAGGTTGATCTCCTTGTAGCCGCGCTGTGCGGCACGCGCGGTGGAGCGTGATTTGGTGAACGCGGGGGGATCGAGGATGATAAAGTCCCAGTCACGGCGATGCTCCTGCTCCGCCTGCGTCAACAGCTCAAACACATTCGCGGTGACAAAATCGAGGTTGGTCATGCCGTTTAAAGCGGCGTTGCGCCTTGCCATATCGATCGCGGTCTGTGATACATCGACAGCGGTAACATGCGCGGCAACGGTCGCGGCATTCAGCGCGAAGGCTCCCGTATGGGTGAAGCAGTCGAGCACTCGCTTGCCCTTCGCGATCTTTGCTACGGCGCGGCGGTTATACTTCTGGTCGAGGAAGAAACCCGTCTTTTGCCCGTTGACATAATCCACCATATAGCGGATGCCGTTCTCGGTGATCTCCACCTCGCCGCTCAGGTCGGCGCGCAGCCCGTCCATCCGGAAAAAGCCCTTGTATTCTTTGAGCCCCTCCAGCTCGCGCACCTTGACGTCGTTGCGCTCATAGATCGCGTCGATCGCGTATCCATGCTCCTTCAGCACATCGACCAACAGTTGGAAGATCGTGCCCTTGACGCGGTCGGTGCCTAAGGACAGTACCTGCGCGACCAGCACGTTCTCGAACTTGTCCACCGTCAAGCCGGGGAAGCCGTCCGCCTCGCCGAAGATCAGGCGGCAGGAGGAGAAATCCTCGCCCATCACGGTCAGGCGGTAATCGACCGCGTACGCGACGCGGCGGCGGTAGAATGCCTCGTCAAAGCGGTCGTTCGCGTTCTTGGAGATGATCCGCACACGGATCTTGGAGTGATCATTGATGTACCCCGAGCCAAGATACCGACCCTTTTCGGTCAGCACATCGACGATATCGCCGTTTTCATAGCTGCCGTCGATCGCTTTGATCTCATCATGATAGACCCAGATATGACCGCCCTTGATGAAGCGCTCGCATTTTTTGCTGACGGTGACCCGTGGGTATCCTCTGTCCATAGTGCTCTCCTGAAAGTGATCGCTCATGCGGTTGAGCATGTGAAGTATAATATGATTATAGCATATTTCAGTGAAAGTGCAACCGAAAAATCAGCTCAATCTGCTACAGTTGCAAAAATTGTCAATATATGGTATAATAACCATATATCACTGACCACTCATACCAACTCACGCTCTGTAAGGGAGGTAAGCTATGGCTCGATTATGGGAAATCTATAAGCAGAAGGCGCAGGATATCCGCCCCTTCCTGCGGACAAAGCTCGGCTCGCGGCTGGCGATCATCGCAATCATCGATTTTGTGATGCTGTTCTTCGCGCCGCTGATCCACGGCTTTGTCGGCGTAGCGATCTTCGGCTGCGTCGGCAGTGTGTATCTGGTGCTGATGTGGCGCAAGCACGACCGTGAGCATGTGATCGTGCCGGCTGTCATCCTGTGCGTCCCGATGCTGCTGGATATGCTGTTCTATATCGGACATCCGCAGATCAGGAATATCATCGTCGGTTATCTGGTCACGATCATCATGATGTTCCTCGCGGCGCTCTCGCCGATGTTCGGCTTCTTTGACAAGCTCGAGGACAGGATGACCACCCTGCTGGCGGCAGGCGCGCTGTGCGTGGCGGTGGTCGTGGTGGCATGCGTGATCATGCTGCTGGTCAGCTACGCGTGGTGGATTTTGTGCATCATCGCGTTCTTTGCCGTGGTCGCGGTATTCATGGGCGTGGTGTTCTCCACAGCGGCATACACCGCGTCGGACGGTCGGCGTCAGGCACGCCGCAAGCGTGAGCGTGAGGAGCGGACAGCCGAGGAGCGCTACCGCGATTATCGTCCGCGTGAGAGGGATACGACGGTCTATAACGTAGAGGATGACGATATCCGAAGCTCAAACGAAGAAACGATCGATAACGACCTTTGATTGATAGGAAAGACGAAAGCGTGCACACG
Source organism: Ruminococcaceae bacterium UBA4306 (assembly GCA_002394725.1). Classification (GTDB taxonomy): domain Bacteria; phylum Bacillota; class Clostridia; order Oscillospirales; family Acutalibacteraceae; genus Ruminococcoides. Next base: position 5,128 of record DGUQ01000109.1, read on the forward strand.
GGTGCACGCTTTCTCTTTGGGGAAAAATCCAAATAAAATGAGGGTTTTTTATACGAACCGGAACAGTTCGTATGAGGAGGGTAGAACATACAAGGAGTTGCGGTATCTCTCTTGCATGGTTATATTATAGCGGAACGGTTCAAAAAGTTGTTAACGTTCTATTAACGAGGGTTGAACAAATTTCAAACACTTCACCAGCTATCCTCTGACCCCTAACCACTGACCACTGATCACTCATAATTGCGGATCAGGGTGACGACCTTGCCTAAGAGCACCGCCTTATCCACGATGATCGGCTCAAAGGCGTCGTTCTCCGGCTGCAGGCGGATGTGCCCCTTTTCCTTATAAAAGCGCTTGACGGTGGCGCTGCTCTCACCGCTGAGCTCATCCTCGACCATCGCGACAACGATATCGCCGTTGTCGGCGGAAGGGGTATGATGCACGATGATGATGTCGCCGTCAAAGATACCGGCGTTGATCATGCTCTCGCCCACAACGCGCAGGGCAAACAGCTCCCTGCCCTTGCTGATGTCCTTGGGCACGGGGATATAGGTCTCGATATCCTGCACCGCCAAGATCGGCTGACCGGCGGTGACGCGACCCATCAGCGGCACCTTGGAGGTGGGCTGTTCATTCTTGAGGCGGATACAGCGGTTGAGCCCTTCCTCGCGCTCGATCAGACCGCGCTCCTGAAGCGCCTTGAGGTGATACGCCACGGTCGAGGTCGAACGGAACCCCGTCGCGTCACACAGCTCGCGCACCGAGGGGATCCGTCCGTTCTCGGAGCACTCGAGGATATAGTCGTATACTTTTTGTTGTCCTGTGGTCAACGGCTTCATACAATCACCTGTTTCACTTTGATTCACCATTATCATACCACATCTTTTCGCAAAATGCAACGTTTGTTCGAACTTTTCTCAGGTTAATTTCCGATCATTCACAGCCTGTTCACCAAAAGAAGCGTCACAGGTGATACAATCATACTGACAAAGGCTGATTACATTTATGTAAAGGTCTTGCAATTCCCGGCGCTTTCTATTACAATATAATCAGTTATCGAACTATGCGCTTACGTTCGACAGGAGGTCGGTATGAATATGAAAAGAATCCTCAGCTTGGTCATCATCGCCGCGATGATCACCTCAGTGTTCACGGTATTTTCGCTGAATACCGCGGCTCAGGACGTCGGGCTTGACGCCACAGGCGCGAACAATAAGCTGATCATCACCTGCCGCAGACAGGTTCTCGGCGAGGTGGAGGTCGGCAGCGAGTTCATCTACAGCGTCGGGCTGAACACCGCCGGCTACCCCGTGACGATCGGCGAGGGTCAGCTGCGCTATGACGACAGCTATGTACAGATCGTTGAGCACGGGGAAAAGCGATCCGACGGCAGCATCAATATGAACGCCTACTCCTTCCCCACGAAGATCCGCAACACCAATCTGGTCACCAATTATTTCAAATACAAAAACACGGCTTTTTATAACTTCAACAAATACGCCGGTGTGAGCGCCTTTACCGAGGACGATCACTTCTTCAAGATCCGCATGAAGGCGATCAAGCCGGGTACGGTGGAGATATGGCATTATTCCAAGTGCTTTTACTCCGACATGACAAAGCTGATCTATGACGATAAGGGCAACGATCAGCTCAATCCCATCCCCTATACCGTCCGCACGGTCGAGCCGGCGGCAGGCTATGTCGGCGACGCGAACGGCGATTATCAGCTCTCTGTCCTGGACGCGAGCTACATCCAGCGCATCATGGCAGGCGAAGCGCTGCGCTGCAACACCGTCAGCGCCGACGCCGACAGCGACGGCACGGTCAGCATGCTCGACGCGATCAATATCCTGCGCTTTCATGCAGGATTGCAGACCAAGGGCAAGATCGGCGAATGGCTCTTTGCCTCCGAACAGTGATCCCGACCGCGGCGCGGTAAGAACCCGATCTTAACACCCAAGCATATCCAATAGCAAAAGGCGCAGTCGTTTGACTGCGCTTTCTTTTTATGCTGCTATGCCATGTGCGAAGTCAACCGAAAGCCTTCCCCTTGGGGGGAAGGTGTCGACCAACGGGAGACGGATGAGGGGATAACCTTTCCTATAGATGCAGGATTCGGTGTGGCTGTATGTCTACCGAGGATAACAGAAAAGCATCACTCTCTTTGTTAAGATGATCTTTCGGCTAACTCAGCCCCTCATCCGACTCGGCATACGCCGAGCCACCTTCCCCCCGAGGGGAAGGCTATTTTATTTCCGACGGAACGTTACAGTGTAACAAAAAACGCGGTCGTGTGACCGCGCTGTGTTATTCTTCGTCCTCGCTCAGGATCAGGGGCAGGAGCTTGTGCACGTCACCGTCCATGACCTTCCATTTGGCGGTGACCTCACTCTCGTCCCTCACCTCGGGGCTGATCTCCTGATGGATGTACAGCCCGTCGATGCCCACGCTCTTGGCGCCGAGCATATCGGAGTTCTTGTCGTTGCCGACCATCAGGCACTCCTTTGTATCAAGGGAATACCGCTCGATCAGCTTCTCAAAGAACTGGCGCTGGGGCTTGCACAGGCGCTCCTCGGAGCTGATCATGATGCCGTCAAAATAGGGCAGGATACCGAGCTCGTCCATCTCGGGGATGGTGAAGCTCTCCTGCGCGTTCGAGAGCAGATAGATCCTTTTGCCGGCGTTTTTCAAGCCCTCGAGCAGCTCGGTCACACCGTCATACAGGCGGATGAAGGTGGTCGAATCCCGCCGAAAGCGCCGCGCTGTCTTGCGCAGCAGGGTCATATCGGCGTTGATCCCCTTGTCGGCATACAGTCGGCGGAACACCTGCAAAAGGTCGATATCAACATGCTTGCAGGTCGGATGACGGAGCCGCTCGCGCCTGAGAGCGCGCTTGACGTACCTTGCGTAGGAGGAACGCAGCTCACCCGGGGTGAACGACGCGCCGCCCATCGCGTATACCTGCACCGCCTTGCGCCAGAAATCGAGCGAGAACTCGTCGGTGCGGATATCGATCAGTGTGCCGTATAGATCAAAAATAATGTTGCGATACATATGCTGACTCCCTTGATACTGCCCTTGATAAGCCACTCGGGCTATAATGATATTTTAGCAACAAACCGTCAGAAATTCCATACCTATTTAGAATAAGAAACATGCCGAATTTAAGAAAATTTTGTGCAACATCGGGTTTGTCTAAATGGTGAACGGTGAACGGTGAAGGGTGAACGGTGAAGGGAGGGCTTCGCCCTCACCCGATTGATAGATTCAAATCAAAAGCCGTGAGGCTTTTCCATAACCGTTAACCGTTAACCGTTAACCGTTAACTGTTAACCGTTAACCAAATTTACCGTATTTTCCCCTTTACATAAGCGACAAAAAGTGGTAATATATGAGATGGATAAGTCTGCGGTTTTTTGCCACCGCGGACGGACCGGAAATCCGCGTCAGTGTAGGACAGAGCTCATCTTACAGTGATGCAATAACAGGAGGAAAAACATGGCAAGACAAATGAAATCCATGGACGGCAACAATGCCGCCGCTTGGGTGAGCTATGCGTTCACCGAAGTAGCAGGTATTTATCCTATCACACCGTCCAGCCCGATGGCTGACTACGTAGACCAGTGGTCGGCACAGGGCATGAAGAACATCTTCGGCACTACCGTCAAGGTAGAAGAGATGCAGAGTGAAGCAGGCGCCGCAGGTACCGTGCACGGCTCGCTGAACGCCGGTGCGCTGACCACCACCTACACCGCTTCTCAGGGTCTGCTGCTCATGATCCCGAACATGTACAAGAT
>DGUQ01000111.1 GCA_002394725.1 Ruminococcaceae bacterium UBA4306
GGGGGCACGTGTGCCTTTTTCTATGTCACTATAACATGGCACGGATTCAAAAAGCCTTCCCCTCGGGGGGAAGGTGTCGACCAACGGGAGACGGATGAGGGGACTACTATTCCTACAGATGACGGATTCGGTGAGGCTGTGCATCTACCGAGGATCGAGGAAAAGTACTACACTCTTTGTTAAGTTAATCTTGTTGATAAGTCAGCCTCTCATCCGACTCGGCTCACACCGAGCCACCTTCCCCCCAAGGGGAAGGCTTTAAAAAAGGAGTTATTATGAAACATCTCATTCACATATTGAGCATACTCGCCGTGATGGTGCTGCTGACCGCTTGCACCTCTTCTAAGGGAAACGAAAATCAAACACCCACGGGTGCAGGCGCGCCTGCGGATTCATCCACGGGTGCCACAGAAGTATACATCGACGTCACCGACGCACCCACGGACGCGCCGACAGAATCCATTGCGTCACAGGAATCCAAAGAAAAAACATCCTCGGATAATGAGGATGCCTACAAGAGCGAGCTGACCGCCGATCAGTGGAAGCTCTCAAAGCTCTATAAAGACGGCGAGGAGCGCCAAATATATGTCGAATACGGCTCCGTGATCCGCCAAACCGGCGCGTACATGCAGTTCAATGAGGACGGCTCCTTTGCGTGCGTTCTCGGCATCCCCGGCTGCAAGGGCACCTATGCCGTGGAGAACGGCGATATCACCCTGCACATCACCACCAAATACGGCGCCAAGACCGAGGACTGCGACGAGTACGCGACCGTCAAGTGGGATCACGAGGCAGGCACCCTGACCTTCGATTTCAACAACCTGACCAATGTGTTCACGAAGAATGGTTGAGTTATAAAATGCCGCGACACGTGTGTCCGGCAATTCATGCCGAAGGCAAATCACGGCGAAGCCAAATCATGCACGAAGTGCAAATCATTCATGAATTGACAGCAGAGCTGTCATGAATTGCGCCGTTGGCGCATGATTTGATTCCATCATGATTTGAATCGCTAGGCGATTCATGCAATGCACGAAGTGCAAATCATTCATGATTTGACAGCAGAGCTGTCATGAATTGCGCCGTCGGCGCATGATTTGATTCCATCATGATTTGAATCGCTAGGCGATTCATGCGATATCTATCATAAAAGCCGCAGGCACGCGTGCCTTTTTTCCATGTCCCTAACCGTTTCATCAAATCATATACCATCATAAAAGCCGCACCCGTTTGGATGCGGCTTGCTTTTATGCTGTCATTATTCTGCTTCACTCTTTGGCTCACGCAGCTTGATACCCAGCACTTCGAGGGATTCGTCATCCACCGTGGAGGGGCAGTTGCTCATCAGCTCAGAGGCGTTCTGTACCTTGGGGAACGCGGTGACGTCGCGCAGGCTGTCGGCGCCGCAGAGGATCATCGCGATACGGTCGAGTCCGATGCCCATGCCGCCGTGGGGCGGCGCGCCGTACTTGTACGCTTCAACAAGGAAGCCGAACTTCGCCTCGATCTCCTCATCGGTCATCTTCAAGGCGCGGAACATCTGCTGCTGTAATTCGTAATCCGTGATACGGATGGAGCCGGAGCTCAGCTCGGTGCCGTTGAGGGTCAGGTCATACGCCTTGGCGACCACCTTAGAGGGATCGCTCTCAAGGTACTGCAGGCACTCCTCCTTAGGCATGGTGAAGGGGTGGTGCATGGCGACCCACTCGCCGCTCTCCTCGTCCTTCTCAAAGAATGGGAAATCGACGATCCACACGAATTTGAACACATCCTTCTCGATCAGATCGAGCTGTTTGCCGATCTCCAGACGCAGTGCGCCCAACACGGGCAGGGTCACGGAATTCTTGTCCGCGACGATCAGCACCACGTCGCCCTGCTCAGCGCCGAGGGTATGGAGGATACGGTCGAGGTCACCCTCGCCGAGGAATTTTTTGAACGAGCAGTTGGGCTCCGCGTCCGCCCAGCGCACATACGCCAGACCCTTCGCGCCGATGCCCTTGACATACTCGGTGAGCTTGTCGATCTTCTTGCGTGTCAGCTGTGAGGCGGCGTTCTTCGCGACGATCGCACGCACGGAGCCGCCGTTCTCGATCGCGCTCTTGAACACGACAAAGTCGATGTCCTTCACCTGATCGGTCAGGTCTTTGATCGGCATGCTGAAGCGCACATCGGGCTTATCGGAGCCGTAGGTGTTCATCGCGTGCGCATAGGTCATGCGCTCAAAGGGCACCTTGAGGTCAATGCCCTTGACCTCTTTGAAGATGCGCTGCATGAGACCCTCGTTGATCTGCATGATCTCGTCCACATCCACAAAGCTCAGCTCCATGTCGATCTGGGTGAACTCGGGCTGACGATCGGCGCGCAGATCCTCGTCGCGGAAGCAACGCGCAAGCTGGATATAGCGGTCAAAGCCCGAAAGCATCAACAGCTGCTTGTAGATCTGCGGCGACTGCGGCAGGGCATAGAACTTGCCGTTATGGATACGCGAGGGCACCAGATAGTCGCGCGCGCCTTCGGGGGTGGATTTGATCATCATCGGGGTCTCGATCTCGATGAAGCCGTTCTCGTAGAAGTAGTCGCGCGCCACCTTCGCGATCTTAGAGCGCGTGATCAGGTTCTGCTGTAAGGGGGTGCGGCGCAAATCGAGGTAACGGTATTTGAGCCTGAGCTCCTCTGAGGTCTTGCTGTTATCCACGATCTCAAAGGGCGGCGTCTGCGCCTTGGAGAGGACTCGTAAGTCATTGACTTCTATTTCTATATCACCCGTAGGGATCTTGTTGCTTTTCGCCGAGCGCTCACGCACCACGCCCTTGGCGCAGAGCACATACTCCGAGCGCGCCGCGAACGCCTTGTCAAAGATCGCGCGGTCGGTGTTGTCGTCAAACGCGAGCTGAACGATACCGCTGCGGTCACGCAGATCGATAAAGATCAGCTGTCCGAGGTCGCGCTGGCGCTGTACCCAGCCGCATACGGTGACCTCTTCTCCGATATTCGCGGCTCTGAGCGTACCGCAGTAATGGGTGCGCTTGAGCCCTGTCATAAATTCTGCCATAGTATTACCTTCCTTTATATAGCCCCTCGGGGCGCTGTATGAATCGCCGCGCGATTCAAATCATGATGCAATCCAATCATGCGCCCCCGGCGCAATTCATGACAGCTCTGCTGTCAAATCATGAATGATTTGCACTGCGTGCATGATTTGGCTTCGCCATGAATTGCCGGACACGCGTGTCGCGCCATGATTTGCACTGCGTGCATTTGAGCCTTCCCCTCGGGGGGAAGGTGTCGACCAACGGGAGACGGATGAGGGGCTGACTTGTCCGAAAGATCATCTTAACAAAGAGAACAAATCATTTCCTCAATCCTCGGTAAAAACAGCCTTACCGAGACCGATATCAAAAGGATGGGTTATCCCCTCATCCGACTCGGCTTGTGCCGAGCCACCTTCCCCCCGAGGGGAAGGCTTTTTCTTTTACTCCGCGAAATCCGCCTGCAGTTTTGCCGCGGTGAATTCCTTCACAAAGCGCTCGCCGTCGAGTGATATCTCGCTTTGTTCGCCGTTTGCCATATTCTTCAGGCGTGCCGTACCGCCCGCTATCTCGTCGTCGCCCAGCACCAGGCTGAACTGCGCGCCGAGCTTGTTGGCGTACTTCATCTGTGCCTTGAGCCCTCTGCCGACCACGTCATACTCGGCGTACAAGCCCGATTTGCGCAACAGGTTGCACAGCTCGCCTGCCTTTTTATGCGCGTCGTCGCCCATGTGCGCGATGTAGATATCGCACGGTGAGGGCGTGGGGATCTCGATCCCCTGCGCATCGAGGGTCAACAGCAGGCGTTCGATACCTGCCGCAAAGCCGAGCGCCGGCATCGGATTGCCGCCCAGCTCCTCGATCAAGCCGTCATATCTGCCGCCGCCGCAAATGGTGGACTGCGCGCCGATATCGTCGCAGATGAACTCAAAGACGGTCTTGGTGTAGTAGTCCAGACCGCGCACGATGGTGGGGTTGACGGTGTAGCTGACGCCGTTTGCGTCGAGATACGCCTTCACGCTGTCAAAGTGCTCGCGGCACTCGTCGCACAGGTAATCGAGCACGGTGGGAGCACCCTTGGCGATCTCGTGATCATGCGCTACCTTGCAGTCGAGCAGGCGCATCGGATTTCTGCCCAAACGCTCCTGACAATCCTCGCACAGCTCGTCCCTGTACCGCGAGAAGTATTCTGTCAGCGCCTTGTGGTATTCCGCGCGGCACTTGGGACAGCCGATGGAGTTGATCTCCAGACGGATGTTTTTCAGCCCCATGCGGTCAAAGATATTCGACGCCGCGGTGATCAGCTCCGCGTCAGCGGCAGGGTTTGACGTGCCGTAGCACTCCATACCGAACTGGTGGAACTCTCGGAGCCTGCCTGCCTGCGGCTTTTCGTAGCGATAGCAGGAGGTCAGGTAATACGCCTTGATGGGCAGGGGATCGTTGTGGAGTCCGTGCTCAAGAAAGGCTCTCGCCGCGCCCGCGGTGCCCTCGGGGCGCAGGGTGATGCTGTCGCCGCCCTTGGTCAGGAAGGTGTACATCTCCTTTTGCACCACGTCAGTGGTGTCGCCCACGCCGCGCTCAAAGAGGTTGGTGTGCTCGAATACGGGAGTTCTGAGTTCCTTGTAGCCGAACGCGCGCGCTTCTTCTCTGAACAGATTCTCCAAAAACTGCCAGCGGTAGCTATCGCGCGGCAGCACATCCTCTGTGCCGCGCGGCTTCTTTGTGATCAATGCCATTGTATCAAACCTTTCATGGTAAATATCAATAGATGGGAAAAATAGGGGATTGGATTTGACTTATAATGCGAAGCAGATCAATTTCTCCGTAGGGTACGGCATTTATGACGTACCGAGAATAACGAGCGAAAATAATATCGAAAACGTCAAATAGGACACAAATGATTCTGCCATGCGGTACGTCGACAAGCGCCGTACCCTACAGAGTGTAAATGAAGCGTTTTACCGTAGGGGATGACGCTTGCGACATCCCGCAACCTTCCCGAAATATGCCACCCAAATGCGAAGCAAATCGATTTCTCCGTAGGGTACGGCATTTATGACGTACCGAGAATAACGAGCGAAAAAAATATCGAAAACGTTAGATAGGACACAAATGATTCTGCCATGCGGTACGTCGACAAGCAGTGGCGTTATGCCAATCGCTCCGCTCTTGGAACGCTGTTGCATGGGAGTTGTTAGCCAAATCAAAGATTTGGACAACTCCTCAAGCGCCGTACCCTACAACTCTATTCAACGCTTTGCACTGTTAAACATGCGCAAGCACCGTATCATACAAAAAGCCTCACTTGCCCAATTTTCGCTTTATAAAGTATAGCACAAAACGCGCCGCGTAGCAATAGGCGATTTTTATTTCGTGATCCGTGGTCAGTGATTACAGGGAGTAGTTGCTTTTGAGCGGTTCAATTTGCGAATTTGTCGCAAATTCGGTTGACTTTTGCCTCATGCCGTGGTATACTGATTTGCGAATCATTCGCAAATTGGAGGCAAACTATGCCGAAATATATGACAAAACAACGCAAGCTGCTCACCGATTATCTCACACAGCATATCGATGAAAACCTCTCGGCAGGCCGGATCGCGCAGGCGCTGTCCGAGACCGTCAGCAAGAGCGCGGTCTACCGCAACCTCTCCGACATGGAAGCGGAGGGCAAGCTCCACCGCGTTGCGACCGGCGGCAATCGCGAGGTGATCTACCGCTATTCGGGCGGCGCCTCGTGCTCGCAAAGCCTGCACCTGAGCTGTACAAAATGCGGCAAGACCGTGCATATGCAAAAGCAGCTCGCCGACAGGCTGGTGGACAAGGTCGCACAGAGTGATGACTTTGCCATCGACAAGGGCGAGACCGTGATCTACGGCGTATGCGCAGGCTGTCAAAACAAATAACACATGA
>DGUQ01000196.1:0-17209 GCA_002394725.1 Ruminococcaceae bacterium UBA4306
GGATGGAGATCGAAAAGCAGAGAGGTATCTCTGTCACTTCCTCAGTGTTACAGTTTAAGTATAACGGCTATTGCATCAACATTCTGGACACGCCGGGACATCAGGACTTCTCCGAGGATACCTACAGAACACTGATGGCGGCTGACAGCGCCGTAATGGTCATCGACGCCTCCAAGGGTGTTGAGAACCAGACCAAAAAGCTCTTTAAGGTCTGCGTCATGCGGCATATCCCGATCATCACCTTTATCAACAAGATGGATCGCGACGCGCAGAATCCCTTTGATCTGTTGGAGGATATCGAGAATGTCCTCGGCATCAACACCTGCCCGATGAACTGGCCGATCGGCTCGGGTAAGGAATTCAAGGGCGTATATGACCGCAAGAAGGGCAAGATCCTCTCCTATACCGCCAACAACGGTCAGCGTGAGGTAGAGCAAGAGGAGATCTCGCTCGACGATCCCGAGCTCGAAAGCAAGCTGTTTTACGGACAGAAGGACACCTTATTTGACGATATCGATCTGCTGGACGGCGCCGGAAACGAGTTTGACCTCGACATGGTTCGCAACGGTCAACTGACCCCCGTATTCTTCGGCTCGGCGCTCACCAACTTTGGTGTAGAACCGTTCCTACAGGAGTTCTTACAGCTCACTACAGCGCCTCTGGCACGTGAAGCAGGCGATCAGATGATCGCGCCCGACTCCGACTTCTTCTCCGCGTTCGTCTTTAAGATCCAGGCAAACATGAATAAGGCGCACCGCGACCGAGTGGCGTTCATGCGCATTTGCTCCGGTAAATTCGACAAAAACATGGAAGTATATCATGTGCAGGGTGACAGAAAGATGAAGCTCTCACAGCCGCAGCAGATCATGGCGCAGGAACGCGAGGTCGTTGACGAAGCCTATGCCGGCGACATTATCGGCGTATTCGATCCCGGTATGTTCTCGATCGGCGACACCATCGTAACTCCGGGTCAGAAATTCGCGTTCAAGGGTATCCCGACCTTCGCTCCGGAGCATTTCGCTCTGGTACGCCAGAAGGATACCATGAAGCGCAAACAGTTCGTCAAGGGCATGAACCAGATCGCGCAGGAGGGCGCGATCCAGATCTTCCACGAGCCCGAATCCGGTATGGAGGAGGTCATCGTCGGTGTTGTCGGCGTACTGCAATTTGACGTGCTGAAATACCGCCTTGAGAATGAATACAACGTCGATATCATCATGGAGAACACGCCGTATCAGTTCATCCGCTGGATCACCTCCGAGGTGGATTACAAGGCGCTGGATCTGGCGTCGGATACAAAGGTCGTAGCGGATTTTCGCGATAACAAGCTGCTGTTGTTCCGCTCGGAATGGAGTATCGACTGGGCGCTGGAGCACAACAAGGATCTGGCGTTACAGGATTTCGGCAACGCGGAATAATATGATCACAATGACATTTTTATAAAGACAGGCAAAACAGAACCACCTTGTGAATACAATTTCATGAGGTGGTTTTATGTTCGGTTTTTTATCCTATATCAGCCAATACATCTTTCTGTTCATTCTGCATATCGCGCATGGAGAGAGCTTTCCGAAGCCGCTTAAAAAGGCGGAGGAACAGCATTATCTGGAGCTTGCCGCAAAGGGCGATATCAACGCGCGCAATATCCTAGTCGAACACAACCTGCGTCTTGTCGCGCATATCATCAAAAAGTATTATCAAAATTACGGCGGTCAGGATGATCTGGTATCCATCGGTACGATCGGTTTGATCAAGGCGATCAACACCTTTGACCTTAACAAGAATATCAAGCTGTCGAGTTACGCGTCACGCTGTATTGAGAACGAGATCCTGATGTTCTTCCGCAACAACCGTAAATCGTCACAGGATGTGTCACTGAACGATACGATCGACACCGATAAGGACGGAAATCCGCTGACGCTGATGGATATCATGGCGTCGGATATGGATGTAGCGGATGATGTGGATACCAAGCTCCATCTGGAAGTGTTGAGCCAATATATCGACGAGGTGCTCACAAAAAGAGAAAAAGAGATCATCATCAAGCGATACGGCATCGGCGGAGAAAAGGTGCAGACACAGCGAGAATTGGCAAAGAGGCTCGATATCTCACGCTCTTATATTTCCAGAATAGAAAAAAAGGCACTCGAAAAACTGAGAAGCCGATACGAGCAGGGGTAAAGTGTATCGGCATGTATAGAACCTTTACACTGACTATCGATTAGGGTGTCTGTAGATATCCTAACCTTGACTATATCGGAATTTAAAGTATAATAATAACAGTGCTTTCATATACATATCTCGGTGATTATATGAAAGTCAAGACCATTTATCTGATCATACTGGCGGTTATTCTGATAACCTTTTGCATCGTGATGTACTCGGCGTTTTCCAACATTACCGCGCGTACCGCTTCCGACGATATCGATCCAATGCCGATGATCGTGATTGACGCGGGTCACGGTGGAGAGGATGGGGGAGCCGAGGTCGACGGCGTGCTGGAAAAGGATATCAACCTGAGTATCGCCGGCAAGCTCTCGGATATCCTGCGCCTTTGCGGATGTCAGGTGGAGGAGATACGTAACGAGGATATCTCCGTCTATGACAGTGACGCGCAAACACTCAGAGAGAAGAAGGTCTCCGACCTCAAACGCCGCGTAGAGCTCTCAAACGCCGACGATCGCAATATCCTTGTCAGCATCCATCAAAATAAGTTCGACAACAGTGCCTACAGCGGCGCTCAGCTATTCTATTCATCCAATCATGATAACAGCCGGGTACTGGCGGAGGATATTCGCAGCGCGATAGTATCACTGCTGCAAAAGGATAACACGCGCGAGCTAAAACCGGCAGGCTCAGAGATCTATCTGCTTGACCACGCCGAGGTTCCGGCAGTAATCGTAGAATGCGGATTCCTGTCCAATGCGGAGGAACGGTCAAGGCTGATGGATGACGCTTATCAAAATGAGCTGGCATACGCTATCGCGATGGGTGTGCTGGAATACTCATATTCAATCAATATCGAATCAAAGTGAGCAACATTTATATATAAACCCTCAGGCGCTGCGCGCCGGCTCCCTTAGGGAGCTAATAATAATAAAAAGGACTAATCATATGGCTAAGATCAAAAGTGTATATATCTGCTCGGAATGTGGGTATGAAAGCCCTAAATGGTACGGAAAATGCCCGTCCTGCGGTGAATGGAATACCATGAACGAGGAGATCAAGGATACCGCGAAAGCCGCTTCCGCGTCACGATCTCACGCGAACGCGTACGCGCCTCCCGTCCATATCCGCGAGATCGATACCACGGATGAGATCCGTTATCGGACAGGCTCCAAGGAGCTCGACCGCGTGATGGGCGGCGGTATCGTCAAGGGCAGTCTGATCCTCTTAGGCGGCGATCCGGGCATCGGTAAATCGACGATTCTACTGCAAATCTGCGAATACCTCGGAAAGAGCTTGAAGATCCTGTATGTATCGGGTGAGGAAAGCAAACGACAGCTGAAGCTGAGAGCCGAACGCCTCGGCGTCAATTCGGAAAATCTCTATGTTTTGACACAGACGGATGTGGAACTGGTTTGCGAGACCATCCGACAGGACAAGCCCGATATCGTGATGATCGACTCCATCCAGACGATGTCGCTCTCGGAGCTGAACTCCTCTCCGGGGTCGGTCACGCAGGTGCGCGAATCGACCAATTTCTTTATGCGTACCGCCAAGAGCATGGATATCCCGATGATCATCGTCGGTCATGTCAATAAAGAGGGCTCTATCGCGGGGCCGAAGGTGCTCGAGCACGTGGTGGACGCGGTACTGCACTTTGAGGGCGACAGACAGATGAGCTACCGCATCCTCAGAGCGGTCAAAAACCGTTACGGCTCCACTAATGAGATCGGCGTATTCGAGATGACGGATGAAGGGCTCAAGGAGGTGGAAAATCCTTCCTTGATGCTGATTTCCGGCAGACCGAAGAACGTCAGCGGTACCTGTATCGCGTGCGCGATGGAGGGTACCCGTCCGATCTTGGCGGAGATTCAGGCTTTGGCGGCGTCTACGGGCTTTGGCAATCCGCGCAGGATGTGCACGGGCTTTGACTACAACCGCATGAATATGATCATCGCGGTGCTGGAAAAGCGCGCCGGCTACTACTTCAACAACACCGACGCGTATATCAACGTTGTCGGCGGTCTGCGACTGGACGAGACCGCTGTCGATCTGGCGGTCGCGATCGCGCTGATCTCCTCGCTCAAGGATGCTCCCATCAATGAGAACGCGATCGCGTTCGGTGAGATCGGACTCGCCGGAGAGATCCGCTCCGTCAGCCATGTGCAGCAGCGCGTCAGCGAGGCGGTGCGTCTGGGCTTTAGCAAGATCATCATCCCGTCCCATAATGTCAAAGACGTCAACGGTATCAACGGCGTTGAGATCGTGCCGGTCAAGAATGTGCGGCAGGCATTTGAGGCGATCTGTGAATAAAGCGATCTTATCAACAAAACATCCGCAATTTGCCGCAAAATTGAGGGAATACGGATATGAGATCATCCCGAGTGAAACGATTCCGTGTCATATGCCGTATGAGCGTGATCATGCCGATTTGCAATGCCTGATCCTCGATGATACGGCATTTGTTCTGTCGTACTGCAAAAGGCTTATCAAAGCGCTTTCCCACGATTATCACGTGATACCGTGCGGTGATCGGTTCAGCGGAGAATATCCCGATAACACCTGTCTGAGCGCGGTACAATGCGGCGGCAAGCTGATCGGCAGGCTCGCTTCACTGGATGAAAAGGTCAAGAAACACTGTCGCAGGCACGGTATCGAGCTGATCAATGTCAATCAGGGATACGCTAAATGCTCCTGTGTTCCAGTCGCGGATCGTGCCATCATCACGGCGGATAACGGTATCATCCAAGCGCTGCAGAATACACAGATCGATGTGCTCCCGATAGGGAAGGGGAGTGTGCGGCTCGAAGGCGCGGAATACGGCTTTCTCGGCGGAGCGTCGGGCTATGATCGTGATAAACACACACTGTATTTTTGCGGAGATATCGAACAGCATCCCGATGCAAAAAGGATCAAAGACTATTGTCAAGCATATGGTATAACCATTATCAGTCTGACCGATGATCAACTCACCGATGTAGGTGGGATCCTATTTTGTTAAAAATTTCACAATATAGGGGAGAATCAAATAAAAACGCATGGGCGAGATGATTGTGATCTCTATAGTAAAATAAAAACAATACTTGTTCCGCTCCATGACAACATCCTTGAAGGATAATCGTAAATTGACTGAAAAGCACAAAATTAACGTGTGATCGGTCGGCTGAGCTTTTAGATAAGCTCAGCCGGTCTTAAATTTTTTTTAAGTCCAAAATAATATGATGAACATCATTACACCAATAAATCATTTATAAAGCGTCAAAAATTATCGTCTCAGTTTTTTTGAAATGAACAGAACATCATTCAGAAAAAACTGAGACGATAAAATAAAACAACTGTAACAGAGTATTACGGTCACACATCCTGATACATCGATCACAGAATTGTACCAAGATCATTTATACGATTATAATACTTTAGTAACCGGACAAAATAATGCAGTTTCATTAAATCAGTATTTTTTATTTAAATCAAATAAGAATACGGTAATCGGGCTATTCCTCGGATAATGCCCTCCCCTAAATTACATAAAATATTAATTTTGTTTATTTTTCTCATAAAGAATTTACGCCCCTCTCTTTTACTGTATAATAGTAAACAGTATGATGATCGGGCGTTTTATTTTCGTATTATTGTGAGGTAAATCTAATGAGTAAAAGTAATTTTGCTATCGAAGCCTCTGAGCCGATAAAGGATTTTTTATATTATCTGCAAACCGTCAAGGGACGTTCACCGACAACGGTGGATGAATACTTCAATGACCTGAGAACGTTTTTCCGCTTTATCAAAAAGCAAAAGCGGCTTGTCCCCTCGGACACGCCCTTTCAGGATATTAAGGTGGATGACGTTGATCTGGCGCTGATCTCATCCGTGACGCTGACAGACGGTTATGAATTCATGAACTATCTGCTACGCGTGCGCAAGAATGATAAAGCGGCTCGGGCTCGCAAGACGACCAGTATCAAATCGTTCTACAGCTATCTGACCAACAAAAAGCATTTGTTACAGGTGGATCCGCTCAAGGATCTGGAGCGTCCGAACGCGCGCGAGAAGAATCCCCTACCCAAATATCTGACGCTCGAACAAAGCATCGATCTGCTCAATGCCGTTGAGGGCAAGCATAAGGAGCGCGATTACTGCATTTTGACCTTCTTTTTGAACTGCGGTATGCGACTGGCGGAGCTGGTATCAATGAATTATACGGACATTCGCTCCGATCATACGGCGCAGATCATCGGTAAGGGCAGCAAAAAGCGCATCATCTATCTCAATGACGCCTGCATGGCGGCATACGAAGCCTATATGAAAGTGCGCCCCGTAGACGGTGTACGCGCCGATGATAAATACGCGCTGTTCCTCTCAGCGCAAAAGCGCCGTATCTCACGTGAAATGGTGCAAAAAATGGTCTACAAATACATCGAGAAGATCGGTCTGGACTCACAGGGATATTCGGTGCACAAGCTGCGTCATACCGCCGCCACGCTGATGTATCAGCACGGTAACGTCGATATCCGCGTGCTGAAGGATGTACTGGGTCACGAAAGCCTGAGCACGACCGAGATCTACACGCACCTCGATTCGCGCCAGATCGAAGCCGCCGCGAAGAGCAATCCCCTATCGCGTGTCAAACCGAAAAGCAATTGATGGAAAAGCTCATCCCCTGACAAGGTTCTGACTTGCAGGGGATGTTTGTTATACTGCTTTACCATGCGTACTGAAATAAAGAATCAATGGTCTCACAGGCGTCAGGATAATCCTCAAAGTATTTTTCGATAGCATCATAGCTATCTTTGCCGATCTCATGCAAAACACATTTGCCGTCGGGCGTACAACCATCAGTGACAAAATAGCGATAATCCTTATTCACCCACTCTACTAAATAACAGGTATTACGAATACCATCCTTTGTCAAAACCATATCCTTATCACATTTTTGGAGTGGGATCACTCTTTTGACATTGACATTATCGACATACCGAGTACCATCGTGCACCTGGATCTCCTCTGTATTATCAGATTTCTTTGCATGCTCTATCGAGGCAGTCGACTTATCATCCAATAATACTCTTTTGTAGGAAAAATCCGACGCACGATAATCCATCATTCCACCGGATATATATTGATCGTAGTCCGGCTGTTCCCAATATTCTAAATAATAATGATCGAGCTTTCCTTGTTCGATACTTTCCTTGATCTCGTCGTATTTATCTTCACGAACATAGAACTTCGTCCGCCATCCGTAATCAACATCTTGATTCGTCGCGCTATTATAGTATGCTTCAGCAATTTTGCTATCAGAAGCGGTATTGCAGCCTAAAACGACGCCATCTTTACTCACTCCCATTAAAGCGCCGTACCACGAGCGTAACAAAATCGGAACATCACTCTCAATAACATGATAAGTAAACGTATCAGCGTCACGATAAAAAATGAAACTATAATCTCCTGTATCGAGATACTTGTAAGTGGTGTCACGGAACAGCACTTCTGTTTTATCGCTATCCGTATATATAGCTGTATTCGCCTTTGCTTCATCCAGCGCACGACAGGAGCAGAGAGAAACGGATACCATCATGATCGCTAAAACTAACGCAATGAGCTTGAATGATTGTTTCATCTTCTCCCCTCCCCTTATGTCAGATTGAGCTTTTTGCTCATGATATGCTTGGTGATCAGGAAATAAATCAGCCCAAACAGAGCGTGATACAGAATCATAATGATAAAGAAGATATGAACAAAAAGCTCCGGGTGTTGTCCGATCCATTCACCGAGTCTATCAAATAAATCAAGATTCAACGAAACAAAGATTGCGAAAAAGGTACCGATGATCTGCTTGACGACATAAATGCCGAAGAATACGCCGAAGGCTAACAGAACCTTTTTGCGATTGACAAGCTGACCGACCGAGATACAGCAATACAGCTTGATGAAAACAAAGAACGCGGCAACACATGACAGAATGATGAACTCCAGTACATAAAACACGCCGTTCGCGCCGAATCTCACGAAGAATTTCCCTGCCAAATAGAAGAACGCCTTGAACACCTCGATGTTCACATCCCCTATCGTAATGACCATAAAGGACAGGAAGATTGCCAACAAGCTGCCTAAACAGAAGATGAACGACGTCAGCAGCTTCGCGATAATATGCTGCGTCGGGGTGACAGGAAGCGTATGATTCAGATAGCCCTCATTCGTATACATCCCCTGATAAAATCGCACGATACCGATGATGACGGTCATCACAATACAGACGACGATCGAGATGATGTACAGCACCAAAGACGAGATAAAGAAGCCGTTATATACGGTAGAAGCACCGCCGACCGAATCAAGAGGCGGCTCAAAGAATTGGATAATACGGTTGATCAGCGCAAAGCCGAGTATGATCAGCTGTACGGGAAACAATAATCTGAAATACGACCGAAAGTCATATTTGATCAGCTTACTTACCATTTGAACACCTCCCTGAACAAATCATCCACGCTCATGTTATGTACCTCACGGATATGATCGACCGTATCATGCAGGACGATACCGCCGTTTTTGATAAAGATCACCTCGTCGAGAACCGACTCGATATCCGAGATCAGGTGGGTCGAGATCAGCACGGAAGCCTCGGGATTATAGTTGTTGATGATCGTGGAAATGATGTAATCACGCGTAGCAGGATCAACGCCGGCGATCGGTTCATCCAGAACATACAGCTTCGCGCTGCGGCTCATGACGAGGATCAGGCAGACCTTTTCTTTATTGCCCTTAGAAAGGCTCTTTAACCGCTGTTTTCTGTCGATCCCCAAACGAGAGATCATTTCAAAAGCCAGATCAGCGCGAAAATCCTCATAAAAATCTGCGAACATCATCACGATCTGTTCAACCGTCATCCAGTTATTCAGATAGTTCACATCCGGCAGATAGCTGACGAGCTTCTTGGTATCCACGCCGGGTTGTTCGCCGTCGATCAAAACCGTTCCGAAAGACGGCTGCAATAAGCCGTTGACAATCTTGATCAACGTCGTTTTACCGGCACCGTTCGGACCGAGCAAGCCGATGATCTTACCGCTTGCCACGGATAAGGAAAGCTGATTCAATGCCTTGACGGAACCGTAGTCCTTGCACAGGTTATCACATCTTAATAACTCAACCATATCGAAACTCCTTTATGATTTCAATAATCTCCTTTTTATCGAGCCCGAGCGATTGCATATCGTTCAGATAGTTGATCGTTTTAGAGCGGATCAAGCTCTGTAAAACATCCTTCGCGATCCCGATATTCTCACTGACGAACCAGCCGGAACCGCGTTTTGAGAAGATGACGCCCTGCTGTTCGAGCTGTTCAAAGGATTTTTGAACCGTATTCGGCGTCACACCGGCATGCAGCGCAACGTCACGCACCGACATCAGCCTCTCGCCTGCGCCGATCTCACCCGACGCGATACATACACAGAGCTTTTCGCAAATCTGCGGACAGATCGGTCTCTTCTTATCCAACCGCCAATCCATCTCGTTCCTCCCAACTGTATTATTGTATTACTACAGTAACACAATTTAAATACACTGTCAATAGGAATGACAAAAATGATACAAAAAAAGACTTCCCTCAACAGGAAGTCATCAAAAAAGGAGCATGATACAAGTCATGCTCCTCCCCTATTCTCTATGGATCAATCGTTGGTGTAGTTATCGAAGTAGCCCTGCACCAGTACAACAGGCGTTCCCTTGTCGCCGGAGCCGGAGGTCAGATCGCACAGAGAGCCGATCAGATCGGTCAGCTGCCTGGGGGTCGTGCCCTGAGAAGCCATGTTGCCGACAAGGTTCGCGTCCTTGGTCTTGATACTCTCTGAGATCGCCGCTTTCAGCTCGTCACCGTGCAGATCCTTAAAATCGTTATCCGCAAGGTACTTGAGCTTGAGCTCGTTGGGCGTACCGACCAATCCCGAGGTATGCGCCGGAGATACGACAGGATCGGCAAGCTCCCAGATCTTACCCTGGGGATCCTTGAACGCGCCGTCGCCGTATACCATGACCTCAACATCCTTGCCGACAGCGGATTTGATCTTCGCTTGGATGTCCTCAACCAGCGGCTGAGCGTTCTGCGGAAACAGCTTGACGGTATCTTCTGTCGATTTGTTGGAGCCCAGCAAGCCGTAGTTCTCGTTATAGCCGGAGCCATTCACGGGAGCATTCATGATATCGTCCATTCCGAGCACGATCTTGGCGCCTGCCTCCTTGAGGATACGCTTGGTACGCTTACGGGTGTGGATATCGCAGGTCAGCACGGTATCGGTGTAGTTGAGGATGGTCTTGGGACGATTAGCAAAGATGATCTCTACCTCTGCCCCACTCTCTTTGATCAGATTCGCGTAGTAATCGACGTAGTCAACGCCGGTGAATTCATGCTTGTTCACGCCGAACAGCTCACGGTAACGTTCGAGAGTCAGCACATCGCTGTAGGGATTCACTCCTGCTTCATCGATCTTGTCGATGGATACCAGCTCATTGCCCACCTCGTCGGACGGATAAGACAGCATGAGGACGATCTTTTTGCAGCCCATGGCAATACCGCGCAGGCAGATCGCAAAACGGTTACGGGACAGGATCGGGAAAATCACACCGACAGTACCGCCGCCGAGCTTTGCCTTTACGTCATCGGCAATATTCTGCACGGTGGCATAGTTGCCCTGTGCACGCGCTACGATCGACTCGGTGACCGCGATCACATCTTTATCACGCAGCGCAAAGTCCTCGCTCTCAGCCGCAGCCAGAACGCTGTCGGTTACGATGGACGCAAGATCATCACCGGTACGGATAATCGGGCAGCGGATACCGCGTGATACGGTACCGACTAATCTTTCTTTACTCATCATATACGCTCCTTTAGCAATTTAATAAATTAAAGCCATAGAGTATTATAATGGCATATTGAAGCTTTTTAATTCCCATTAAGAATAATCATGTATTTTATTGAGGGGGGGTTCTTTACTAATGTGAAATTAATCATCTTAACACTTATCATATTGACTACTTCACTTTTCATCAACGCAAAAGGGATATCCTTGACGGATATCCCTTTTGTGTTGGAGCAGATGATGGGAATCGAACCCACACGGTCAGCTTGGAAGGCTGAAGTTCTACCACTAAACTACATCTGCGTTTATTAAGTATATTATATCATATTGATTTGAGTTTGTCAATCGTAAAAGGTAAGGGAGGATCATCGTCCTCCCCTACTCGTTTTAAGCAATTAGATACATGAAGAATCATCCTAAAAATCCGATCAATGGTTATCGGGATTATCGATGCGGTAAATCTCCTGATTATCGATATCGATATTCGGGATCATGACGGGCTGGATACCGCAGTTAGCGGTAACGGTGGTGATCAGCGCCTTGGCGTACGGGAACAGCGCCTTGAAGGTCTCGGTATGGATCAGTTCCTTTTTCTCGCCTTCCTTATACGCGAAAATACCGACGATGATGACATGGATCTTGAACGCTTCGGGATTCTCTTTGTCGTGGACCTCGATGTCAAAGGTGCCCTTCGCGACATTCTTGTTGTTGGCGTACTGCACCTGATAGGAATACTTGTTGCCCAGAGAGATCTTGGTGCCGTTCTCCAGCGTGTTCGCGAACTCGATTTTATCTGCTTTGTATGCCTGTAAATTAACTACTGCCATAATGATTCTCCTTGATTTTTCATGATCATATACTTGTTCATAAAACTATTGTATAACAGATTACGCTGAATATTATAGCTTATTCCGCTGAAAAAGTCAAACGGGGCGTACAACCACAGCTACAGTGGTTGTTCGCCTCGGGCACTACTGTTTTTTAATCGTTGATTAAATCTTTACTCTTTTCTAAAATCGTACCGGTTTTCGCATCGATATCGTATTCGTATTCATATCCATTATAGTTGAATTCGATCTCGTACTTTTCAACGCCGTCATCCGTATCAAGTTTTTCTTTTGTAAACTGAACCTGAGACGCTTCTAAACCGACATCTTTGAGCGCAGTTGACTTAGCAGATTCCATATCAATTTTGGTGTTATTCTGTTGATCAGTTATATAATAGTTATCATAGTTAAATCAACTGAGAAACGATTAATATAGCCATATAACAACTTACACGGTCTACGATAATGCAAATCGAAAACAATTGCAAGAGATTATCAAAAATATTCAAACCTTACGGGATCGCGCTATTGTAAACCTACATTAATGCTCAATATTCAGTGCAGTATGATATTGCATTGCACTGATAATTATAGTATGATATAGATATTATTTATCAAATGACACAACATGCTTGAAAGGACCCGAACGATGAAAAAGCTAATCTGTTTACTCGGTACATTGATTCTATCATGGAACCTATGTACTTTCGGCGTTAACGCGTCAGAGACCGATGTGGTTCCTCTCGGTGTTTGTGCCGTCGTATCCGATGATGATGGCAGCACCGCGATCGAGGATGCTCAAGCAATAGGAAAGTTGGACTCGTTCCAAAGCTATGAGCTGTATATCGATCGTAAACAGGTGCTTAGCATTGATCTTCAGAACAGTGAGCTTACCTCGACAGGGGTGTCGATCCAGTCCTTTTATCACGCTGAATTTATGCTGCCGGATACATCGTTGCAGGTATATCTAACGGGTCTGCGATCGAATAACATTGAAGAGATTCAACAAATGATCATCGACAGCTATATTGCCGACAAATCCTTTGAGCTGCATGATCTGAGCTTTATCGATACCGAGAAAACGTCTATAGACGACGGCGATGAAAACCTATGCTGGGCAGCCGCGTCATCCAACATCCTGTATTATACCGGATGGGGCGCTAAAGCAGGATTCTCTGACGAGGACGACATCTTTGATCTGTTTCATTCCTCTTTTTCCGATGGCGGCTCTCACCAAGAAAACGCCATGGCTTGGTTTTTCAACGGAGCCGCTTTACAGAATAATATATTTACATTCGGCGCCGCCAAAATCAAGAACTACCCCGACTCGGGCGGATATTTCCGTGATTACGCCTATGATATGGTCAGCGGATACAAATATGTCCGCGGTACGGGCGATCTGAACTACATGATGGAACAACTCAAGCAGAAATACGGTATCAGCCCGGGCGTCACTTTGTTAAAAAACGGTTCTGCCGCAGGATCCCACGCGATCACGCTGTGGGGCATGGTGACCGACCTATCGTATCATGCTGATCAGATCGAGCATTATCAAGGCGTGCTGATCACAGACTCTGATTCACATATGATCAGCAGCTTCGACAGACGCGACGCGGATCGGGTACTCAGCTATTATCCGCTTTATGTCAACAATCAGAATCTGCTTTGTTTTGACTATTCTGATGATCTGACAGCATGTATAGATGACTACGAATATCTGATGCCCTACAGCAAAAGCGTTCCGCGAGAAACCGATTTCACTTCCGGTCGCAATAAAGCACAGTATTCCGATCTGATCGTCAGTGAAGCGTATCTGAACAGCAAGAACACAAATGCGGTCAACACATTATATGAGAGCGGAAGTGATCTGTATTTCAGCTATGCCGTATCCAGCGCGGCGGATAAAGCATGGCGGTCGAACATCCAAACAAAGCGCAGCATCATCAACAAGAAAGGCGAAACGATCTACAATGATACCGACAGCATTCCGGTATCATATCTTAACGGCTTGAACTATATACAATCGACCGATCTGCGCACCGCGACGATCAAAGATATCCCCTCCGGGGATTATACGCTCACATTCACGGTCAATCCCGATCACAAAACAACAGAGGCGTTCTATTATAACAACACGCGCTCCATCGACTTTCGTGTTCGTGACAGCTACATCCGCGGCGACTTTGACAACAACGGCATCGTCAACATCAACGACACAACACTGATCCTGCGAAAACTTGCCGGATTCGATACCAATGAAGATGAAAGGGCTGAAGAACGCTGCAATATTGACGGAGATCATTTTTCGATTAAAGACGCTACACTGATCCAGCGATATCTCAGCAACCTCAAAACAGTGTATGAAATCGGCAATAAAGCACTGTATCAGGATCCGTAAGAGTACATATCGGGTACACCATGAAACGTACCCGATATTTTTGTTGCTACTTAGTATCAGTCGCTCTTAAGGTTGTAATATCAGCCATTATCAATCACCACTATCGTGCTGTTTCGGGAGTATATCTATAAGTGCTAATCTTTGCTCCTTCGCCATGAAACCATCTAACGATACCTTTTGCTCCTCCGGTGATTACAACTACCTTATCGGTAAACGCTCTTTCTGTCATATTACTCAACCCCTCGCATGATCTTCGTTCCGAGCCATATGAATACCACAGCTGACACAATAAGTACGATCAGAGCGGCTATCATGTTCCACAGTCCTGTCAAGGCGCTCAGTGCCGGTGCAAGAGCCACCATCGCAACTACTTTCGCAAGCTGCTTCATATACCGTTTCTCGTCTTTCGGCTGTACTGACACGGTTGCACGAAAGGGCAACATTTTATAGTCTTTAGTCAGCGCCATCAACCCGGCATAAATCAGAATAAGGCCGGCAAAAATCCCCATCAGGATCGAATACCCGTACTCCATATCTTTCACCCTCAGTTTCAAGTCTGATACTAAGTTTCCATTAAACGCATTAACAAATTTATTAACGGAAAATTTCGTAGAACGAGGCGGACGACGCAGACAGGCTGGCGCCTGTCACTTCTGGGGTCCCCACAACGCCCTGCGTTGTGGGGAGAGGAGGAGTCGCATCACGAGCACGAGAGCGGTCATGCCTGACCGCTCTCAGCGAGTACAGCGAACGACGACGACAACGAAGTTATACGGAATTTAACGCAATAAATGTTAAAGTGTTTTTATGAAACTTAGTATGATTATTCATTATGATAACAGATCATACGGATATTGTCTACAAGGATTTGCTTGAAAACTGCTGAATCGCCCTGTCACGAAAAGCGGTATATTTCTTCTCGGGGATCGGCAGCTCCGTGCCATCCGACAGCGTCAGCTTGAAACGTCGGATATTTTGAATATAAACAGGATTGACCAGATAGCTCTGATGACATCTGAGGAACAGCTGACCATATCTTTTTTCAAGCGCAGATATACTTGTCATCACCTCGACCGCTTCTCCATCGACAATATGCAGGATACTGTGTCGACTCTCGTGAGCCGCTTCGATATATACAACGGTATCGGAAAGGAAGAAATAATCAGATCGGTCAAGTCCGTGAAAATGGATACGATCGCCGTTTTGTCTGAATGACGGGCTGCTGTAATAGATCTGATGAAAGTTTTTCGGATAGATCGTATCCTCCTCATGCATGGTATGGGGGTTGGAGATATGACAGAGCAGGATCCTCGCTATCTTTTCCCTATTCCCCACCTCGTCTGTGACCGTGCGTTCACACCATGTCAGGAGCAGACGCTGATACAGGGTGATATCATGATGATCGGGATAGTGCGTAGTGACATGATAACTCAGCATCACATCGCAGAACGAAGGGTGAGCGCTTGTGTGCATGACCTCGATGTTTCCCACGGAAAAGGACAAAGAGTGCTCCTCCGCATTCCATACCTCGATCATCTTCTCCCTGCCATGCAGAAATTGTCCCTCTGCAGGTCCGTACCATAAGGCGTCGTCATCCATCGCGCCTAAGAACGGCATATAATCGTTATCATAGTATTTCATGATCAGTTCTGCCGAGAGATCGGCGATCTGCTGTTGGTTCATCTTCTTGCTCCCGATTTGTTATTGCTGTCATTATATCAAAAAAGCTATAGCAGGGCAAGTGTTTTTCGTGAAAATACAAGTCATTTTCGGAAAAGTATTGACGTTAGGAATAGTGATATAGTACAATGAAATCGTAATAAAAATACCTACCTGATAGATCGCAAGGAGGATTGAACATGAAGAAGATCACCAAGAGAGTATTTGCTGTGCTTCTTTCCGTATGCGTGCTGTTCGGCGCTCTTTCTGTGAGCGCGACTGCGGCAAATGTTACGCTTGCTCCGACAGGGATGCAGATATTTGTCCGCACCCTGACCGGAAAGACAGTCACGCTTGAGGTCGATTCCAGTGATACGATCGAGAATATCAAGCAGAAAATTCAGGAAAAAGAAGGGATCGCACCCGATCAGCAGAGGCTTATCTTTGCCGGTAAGCAGCTCGAGGACGGAAGAACGCTCGCTGACTATAATATCCAGAAGGAATCTACCCTGCATCTTGTACTGCGCATCAGAGGCGAATACTGTCTTTGGCTCGGTGATACACAGATCACCCAAGATAATTGCGAAGACATTCCCTCGGTAACCGACGGTAAGGCAAGCTTTGATCCCGAAACCTGTGTCCTGACTCTCGACAATGTTAAGCGGATCAGAGGCGAGTATCAGGATGCTATCCTCTATTCAGAATTGGATTATCTTACGATCAAATTCACCGGGGAGAATCATTTAAACTACTATAACTATCAGGACGGTCCCGTTTCCTTTGATACGGACTACACGCGCGACTTAGGTATCTATGCCAAGGGCGCTCTTTGTTTTGACGGCAGCGGCAGTCTGTCGCTCGAAGGCTTTGAGCAATCGATCCACGCGGACGCAATGGCTGTGACCGTTGAAAACGGCGCGCTGAATATCGAAATGAATTGGCGTCATTTTGACTTGGTCGATTATGAAGAGACAATCAACTGCGGCGCGATGACGGTCAACGGCGGCAACTTGACGATCAAAGGATACTATACGGCAAACGGCAATCATTTTGAACATGGCAGCGGTGAGGTAGGTTCGGACAACTCCTATTATGCCGACGGTATTTCCTGCGACAGCTTTCTGATGACCGGCGGTATGATGACTGTGGAAAACTATCAGCGGGGAATCGTCGCCGACGCTATCTCTGTCACCGGCGGCAAAATCACACTCAGCAACGGTAAAGGCACAGGCTTGTACGCTATAGGGGATGAGGGCGTCAGTATCAGCGGAACTAATACATCGGTTGATGTAACAACCGGCGGCAACATC
>DGUQ01000196.1:17370-22385 GCA_002394725.1 Ruminococcaceae bacterium UBA4306
ATCGTCAATGAAGACGGCTCCGGCGCAACTGAGGTGAAGATCGCTTCTCTGCGCACCGTGATCTGGCGCCGTGCTTCTAATTACATGCCTTATGAACAAAAAACCTATTTTTGGGACGAGGACGAACCGACCACCGACTATCTGCCGAAGTATTCGGACGATACAAATATCTATACTTTTGATAAATGGGACGAGGGCACGGTCGACGGAACGGTAAAGACCTATTATCCCTTGTTCACCACGACAAAAAAGACAGCGCCCACCTTCTTCCTGACGACTGATAAAGATATTTATCATATGGGAGAAGCGGTCACGCTGACAGGTTATTTATTGAGTGAAGAGGTAACCGCGCTTGACCGTAACATCTATCAATCGTACAGAATCGCTCTTTATGGTATGCCCGGCAGAGATCCTTTCGATCCTGTCCTTCTCAAAGCAACCAGTCAAGAAGGGATGTTCACTTATACATGGAGGAATGTCTCGACGAACGGGAAGTATGACGGTACCTACACCGTGACCGCAGAATTTGACGGCTCAGAGGATTACAGGGCGATGACAGCGCAGGCAACCTTCACGTATGATTCCAACATCGGCAACGAAGAATACAACGGCGGATATATCAACGGTCAGGGAGACGGGACGTACCTGTGGTTTGATGAAAACGGCGCGCTGCTCGACTTCAAGCGCAGCGACGGAAGCGGTCCGGCGCCTGTTACATCCGTTGTTCCCACAAAGCAGGAGACGGAAGATACCATCTATCTGTTCTCAGGCTGGAAGCTGATGAACAATTACCGCTACAGACCCTCCTACCGCTGGTATAATCTCAAGTGCTATCGCCCGGAATTTATCGAAGTGCCGAAAATCTGCACTGTCAACATTGACCTTGCCGGTCACGGAGAGGACATTACCGTAGAGGTACCCGGCGGCGCAAGGTTCTTTGACTCTCTGGATAATGCCGGAGTGTTTGAGACGCTTGAAGCGATGGAAACCAAGGACTTTATCTTCCGCGATCTGGCGACAAAGCCTATAGCTGAATTTGCCGACGAGGAGGAATACGGCGACGACGCATCTACTCTGTTAAATACGACCGTCACATCTGACATGACCGTATACGCCGGCTTCTACACCAAGATCAAGGATGTCAAGCTCACACTCGATCAACCGATCATCGGCACTACCGTTACCTTAACAGACAATATTCAATCGCCTGCTCCCGTACTGACTGTCGAGGAGGGTGCGCATTATTCGATCTACTCCGATCCCGAGTATCAGAATTCTCAGTGGTACACAAAAAACAACGATGAATACAGCACCTTCGAAGGGACTTTTGAGAAAGGTGAAACCTACTATGTTGATTGTCTGCTTGTTCCCGACTTTGGCTACTGGTTGGATGATAATACCGTCGTAACTGCAAGCGGTGCAACGGTGGAGGAAGCATACGGACAGATGGCTTTGTCCGTATCGTTATCCACTCAGGCTGTCCCACCCACTGTTCTAGGCGACGCTGACGGCGATGGCAGGGTTACGGCGAACGACACCACTTGGATCCAACGCTTTATATTACAAATGAAAGTGTCCAGCTCCTTCAATGAATCTGCCGCCGACGTGAACAATGACGGTAAAATCACGGTCATCGACGTTACATGGATCCAGCGCTGGCTCGTAGGAACGGCCATCCCTTATCCTATCGGGAAAGCAATATAGTTTTATCCACCCTTCTTATTCCGGAAGGGTGGATATTTTTTCGACGTAAAAAAGCCAATATAATCGAGCTGTTTTTGGATGAATATAGTAATGAATAATGAATACTGAAGACTTAAAAACGAATAATACAAAGCAAAAATCCTGCCACTTTCGTGACAGGATTTTCACTTTGGCTGGGAAGGCGGGGTTCGAACCCACGAATGACGGAGTCAAAGTCCGTTGCCTTACCGCTTGGCTACTTCCCAACAACAGTATTAGTATACCACATTTTTAGATTATGTCAACACAATTCATGTGGGACGTACTCACCGCCCCACATGATATGTCTTGATTTGCCAATAATAATTTAATATCAAAAGACGCTCCGTATTACTCAGCAGCTCCCGTTATCAAAGGGAGTCAGTAATAGATCAGATCGTCTCGACCGTCAAGCCGTCGTCATTTGCCGAGAGCGCGATCGCGGAGATACCGCCCTCACCGTGCAGGATCATCTGCTCGGTGATCTTATCCTCTACCTCTTTACGGATCAGGCTGCGCAGATCTCTGGCGCCGGAATGACCGTTGCAGGATTTTTCGGCAAGATACTTGCACGCGGTGTCATCAAAGCGGAACTCGATCCCCTTTTCACGCAGGGTCTCGACATATTCGCCGAGCATCAGATCAGCGATCTTGACAAAGTCCTCCTCAGACAGGCTCTTGAAGATGATGATCTCATCGACACGGGCAAGAAACTCGGGACGGAGGAACTCACGTAATCCCTTCATCACACTGTCACGCTCCGCGGATTCCTGCGTTTTGCCGAAGCCGAGGGCGTTCTCACGATTAGTAGAGCCTGCGTTGGAAGTCATGACGATGACCGTATTAGAGAAATCGACGGTTCTGCCGTGCGCGTCGGTCAACTTACCCTCATCCAGAATCTGGAGCAGGATATTCATGACGTCGGGATGCGCCTTTTCTATCTCGTCGAACAGCAGGACCGAATACGGTCTGCGGCGTACCTTCTCGGTGACCTGACCGGCTTCATCATAGCCGACATAGCCGGGAGGAGAACCGATGATCTTGGAGACAGAATGCTTCTCCATAAACTCGGACATATCCAGACGGATCAGGGTCTCGGGTGTATCGAACAATTCGAGAGAGAGCACTTTGACCAGCTCGGTTTTACCGACGCCGGTCGGACCGACAAAGATGAAGGAAGCCGGTCTGCGGCGCGGTGAGATCTGGACACGGGAGCGCTTGATCGCCTTGGCGAGAGCGTCGACCGCTTCATCCTGACCGATGATCTTCTTTTTCAAAGAATCCTCGATATCCTTGAGCTTCAACAGCTCATTCTCACGCACTCTGGACTGAGGGATCCCCGTCCACAGCTCAATGACATTCGCGAGATCGACCTCGGTGACCTCTGCTGTGAGAGATGATTCATCAAAGCCTACAAGCTGTTCGTCAACGCGCGCCAGCTCGGATTTGACGGTAGCTAATGCTTCATAGTCGACGGTTTCCTCACCAGAGATCGCTTCCTTTGAGGTTTCAAGCGCTTTTTTCTCATCCATCAGGGATTCATATGTCTCGCGCTCTTTGTTGCGAAGCGAGGCGCAGGCGCACGCTTCATCCAGCAGATCGATCGCCTTGTCGGGCAGGAATCGATCGGTGATGTATCTTTCGGAAAAGACCGCCGCCTTGCGGATGATGTCCTCCCCTACTCTGACGTTATGATGATTCTCATAGTATTCCTTGATACCCATCAGGATATCGATGGTATCGCCGACACTCGGCTCCGCGACCTTGACGGGCTGGAAACGGCGTTCCAAAGCGGAATCCTTTTCGATATACTTACGATATTCATTGAAGGTGGTCGCGCCGATCACCTGGATCTCGCCGCGTGATAAAGCAGGCTTGAGGATATTGGCGGCATTCATGGTGCCCTCACTGTCGCCTCCGCCGACAAGGTTATGCACCTCATCGATGAACAGGATGATGTTGCCTGCCTCTTTGACCTCTTTCGTCAAGCCCTTGATACGGCTCTCGTACTGTCCGCGGAACTGTGTGCCGGCGATCAGAGCGGTCAGATCAAGGAGTTGGATCTCTTTATCCTTCAAGCGGTGCGGCACCTTTCCCTGCGCGATACGCAATGCCAGTCCCTCGGCGATAGCGGTTTTACCAACGCCCGGCTCACCGATCAAGCAGGGGTTATTCTTGGTACGACGGGAAAGGATCTGGATCACGCGCTCGATCTCTTTATCTCTGCCGATAACATTATCGATATTGCCCGAGCGTGCCTTTGCGGTCAGATCCTCACAGTACAATCCGATATGCTTGCGGTTTTTTCGGTTCGGCTTTTTGCCCTTGCCGGATTTGTCACCGTTATCGGCATTACCGGTCGCTTTGTTGGCAGCTCCGAACATGTTGAAGAAATTCGGGAAGGAAGGCGCTCCGCCGGGTGTGAAGCCGTCCTCTTCCTCGTTGTTATCCGCGTTATTATCGGCAGGCACATTGTTGGGATCAGGAGGCTGAATACCCATGTTTTGCGCCAGCTCGGACATATCGCTCATATCTCCCATATTCTCCATGATGGAGTCCATCTGCTCCTGTACCGATTCAAGATCGTCGGGAGAGATGCCCATCTTCTTGATGATATCCTCTACGGGTTTGATGCCCAGCTCCTTCGCACACAGCAGGCAGTAGCCGCGAGGCTGCTGATCATCCTTGTTGCTGGACACGAAAACAACCGCGGGGCGTTTTTGACATCTTGAACAAACCATATACCTTCTCCTTTACTTTTTAGTTGTGATCGAAGCCTGTACAGAGGATTGATTCTTCTTTTCCTTCTGCTGCTTCTGTATTCTGAAAAAGATGATTGCGTAATTGACCAATGAAAAGATCATCATACCGGCAGTGACGCCGAGTACCGTCAGCGAAAGGGTCTCGTTGCGAAAATTGAAGATCGCCATCGCGACGACCAGTACGACGGATACGTAAAACATAAAGGTGCTGATCTTGCCGTACCATGACGACTTAGGCGGAATAATGCCCTGATTGATAATGATGGTACCGCCGATGATCATCAGGATATCCTTGACAACCATCACGATCATCATGGGCAGAACATACGGCTCGATGCAGATCATACAGATGCCGACCGCGATCAGCGTCAGCTTATCCGCCAAGGGATCGAGCACCTTACCGAGCTCGGATTCCTGATGGAATCTGCGTGCGATAAAGCCGTCGAAAAAGTCCGATATCCCCGAGATCACCAGAACGATGATCGCGGGAGTATAATCCTTTGTCAAATACCTTCCTACAATGAACAACGC
>DGUQ01000088.1:0-749 GCA_002394725.1 Ruminococcaceae bacterium UBA4306
GTTCGATTCTCGTCCGGGTCACCACACCCCCTGTCGCTTGACAGGGGGCGCTTTGTTTATTTGTTTGCTTGTCCGTTGATTTGGCAGGAAACAAGCGCTTGTCCGAAAGGACACATTTGCCGGTGTGGTGGAATAGGCAGACACAAGGGACTTAAAATCCCTCGGAGTAACATCCGTACCGGTTCAAGTCCGGTCACCGGCACCAAAAAGGCACGCTCAAAATGAGTGTGCCTTTTTGTATATCTATTTATAAAACTACTGTTAAAGCCCATATCCAGACATAAAAAAGAACCAATAACTGACACAATTGTATCAATTATCGGTTCTTTTTTGGAGCTGATAACCGGATTTGAACCGGTGACCTCATCCTTACCAAGGATGCGCTCTACCGACTGAGCTATATCAGCATATTCTTTTCGCCGTTATCCGAAACAGCTCATATATCATACCACAGGTTTTTGAAAAATTCAATACCTATTTGAAAAATTTTTTGTTTCGGTTGAATTATTCGGCTCATTTTGGGTTTATCATGATTATTCTTGCTATCCGCTACAATTTATGATATGATACATTTTGGTATATTGTATCGTAATATGATTCAGGTGATTATGTATGTCATTTCAACAGGATAAGATCCGCAACTTCTCTATCGTAGCGCATATCGATCACGGCAAGTCGACGCTTGCCGACCGTATTCTGGAGCAGACAAGCTCCGTCGCGGTGCGCGATATGGAGGATCAGTTGCTGGA
>DGUQ01000088.1:858-2364 GCA_002394725.1 Ruminococcaceae bacterium UBA4306
CGGCATCACCATCAAGAGCCATGCCGTCACGCTCGAATACAAGGCGGACGACGGCGAGACCTATCAGTTCAACCTGATCGACACGCCCGGTCATGTGGACTTCAACTATGAGGTCAGCCGATCCCTCGCGGCATGTGAGGGCGCGGTGCTGGTCGTCGACGCGTCGCAGGGCATTGAGGCGCAGACGCTCGCGAATACCTATCTCGCGGTAGACGCCGGACTGGAGATCGTGCCGGTAGTCAATAAGATCGACCTGCCGTCTGCCGATCCCGAGCGCGTGATCAACGAGATCGAGGACGTCATCGGTATCCCTGCCGAGGACGCGCCCTGTGTATCCGCGAAGGCAGGTATCAACATCCACGCGGTCTTGGAAAAGATCGTCAGCGACGTGCCTGCTCCCGTGGGCGATATCAACGCGCCGCTCAGGGCGATGATCTTCGACTCCATCTACGATTCCTATAAGGGCGTTATTATTTACGTCCGCCTCAAAGAGGGTCAGATCCATGTCGGCGACGAATTCAGGCTCATGGCGACCGGCTCGACCTTCAACGTGGTGGAATGTGGTTATATGCGCGCGACGTCGCTCGAGCCCCGTGAGGGGCTGTACGCAGGTGAGGTCGGCTACATCACCGCCTCTATCAAGAGCCTGCAGGACGCGCAGGTCGGCGATACCGTCACCCTGACCGCGAATCCTGCCGAAATGCCCCTGCCGGGCTACCGCGCCGTACAGAGCATGGTGTTCTGCGGTATCTATCCCGTGGACGGCGCTCGCTACGGCGATTTGCGTGACGCGCTGGAAAAGCTCAAATTAAATGACGCGTCCCTCTCCTTTGAGCCCGAGACCTCTGTGGCACTGGGCTTCGGCTATCGCTGCGGCTTCCTCGGACTCTTGCACATGGAGATCATCCAGGAGAGATTGGAGCGCGAGTATAACCTCGACCTTATCACGACAGCGCCCTCCGTCAACTATCGCATTACGCTGACCGACGGCTCGGTGCATATGATCAGTAACCCCACCAATTTCCCCGATCCGGCGTTGATCGCCTTGGCGGAGGAACCGATCACAGACGCGCATATCTACTCCCCGGCGGATTATGTCGGCAACATCATGGAGCTGTGTCAGGATCGGCGCGGCACCTTCATCGGGATGGATTACATCGATTCGGATCGTGTCGATATCCACTATGAGCTGCCGCTCGCTGAGATCATTTATGACTTTTTTGATACGCTCAAGAGCCGTACCCGTGGGTATGCTTCCTTTGATTATGACTTCAAGGAGTACCGCGAGAGCAAGCTCGTCAAGCTCGATATCATGCTCAACGGCGACGTCGTGGACGCGCTGAGCTTTATCATCCACGCGGACAAGGCATATCCCCGTGCGCGCAAAATGGCGGAGAAGCTCAAGGAGAATATTCCGCGCCAGCTGTTCGAGATCCCGATCCAGGCGTGTATCGGCGGCAAGATTATCGCGCGCGAGACCGTCAAGGCGATGCGCAAGGACGTCCT
>DGUQ01000088.1:2485-5912 GCA_002394725.1 Ruminococcaceae bacterium UBA4306
AAGGCAAAAAGCGCATGCGCCAGTTAGGCTCCGTGGAGGTTCCGCAGGAGGCGTTCATGGCGGTGCTGAAATTAGATACAGATTAATAATGAGGAATTAGAAATGAGGAATGAGGAATTTAGGGAAACACTTCGTGTTTTGATTGATATGAAGTAAGATTATTTCATACTGATCGGGTGTGGGCAGCGCCCACCATTCATTCCTAACTCCTAATTCCTAACTCCTAATTTTACCGGAGGTATGAATTATGTCTGACGACCAGTCAGCGAAAAAAGAAAAGAATTTTATTGAGCGGTTATTCGGCTCAAAGGACAATGAAACAAAACAGGCAAAGACCGAGGAGGAGATCCTCTCGCTCGTGGAAGAGGGGCAGGAAAAGGGTCTGATCGAGGACGACACCAAGGATATCATCGAAAATGTCTTTGACTTTGACGATACCGCCGCCTATGAGATCATGACCCACCGCCGTGATATGACCTCGCTCGAGGACACCGACGATCTGCAAACCGTCGTCGATCTGGCGATCCGCAGCGGTCATTCGCGCATCCCCGTATGGCGCGACGATATCGACAATATCATCGGCATCCTCTATGTCAAGGATCTGCTCAAATTCGTCGGTGCTCCGGCGCCTGCGAATTTCAAGCTCAGTCAGCATCTGCGTCCGGCGCTCTTTGTGCCGCGTACCAAGAACTGCCGTTCCCTCTTTTCCTTTATGAAAAAGAACAGGACGCAGATCGCGGTCGTGGTGGATGAATACGGCGGCACCGAGGGAATCGTGACGCTTGAGGATCTGATCGAGGATATTTTGGGAAACATCCAGGACGAGTATGATAATGAGGAAGAGGAGATCCGCAAGCTCTCCGACGGCAAGTTCACCGTGGACGGCAGCACCTCGATCGAGGACGTGGAGGAGCGCATCGGCGTCGAACTCAGCGACGATGACAGCGAGACGATCGCCGGCTTTCTCTTGAGCAATTTGGGGCGGATCCCTGCCGAGGGAGAGCAGCCGTCGATCGAAGCGCACGGACTGCGTTTCACCGCCTCACAGACCGACGGCAGACGCATTACCGAGGTGTTGATCGAAAAATTGTAAAAATACTGTGCATTATTATTGCATTTTTGTTTCTTTTTGCTATAATAGAACTGTTCGGGGAGCCCCGAGTAGGAGTTTCTCTAATGGTAACACCATAAACTACGATATTCGGAGGATTAACAATGAAAAGAATCTTTGCATTTATTCTGGCTGTCGCGGCGATCGCCGCAGTGCTTTGCGCGTGCGGTAAATCCGGCGCGGTAAAAACGACCGTTCCCTCAAAGTATGATGACGGTTACGCAAGCTCTTACGCGAAGTCCACCTCTACCGACGGTGATAAGAAGGTATATGAGTTCACTGACGATCAGTATAAGCAGTATACCAATAACCACAAGAATTCTCTGGGCGCGGATATCCAGAAGGAGATCGGCGCGCTGCATGAGAGCAGCGGCGACCAGAAGAGCAAGTACGGCGAGTATGCTTATATCAATGAAGAGAAGAAGGCTGTCATCGTCGGCGTTCACACCGACCAGTATGATGAGGCTACCGCTAAGAAGGAATCCGAGATCGCGGCAGAATACGGCTTCAAGTATTTCCAGAACATCAAGGATCCTGTTGATACGATCAGCGTTATCTACTGTGACGCGAACAATCAGGATACCGTTTTCGGTACCTTTGAGTACACCGCTGAGAAATAATACGGATGGTAAAGCGCTCCCGATGGGGCGCTTTTCTTTTGCCTTTTTCAGCAGGATCGGATTGTCGCAAGCGTCCTCTGCTTTTTTGAGATCAACAGAAAACGGATTATGTATGGATTTCGTCTTGCGCAATCCGTCCGAATATGCTATATTGCAACAAGGAAGTGATGGCTATGACAAAGAAACAAATCGCTCAGCTCGCTGTCGAGGCGCTCAAGGCGGAGTACCCCGACGCGATCTGCTCCTTGCATTATACCGATCCGCTGCAGTGTCTGGTGGCGACGCGGCTCTCTGCCCAATGCACCGACGCACGTGTGAACATGGTGACGCCGGCTCTGTTTGAGCGGTATACCTGCGCTCAGGATTTTGCCGACAGTACGCCGGAGGAGCTGGCGGAGTATATCAAGTCCTGCGGCTTATATAAGACAAAGTCAAAGGATATCATCGCGATGGCGCGCGTATTGTGCGAGCAATATGCCGGAGAAGTGCCCGACAGTCTGGAGGCGCTGATCGCCCTGCCCGGTATCGGCAGAAAGACCGCCAATCTGGTGATGGGTGATATCTTCGGCATGGAGGGCGCTGTGGTCGTTGACACGCACTGCATCCGTATCACACGCCGTCTGGGACTGCACAATGAGACCGATCAGAAGAAGATCGAGATGATCCTGCGCGGACTCCTGCCGCCCAAGAAGAGCAACAACTTCTGTCATCGGCTCGTGCTCCACGGCAGAGCCGTCTGCACCGCGAGAAAGGCGATGTGCGAGAATTGCTGTATGAGTGAGTTTTGCAGGAAGAAAGCGTGATCGGGTATCGGTTAACGGTGAACGGAGAACGGTTGTGGGAAAGCCTGACGGCTTTTGGATCGATATAACGACTACAGAATAACAACGTCTATGACTCTTTGTGAACAGTTGTGGGCGTTGTTTATTATTATGCTGCATTTTCAGCCATACAAATCGGGTGAGGGCGAAGCCCTCCATTCATCGTTAACCATTAACCGTTAACCGTTCACCAAACCAACCGTTCACAAAAGGTTCACACACTATTCACAGGCTTTTACAGGTTTCGTCACAATCATGTGGTATAATGATAGCAACATCAACAAAGGAGGTGACAACATGAACGCTGTGAAGAAGCCGTCTGTGCTGGTATGCGTTACGGGACAGTATGACTGCGACCGTCTGATCGAAGCCGGATTCGAGAGGGCAGTGGCAGAGGATATGGCGCTGCACGTATTCTGTGTGCATACGCCGACCAACGATTTGACAAACTTTTCTGATGAACTGGAGTATCTGTATCGCACGGCAAAGGAATTAGGCGCGGATATGACCGTATCGTTCAGTCACAATGCGCCGGGCAGCGCGGCCGACTTCGCACGCAAGGTCAACGCAAAGTATTTGATCACAGGCGTCCCGGACGAACGTCCGAACGGATTTGTCCTGACACTGCACAAGCTCTTGCCGAGAATGCAGATCACAATGGTAACAAAAGAGGGCGACAGGCTGCTGTATTCGCTCGACGCGACTGACAGAGCGTTCGCCTGAGCTCGGTCAATACGCGTATTCAGTACACGCGCACGACCGACGGAATAACAAAACGATTATTAGGATTTTTACATATCATCAATATATTTTTCAGTCGAAAACCGTCCGCAAGGGCGGTTTTTGCCGTTATTATACTAAGTAGCAATAAAACA
>DGUQ01000127.1:0-319 GCA_002394725.1 Ruminococcaceae bacterium UBA4306
TGACACACGTGTCATCGATTGGTTCAGCGCCACTGCTGGCGCCTGTCAAGACTTACAACGCAGTTATGCGGAATTCTCCGCAATAGATATTAATGTGTTTTATTGCTACTTAGTATTATCTTCACAATAATATTTTTAAACAACAAAAAGCCCCCTGTGTTTGATACAGAAACACAGAAAGCTATAGTCGGATCATATCACACTCTTCGACAAAAATCAAGTTGATTCTCGCTTCCCTATCTGTTATAATAAGGATAAGGAGGGATTCCATGCTTGATTTTCACAGTCACTTTTTGCCGAAAATGGACGACGGCAGTAA
>DGUQ01000127.1:472-2766 GCA_002394725.1 Ruminococcaceae bacterium UBA4306
CACTTTTACGGCACGGATGAGTCTCCCGAGCGATTTCTGCGCCGCAGACAGCATGCGTTCGAAAAGCTCCGACCCCTGTTAACAGACCGACATCCCGAGATCTACCTCGGCGCGGAGATCCTCTATTATCCCGGTATCTCCCACAGCGACAGTATCTCTGATCTCAGGATTCAGGGTACCGATTTACTGTTGATCGAAATGCCCTTTGTCTCTTGGTCGGACAGGATCTTCGAAGAGCTGATCACCCTGCAATATAATCAAAATCTGCGTGTTGTGCTCGCGCATGTGGAGCGCTATCAGTCTATCCAAAAGCGCGATATTTACGCGCGGCTTTTTGAACAGCCCTTCTATTTTCAATGTAACGCCGAGGCGTTCACCTCACGCCGTTCGCGCAAGCTGGCGCTGAAAATGATCGACAACGATCTGCTGCACTTCATCGGTACGGATTGCCACAATACCGATCATCGTCCGCCCAACATGGAGGAGGCGCGCAAGGTGATTGAGAAGAAGCTCTCCCCTGCCGATTGGAACAGATTGACCCATGAGTTTGAGGCACGCTTCAACCGACATAAAACATCATCATAACAATCAACCCCACTGTCGTCACAGTGGGGCTTTTCATTTATACGGTTGCTTCTTTGACTGTGGGTTCCGTGCTGTTGTCGATCGCTTCCTGTGAGGTCGTCTGCACTGATT
Organism: Ruminococcaceae bacterium UBA4306; assembly: GCA_002394725.1. Lineage (GTDB taxonomy): Bacteria > Bacillota > Clostridia > Oscillospirales > Acutalibacteraceae > Ruminococcoides. The sequence continues at coordinate 1,169 of DGUQ01000127.1, forward strand.
CTTCGATATGCTCCTGCTTCTTCTTTCCGTTCTTTGTGATCAGTCTTGTCACCAGCGCGATCAGCTCATGCAGCGCCGCCGCCAGTGCGATCGACACCATCGCGATCAAGAAGTAATACCATCCGGAAAAAGCGCCGATATGCAGCTTTGCGGAAAGGAAGTTGCGGATCGCAGCTCCCTTGTCGCCGTTGACGATATCCATCAAGCGCTGATGGAAGAGGTAGATCTCCAAGCTGTATTTGCCGCAGATATAAAACGGGAACAGCAGGACCTTTCCGGCGACCTTCAAATACTTGTCGGCAAGATAGAACAATCCTCCCAGCATCACGCACAGCGCCGGTGCGACCAACAATGCAGGGTAGCAGTTGAGTCCCCAGAAGATCGTCGGGTTTTTGAGATACTTTTGGATACAGTATGCCAGCGTGACGCCGCAGAACAACAGCGGCAGATGCACCATCCAGCTCGCCTTATCCTCCGTCTTTTTCTCATACAGGAACCAGCCGATCCAGTAACCGACCAAGAATACCGCGATACGCACCGTACTGCCGTACAACACCTGTTGACCGGTATGGTAAAAGATCAGGCACAACAGCGGTGAGATCGTCATGCTCAGCAGAGTGAATTTCCATTTTGAGCTTGCCTTTTGGAACAGCTTATCATACAGCGGCGTCAAGAGGTACAGCACGAACAGCGTCGGCAAAAACCAGTCAAAATACTCGGGTCTGCCTCTGACGGTGCCGCGGAAGTAGTTGACGCCCAAAATCGACAGGAGTTTATCGGAAAAGCTCACCTCAGTCCTATAAAAAGCGTACCAGCAAATGGTCACGATCAGGTAGGCAGGCAAAATACGGATGGCTCGTTTTTTATAGAAATCACCGATGTTTTTCGACTTGCGCATCGAGAAATACAGTCCCAGTCCCGATACCAGCAGGAAAACATCCACTCCGTAAAATCCAATATCGTGGATAAAGTGGAACGCTTCATTCTTCCATGTATAGGGCGAGTGGAACCACATGATCCACATCATCGCCGCACCCATGATATGCGTGCGGTATTTACTGATCAGCGTTAACTTCATATCAACCTCAATAGGTAGTAAAATAGGAATCGGGTGTGGGCAGCGCCCACCCTTCTCTATTCATTATTCTCTATTCATTATTCACTCGATCACGGCAAATCAATTTGCCTTGATGACCTCCATGCCGCCCATATACGGTCTGAGCGCCTCGGGGATGCTCACGCTGCCGTCCTCGTTGAGGTTGTTCTCGAGGAACGCGATCAGCATACGGGGCGGCGCGACGCAGGTATTGTTGAGGGTATGCGCAAAATACTTTTTACCGTCCTTGCCGTTGACACGGATCTTCAGACGGCGTGCCTGCGCATCGCTGAGGTTCGAGCAGGAACCGACCTCAAAATACTTCTTCTGTCTGGGGCTCCATGCCTCCACGTCGATGCTCTTGACCTTTAAGTCGGCGAGGTCGCCCGAGCAGCACTCGAGGGTACGTACCGGTACATCGAGGGTGCGGAAGAATTCGACCGTATTCTGCCAGAGCTTGTCGAACCACATCTTGCTGTCCTCCGGCTTGCAGACGACGATC
>DGUQ01000127.1:2841-3040 GCA_002394725.1 Ruminococcaceae bacterium UBA4306
CCTGCTTCTCAAACTGGTGGATACGATAAACGCCTCTTTCCTCAATACCGTGAGCGCCCTTTTCCTTACGGAAGCAGGGGCTGTAGGAGGTCAGCGTGTAGGGCAGGTTTTCTTCCTGTAAAATCGTGTCGATGAACTTGCCGATCATGCTGTGCTCGGAGGTACCGATCAGGAACAGATCCTCGCCCTCGATCTTGTA
>DGUQ01000046.1 GCA_002394725.1 Ruminococcaceae bacterium UBA4306
GCGAAGAATAAACCTGAATTCTGAAAAAACTCTGACATATTATTTGTCCTCCTTGACTATATAATGTTTAGTATTGATTTTGAAAGGCTTGAACTCTCGTCCGCCGCCTTTATAGAATTTACCGAAGAATTCAACGAACTGCAAGCGGTTCGTATGCACATAGGCTCCGAGAGCGTTGATGCCGATATTGACCGAATGGCCGATAATGAACACGATGATGAACACGATCACGCCGATGAAGCTGTCGCCGAGTATAGTGCCTACAAGGTTAAATACCTGAGCTATGATACCGGTCGCCATACCGAGAGCCAGCAAACGGCTGTAGGAAAGTATATCGCTTAAATATCCCGTTGCGCCGTAAAGACCGTAAACGCCCTTTAAAAGACGGATCACGGGGTTCCTGCTCTCTCTGCCGGAGAAGAGAACGATAATGACCGCTCCGACGGCAGCCATGATACCGCCTATCGTAAGGAATATCGGTGGGATGGTGAAGCCTGCTATGTTCCCCATCATTTCGGTAGACAGCAGAGCAAGTATAGCGCCGCCGACCAAGAGATACCAGCTGATGACGTCATAGATCACAGGCAGATACTCTTTGTTTTTGATATAGTTGTAAGCCATTATGCCGAGGCCGATGAACAGATGGATGATGCCTAAGAGGAACGACAGCATAAGAACCTTCATGGGGTCCGATACGGGGTTAAGCCATAAAGGCACCACAAGTCCGGGGATCGCGGGCGGCTGAACATGGAAAAAGGTAGTGGAGATCACCGGTATAGCGTCACCGAAGAACGAGCCGAACAGCAGTCCCCATATCGTGGTGGACACGCCGCACCAGAAGAACATCTTCATACTGCGCTTGAGCCCGGGCTCCATGCCCTTGAATTTGAGCAGACATACGGCACAGGCGATCGCCATGACAAGACCGTAGCCGGCGTCGGAGAACATCATGCCGAAAAACACATAGTAAAAGATCGCCATGATCGACGTAGGATCCGCCTCGTGATGATCGGGATAGCTGTAGGACGCGAGCACCGATTCGGCAGGCTCCGCGAATTTATTGTTTTTGAGCTTGACGGGAGCGTCGTCGTTCGTCGCTTCTTCGAGCTCGACCTCCGCGTCAAAGGCGGTCTCTAGGTATTCCTTCAACTCCCCGGCGTCCGGCTCGGGGATATAGCCCGTCAAAACAAAGGTATTGCGCGAGGTCGCGATATCGTCATACGCCGCGTAACACTCGGTCTTCATGACGTAATAATCCTCGAGGAAGTTGAGCTTTTCGGCGTATTTCGCGTAGGATTTGATGATATTCTCGTTCTCCAATATCCTGCCGTCACGATTGCTCAGATGCTTGTTGATCTCCTTCTCTCGCTGCTTCGGGATGACCGGAGATATGTAGGAAGGATACTCAAAGCCGATCCGCCGGAGCGCGTCGGATACCGCGTCGGCGTCTTTCCGTGAGGTCAGGATAAAGACGCAGGTCTGATTGGAATCATGCGAGATCATCTCGACCTCGATCCCCTCGACCTCGGGGATGATCTCAGCCAGCTTGGTCACGATCTCAGTGGTAGATATATCGCCGGAAAACTTTCCGATAAAGGCTTTGGTTGTCGCCGTACCGGTGAAATTCATCGGTACATCCAAGCTCAGCCACGGCCGGATGATGTCAAGCTGTTGCTGATACTTGATCTTTTCCGCCTCGTTGGTATCGATATTCTTTTGACACGATATGATATCGTATGCGATCCGAAGGATATCCGGTGTTTCGTCTGCCAGCTTGTCATATTCCTCAGAAGAGAGCTGTTTTCGCCCATTAAAGGAGCTGAGCAGCCCTTTCTTCTGCTTGACGTACCGCGATAAGATCTCGTTCGCCTCAGTCGCGGTAGACGCCATGCGCCGGTACTGCGCCTGATATGCGGAGGTATCGTCCTTGAAAAAGACGCTGTCCTCGATGTTGAGGTTCTCAATCGCTACGACGCCTCGCCGCTGGAGCGCTTCCAGAATATCCTTGCAGTATTTGAGCAGTGCGTAAACATAGACGCGCTGCATTTTGAGCATAGCCATGATGCTCCTCCTTACTGCGTTATTATCATGTCATCACGAAGCCGTAAAATACGCGTGTAGAGAGTTATGGTGATCTCATCCATCCCTCGCAATGACCGTCCGTTAAACTAACTCAAGGTTTCCCGAATCAGTTGATTGATCACGTTTTGTTTTTGCTTGAGCGTTTTCTCCGAGAGCGCCTGCGCCTGTGCCTGAGCCTTTGCTTTACGATTACGAATCACCTCGTCAGCGGCAGACTGCGCCTCGGCTGCCGCCTTGCGGTCGAATTCTTCAGCCTTCTTCTCGGCGTCCTTGATCATCTGCTGAGCGCGCTGCTTTGCGTCCTCGATCAACCGATGGGCTTCCAGCTCGGCGGCATTCTGCTTTTCATTCGCGTTTTGCTCCGCTTCACGGACTCTATCTATTGTGGATACTGCCATAGTTTCACCACCATATTGTGATTTCTATCATATAATAACCTCATTCATTCTTGAAGTCAAATGTTTTTTGTGTAATTCAGTACATTATTTCAATAATGTAAAAGAATAGTAGACAAGAATTCAACATTTTTATTCTAATTCAGAATTATTCATACAAATATCCATGCTGTGTCAGCATAAAGCACCGAATCTACCATAGCTGCTTTGACAGGTATCGCAGGCGATCTGTGCGATAATAGCCTTGAACGGAGGGAGAGCATGGTTATCTATATCGATGTTCTCCTGTTTGTCAACGTGATCGTCAATTACGCGATCCTGATGACTGCCGAAAAACTCCTGAAGCAAGACGTCCGGCTCTATCGCATGATCCTCGGCGCTGTGCTCGGCGCTTTGTTCTCCTTAACGATCTTTATCCGCTCCGACAGCCGTATGCTGTTACTGATACTGAGGATCGTCATAACGGGGATCGTCACACTGATCGTGTTCGGATGGAGATCCCCCATAGAATATTTAAGATCATATCTATGTAACACAGCCGTTTCTGTGATATACTGCGGCGGATATATCCTCTTTTATCAGGTATTCAAGCCGCCGAACATGGTGATCGTCAATGATATCCTGTATCTGCAGGTCAATCCGCTGTGGCTGACAGCATTGACCGCAATCATATATATATTAGTTTTAATCATCTATAAATTATTCTCTGAGAGAATAAAAAGTACGGTTGTTATACTGAGATTTACGATACACGGAAGGGACTATTCCTGTGTCGGCAAGGTGGACACGGGGAGCAATCTGAGAGAACCGTTCTCATCGGCTCCGGTTATCATTGTCGATACGGCGGTATTTGATACCGCACGGGAAGGGCTGATCCGCGTCATCCCCTATTCTACGGTGAACGGCAGCTCTTATCTGAGCGCTGTCAAGGCGGATCGTGTGAATATCGATAAAAAACCGATCGGCGATACCGTTTATATCGCGTCCGGTCAAATCCATAACCCCAACTATCAGGCAATCATCAATTCTGAAATCATAAGGTGAGATCATGCAAATTCTGAGGAACATATTATTCAAGCTAAGATTTATCCTGCTGTCCAACAGCGTCTATTATATCAATTCATCCGCGGCGTTGCCGCCACCCCTCACCAAAGCGGAGGAAGCCGTCATTATGCAGCAGATCAAGGACGGTGACGAAAAAGCGCGTGAACCGCTGATCGTACATAACCTGCGGCTGGTCGTCTATATCGCGAAGAAATTCGAGAACAGCAACGTCAATATCGAGGATCTGATCTCCATCGGGACGATTGGGCTGATCAAGGCGGTCAACACCTTCTCCCCCGATCGAAACATCAAATTGGCGACCTATGCTTCACGCTGTATCGAAAACGAGATCCTGATGTTCCTGCGCAAAACATCACAGATGAAATATGAGATCTCGATCGAAGAACCGCTCTCGACCGACTGGGACGGCAACGAGCTGCTGCTCAGCGATATCCTCGGCTCGGACAGTGACACTGTGAGTGCGGATATCGAACAGGAGGTGGAGATTCATCAACTGATGGAGGCAGTCAATCGGCTCAACACCCGTGAGGCGATGATCATGGAGCTGCGCTTCGGACTCAACGGCAACAAGGAGCATACCCAAAAGGAGGTGGCGGATCTGCTGGGTATCTCGCAATCGTATATCTCGCGGCTTGAAAAGAAGATCATCGGCAAGCTCAAACAGGATCTGGAAAAGGTGATATAGATGACAATCGGTTGAGATTATAGATTCGCGGAGGTTTGCCTGCATGCCGCAATCAAAATCAAAATGATAAAAGAGCAGTCTCCCCTATTTGGAAAGGCTGCTCTTTTTGCGCTGATTCAATTCTCGGGCGCGGGGTTACCGTCACCGTCGGAATTCTCACGATCACCGACATTGCCGTCACCGTCATTGACTTTGCCGTCCTCTTTCATGCTGTCCCATTCCGTTGCGACAGCATCCTCGATGGTTTCCATCATAGAACCCTCGGTGGGATCGGTCGGCACGACGGTACCGTTATGATCGACCATACTCTTGTTCTCGGTGACGCTGTCCTTCATATCCTTCTTGATATCGGACACTGCCTCGGACGCCTTCTCTTTGACCTTGTTCGCCGTTTGCGTGCAGGAACACAGTATCACACCGACCATCATAGCCGCGCATAAAAGCGCAAATAAACGTTTCATTCAGTTTCTCCTTACTATTGTACAATATTATCGCTGATTCACGATGATGATAGTATGGACGGTTTTTTGAAACATATACCAACGATCATACGAACTATAGCATAAAGAAAGCGCGGAATGCTTCCACTCCGCGCTATATAGCAACTTATTCATCTGTTAAAGAAACGATCTTATCGGAAATCTTGGCGCCGTTTTTATCATACTTAGAGATCACGATCGTGTCATTATCAAGATAATTCATCAAAGCGATCGACCCGTCGGACAACTCCTTGCAGACAAACTTGATGCTGCCGTCCGCGGCGACACGCGCGCCGTTACCCACAGGCTTGTTGTTCACCCAGTTACCTACGTGCATGGAGCCGTCGCGTGCGCTGATTCCGACGCCGACGCCGTGACGGACATTTTCATCCCAATCACCGCTGTAGCACAGTGTACCGTCCTTATAGAAGTAAGAGCCCTTGCCAAAGCGCTTATCGTTGTGATAATTGCCCTCATAGGCGGTACGCCCCAGCTCGGTCACGGTCCTGCCGTAGCCGTCTCGGTTATCGTGATCATCCAGCTCACCGAAGTAGCTGTATACAGCGCCGTCCGCCTTGATCAGCTTATCGGGCTTGAGCATCTGAACGGATTCCTCCGCCATATCTTCCGTGGTCTCAAGAACAGGCTCCCGATTTGTTTGCGGCTCAAGCTCGGTTTGGACGTCAACCTTTGCCGAATCAGCCTCAACCCTTTGCTCGGTTATTTCATCCGCGGAGATCAAGGTTGTTGTAAAATGTGTTTCATCCCCGGCTTGAGCGAGCGTAACGGATCGCGCGTCATCAGCGAGATGCTCGGCACGCGCAGGTATCCGCGCGCCAAAGGGCTTCGCGTCGGCAATATCCAGTGAAGCGGATAGATTGCGCTTGATGTTAAAATCCTTGACGTTGATCTTTTCATACAGCGGCGCGCTGTCACGCACATAGCGTTGATCGATCGTCCGCGCGATATCCTGCCGTTCACGATCGGCAAACTCACGATAATGCTCAAGCTGTTTATCGGACAAAAACCACACGATGCCGTCGTTGGTAGAAGCGACCGCCGTATAATCGGTAAAGCGCGCCGCCAATCGTTCCGCGACAGGCTTCTCGAATACCTCGGGCGCGACATAAAGCGGCATAGGCTCCGATGTGTTATCCTTATACAGCAGGCACAATCCGCTTTGGATCTTTCGCGGTTCGATCGAACGATACACAGCGCCGTTCTCATCCATATACTCCGCCTTTAACAGCGTATGCAGCTTGCTGAACAGCAGGCGCTTGAACAGCTTTGCGTCACGATAGAAGCAAAGGTAGTATCTGCCGCCGTCTGAGGGCAAAACCTCCTGTACGGTCGTGCCGTCCTTTTGCTTTACCGTCCAGTGAAACGGCTTGCCGCGCTCGATCAAATAATCATACTGCAGCGACTCGCCCTCACTGTCATAGGTGATCTTATCGCGGATCTTCTCAAAATCAGAGAAGTAGCTCCTCCTCACAGCGGACAAAATGTCGCACGATAAATCGGTATCGTCGATATCCTTAACGCAAAAATTATAAAAATACTGAATCCCCATATCCTATCTGTTACCCTCCGATGATCATCAGATGGAAACCTTCATAGCAATTTCATAGAGTTCATTATTAAATTTGCGCGGCATATCGAGCGCTTCCGTAATATCATAATCCACGATCTTGCCTTCATGGGAAGCGATGACGCGGTTGCCGATGCCTTTCGCGAGCAGATCGACCGCCGCGACGCCCATCCTGGTCGCCATAACTCTGTCGCGTAGTGACGGAGAACCGCCGCGCTGTACGTGACCGAGGATAGTGGCACGGGTCTCGATACCGGTGCGATGCTGGATGTAATGCGAGATCTCCTGAGAGCCGCCGACGCCCTCGGCTACGATAACGATAAAGTGCTTCTTACCGGTATCCTTTTGCTCATAGATACGAGAGATAACGTCACGCTCCAGATCGTACTCGATCTCAGGAACGATAATGGCGGTAGCGCCGACAGCGATACCGGTCTCCAGCGCGATATCGCCGCAGTGACGACCCATTACCTCGACAACGGAGCAGCGGTCATGGCTCTGAGCGGTATCACGGATCTTGTCGATCATTTCGACCGCGGTATTCATCGCGGTATCGAAGCCGATGGTGTAATCGGTGCAGGCGATATCATTATCGATCGTTCCGGGGAGAGCGACACAGGGAATGCCGGCGTTAGTGAGCGCTCTGGCGCCCTTGAAGGAACCGTCGCCGCCGATGACGACCAGACCCTCGATATCGAGAGAACGGCAGAACTCCGCTGCCTGCTGCTGATACTCGAGCTGCATGAATTTCTTGCTGCGAGCCGTATAAAGGATCGTACCGCCTCGGCTGAGGATATCGGATACGGAACGAAGGTTCATCTCCTTGACGTCATGGTTCAACAAGCCGTTGTAGCCCTTATATACGCCATATACCTTAAAGCCGTTATAGATACCGGCTCTGATTACCGCTCTGACCGCCGCGTTCATGCCCGGCGCGTCGCCGCCGCTTGTTAAAACTGCTAATGATTTAGCCATAATAGTTCCTCCTCTTTAGAAAAGAATTAAATACACAGTTTATTATAATACAAAATACAACATAGAATCAAGTATTTATGCTAAAAAAATCGGGAACAATGTGATAAAAAATCCATCGTTCCCGATCTGTTATTTCAATATAACGTTTTCTTCCCCCAGCTGAAAGCTCAACTCACCGAGCATAGTGGGATTCGGGGTCGTCCAAAGGCTCCTCGGCGCCAAGAGCTTTTCTTTTGTTTCACTGAGATAAATCACAACACGGGTGTTGCCGCCGAAGATCTCCAGGATATTCTTCGCTTTGCGGTATTCCCTGCAATCCAGTGACGGGATCCTCAGATATAAGGTCTGCGGTCGTTTTTGGTCGATCACATTTGCCTGAGTGCTTTTCGGCTTGCTGAACGATTTCGTCAATTCATCGGCAGGAGGCAGCGGCGTGATCTTGTCCGCTAACACACGCGGCTCTTCCTCTTCCTTCATGCTCAGTGTACCCTCGACGTCGATCACCGCGCCGGCGTAGAGCGCGTCACGGGACGCTTCCAGTACATTCGGGAAGATAATGATCTCGCACGTGCCGTATCGATCCTCAACATCGGCGAACGCCATCATCTTGTTGCTCTTGGTGAGCTGGGTCTTATTCTTGTTGACGGTCACGACCAGACGCACCTTAGCGCGGTCGCGGTATCTGCCCTCCTCGGTGTTCATGATATCGCTGATCCGATCGGCGTTGACCGATGCTGCGTAATTCGCGTACGCGTCGATCGGATGACCGCTGAGGTACATACCTGCCATTTCTTTTTCCATATTCAGCAGCTCGATCAGAGGGAACTCCTCTAGTGAGGGGATCGCGATCTCATTCTGAGCGCCCTGTGAACCCATATCGAAGAGTGAGATCTGTCCTGCTCCCCCACCTCTGCGACGTTCGTATTCGAGATCATCGAGTATGGTTTTCGATACGGAGAGCATCTGTCGGCGGTTGCAGTCAAGATGATCGAGTGCGCCGCATTTGATCAGGCTTTCGAGAGATCGGGCGTTCAACCCCTTGCCGTTGAGCCGTCTGCAAAAATCATAATAGGAATGATACGGTCTTACCATACGCTCGGAGATGATCGCGTTGATGAAGGCAAGCCCGAGATTTTTGACAGCGGACAAGCCGAATCGGATATGACCCGAGGACACGGTATATTTACTGTCGCTTTCATTCACGCTCGGCGGCAGCACCGATATCCCCAGTCGGTGACATTCGCCGATATACACGGCGGTTTTGTTCTGACTTTCAATGACGGAGGACAGCAGCGCCGCCATGTATTCGCGCGGATAATGGCATTTGAGATAAGCGGTCTGATAGGATAGAGCGGCATAGGCGGCGGCGTGGCTTTTGTTGAACGCGTAGGACGCGAAGCTCTCCATCTCGGAGAAGATCGATAACGCCGTTTGTTCATCGATGCCGCGTCTGAGACAGCCTTCCACCTCGACATTGCCGTTTTCATCCGTCAGTCCGTGGATAAAAATCTGCTTTTCACGCTCCATGACGTCGTGTTTCTTCTTGCTCATGGCACGGCGCACGATATCCGCGCGGCCGAGTGAGTAACCTGCCAAGGAACGGAAGATCTGCATGACCTGCTCCTGATAGACGATACAGCCGTTGGTGACGTTCAAGATCGGCTCAAGCAGAGGATGCTTATAGGTGATCAGCCCGGGATTATGACGATTGCGGATATAGGTCGGGATAGAATCCATCGGACCGGGTCGGTACAGCGAGATGACCGCGATCAGATCCTCAAACCGTTCGGGCTTTAATTGAGCAAGCACGTTCTTCATGCCGCCGCTCTCGAACTGAAACACACCGTCCGTATTGCCGGTGGAGATCATAGCATAGACCGCTTTGTCACCGTAATCGATCTCATCGATCTTGAACCGCGGCACACTGCGGCGGATCATCATCTCGGCGTCATGGATGACAGTGAGGTTGCGCAAGCCGAGGAAGTCCATCTTGAGCAGACCGAGCTCCTCGAGCGTGGTCATGGTAAATTGGGTGATGACGGCTTCATCGGATTTCGCGAGCGGCACATAGTTGCTGACAGGCTGATCGGTGATGACAACGCCTGCCGCGTGCATGGTGATATGGCGCGGTACACCCTCCAGTGCGCGCGCAATATCGATGATTTGCTTGACGGTCGCGTCCTGATGATAGCTTTGGCGCAGCTCCGAGGACAGCGACAGCGCCTTATCCAGCGTCATATCGATACTGAACGGGATCATTTTGGCGATCTTATCGACGGTCGCGTAAGGGATATCCAGCACCCTGCCGACGTCACGCACAGCGCCGCGCGCCTGCATGGTACCGAAGGCGACGATCTGCGCGACATGATCCTCGCCGTATTTGCGAATGACGTAGTCGATGACCTCCGAGCGTCTGTCCTTGCAAAAATCGATATCAAAATCCGGCATACTGACGCGCTCGGGGTTCAAAAACCGCTCAAACAGCAGATCGTATTTGATCGGATCGATGCCGGTGATGCCGATACAATAGGCGCACAGGGAGCCCGCGCCCGAGCCTCTGCCGGGGCCTACGGGGATATCCTTGCTCTTAGCGTACTGAACAAAATCGTTGACAATCAAAAAGTAATCGACAAAGCCCATCTTACGGATCACGGACAGCTCATATTCGAGCCTGCTGATCAGGCTTTGATCGGGATTCTGTCCGTAATGACGATATAAGCCGTCATAGCACAGACGGCG
>DGUQ01000161.1:0-2683 GCA_002394725.1 Ruminococcaceae bacterium UBA4306
CCAATGCCGAAGCCCTTATTTTCATCCTTGGAACGGGATGTATCACCGCGATAGAATCGATCGAACAAGCGCGTCAGCGCTTCATCGCTCAGGGGTTCCTTCATGACGTTTTCCGTTTTCAGAACGATATTCTTACTCGATTTACTCAGTGACACATGAATGTCGGTATCTTCAGGCGCGTACTTGACGGCATTTTCGCAAAGAATACTGACAAGCCTTTTGATTGCTGCTTCATCGCCGCAATATGTCAGATTATTCTCTGCGTTGACAATCATGTTCTTCCCATTGAATTCCGCCATACTGACAAATGGCTCCGCAACGGCATTTACGGCATTTGACAGATTGAATTCGTTTCGTTCAAAAGCGGAATCCGTTTCATCCATGCGTGACAAATACACCAGCTCATTAACGAGCTTACGCATATCGGCAACCTGCTTTTGCGTCCCCTGCACCCACTCGTTCGGCCCGATATCCATTGATAACACATCCATGTTGGCGGAAATGACAGTGAGCGGCGTTTTCAGCTCATGCCCTGCGTCGGTAATGAATTGCTTTTGCCGTTCAATATTATCCATCATCGGGCGTATCGCTTTCTTGCTGAGGAGCGATACCAGCAGCCATGATAATAAGATTCCGACAACGCAAGCACCTATTGAAATGATCAGAAGCGAAAACACTTTTTCTCTTTGTGATTCAAAATTAAGAAAGACGGCTGCCTTAGAACCGTCTGATCTTTCAGTCACCTGATACAGATAGTTCTTGGTATGACCTGACAAGGTATCGGACGACAATACGTCTTTTGCAATCGTTAAAAGCTCATCGTTGGCGTATTCGGTCTCTTTGGAGCCTGCGCCGAGGAACAACTCGCCGTCGGCGCTTTGGATCGCAATAAAGTATCGCGATTCCTCGACCTTTGTATTCATATGATGATTATTGCCTTTTTGCCGTGTTTGCGGAACGCTGTCATCGGAAGCAGTTTTCCCGTGAAGATTTTCGCCGTTCTGACTATCGGCCTTGCTGTGCGCTGCATTATCATTTTCGACTATATAATTCAGCGTTTCTTTCAGCTCGGCAGAAGTATTGACAAAATGGACAGCATTGATGACGCCGGCAACAAGAAGCATTGCCAGCGTCAGCGCCAATAAAGCGATTTTGATAAAGCGCTGTCGGATTTGTTTCATCATAGTGTACTCTCCAGACTGTATCCGACGCCGCGGATCGCTTTGATCTTCAAGTGTGCGCCGATCTCGGTCAGCTTTTTGCGTAAGGTTGAAATATTCACCCAGACGACGTTGACTTCTGCGTCGCTGTCCCAGCCCCAGATGCGCTCCATGATCTGATCGATACTGAGTACTGCTCCCGGATGCTCAACAAGCATTTCTATCAGCTGGAACGCCTTGTTGTTCAAACTGACACTTTTCTTCCCGCAGGTGATCGTCATAGCAGATTTGTCAAGCTCAATGTCAGCGTACTTGATGACGTCATGCTGATAATCCACCTTGCGCCGCAGCATGGCGCGAATACGCGCGAGCAGTTCGGAGGCGGCAAAGGGCTTCGGCAGATAATCGTCCGCTCCGGTATCAAGCCCTTCGACTCTGTCCTCTATCGCATCGCGGGCAGTGAGCATCAGCACGGGAGTTGAGATACCCTTACCGCGCATCCAGGCGAGCACTTCGATGCCTGTCTTCTTCGGCATCATCCAGTCAAGGATCACACCGTCATAGTCGGCTTGCTCGATATAGTCGAGCGCGTCCTGCCCATTATATACCGCGTCGACGGAATAGCCGGATCGTTCCAAAAGTGTTTGGACAGCTTTGGATATGTCACGGTCATCTTCGGCGAATAACAAGCGCATAAAGGTCACCTCCAATATAAGCAACGAGGATTTTAACAAAGAGCGGGCATAAATATGCCCGTCAAAACCGGGTTCGGATTTATTCTCGGTTGCTTATGTTAAGTATAGCAGAACAAAGTCACAACTGCAACAATCAAAAACAGAATATACACGCATAGCTGTACCCACGGCATCGCCTTGCCGAGCTGACCCGCGATCTTGCTGCTGAGTACACCCGAAAGCCCAAAAATCAGAAGTGCCGGAGAGAGCGAGCTCGCCAAAGCAAAGACAAGGCCCAGCAGGATTGCGCCGGGGACGGAAAGCATGATCGCATAACCTGCGACCATGATCAGCGGAGCACAGGGATTGGCGCCGTAGGCAAGTCCGACGGTGAACGAAGGGATCACGCGGTTTTTGGCAGAGCATTTTCCGCCGCATTTTTTGCAGTCATGCTTACGGCTCATGAACCATTTCCAAATCAGGTACAGGGACGACAGGAGCATGACCAATGACATGACGAGGTGAAGGTTAAAGCCGCCGATACAGCCGTTTTCATCGATGAAAACATTACCGACCGCCGCACAGAGCATAGTGATGGAGCAGACGGCAAGGATCTTACCGAGGAAGAAGCCTCCGACATGCTTTAGGGATGATTTGAAGCCGCCGCCCTCAGATAGGATGTAAACCGCTAAGAAGGATGAAGCCGTCGTGCCGCAGCAGGTACCGCAGCCTAAACCGACGGATACCGCCGCCGATAACGCTGTTGCTAACATACGCTCAACCCCTTTCGCTTGCGAGGAGTGCCGCGCCGATCGCGCCGTTAAACTGCGGATGATTCGCCACGAACAC
>DGUQ01000161.1:2802-7974 GCA_002394725.1 Ruminococcaceae bacterium UBA4306
GTCATCAGAACGTCGCCGTTCTTCTCGCTTTTTTTCATCATCTTGATGATACGCTTCGCCATCGACAGGTGCATTCCCGAGAGAATATCACGGCGGTCAAATTTACGCGCGATCAGCGAGATGACCTCCGACTGCGCAAACACGACACAAGTGCTGTTGATATCGCAGGGAGCTGTGCTCTCTAAAGAGAGAGGTCCGACCTGATCAATGGTCGTTTCCAGTATCTGCGCGATGACCTCCATGAATTTGCCGGTGCCTGCCGCACACTTGTCGTTCATGCTGAAATTCTTGACGGAATAGTTCGCGTCCAGATAGATGATCTTGCTGTCCTGACCGCCGATGTCGACGATCATACCGGGACGGTATTCGCGCGGAGCGGTCACACGAACGCCGTATGCGTGGGCGGTGATCTCGCTGACGTCATCATCCGCGACCTCCAGTATCTTGCGGCTGTAGCCGGTCGCCATCGTATAGTCGACGTGGGATACGCCAACCTCGCTCATCAGCTTTGCAAGCAGCTTTTGTGCAGCGCCGTTGTTGTCGATACCGGTATTGGTTACGCCCGTGCGGAGCACCCTGCCGCGTTCATCTATCAGGGCGGCTTTCAGATAGGTGGAGCCGCCGTCCAAGCCTGCATATACTTTCATTTTGATGACCCCTTTCCGTATTTGATCAACTCGATGAATGCTTCTATGCGGATTCTGAGCTGTTCGACGTCTTCTTCATTATAGTCACTCTCGATGCGGATGATGGGAATACCGAGCTTGCCGAGTTCTTCCTCCATGACTTGATATTCATAATCATAGACAAGGCATCCGCGCAAAACGTGATAGATCACGCCCTGTACCCTGTAATCCTTCAGCATCTGCATGATACGATACACTCTGCGTTTGTTATCAACAAAGGTCGGACAGGTACAGGGACGGGTGCTTTTGTTGGCGAGCGCCCGCATGATACCGTCGGTACTTTGATCGACGATCGCCGGAGGATCGTATGCGCCGCGCTCGCCCATGCAGGTCTCGTCCGCTACCAGCGCGCCGCCCATCTCTTCTATCAAAAGAGGTATCTTGAAGTTCGGGAATACGATCGGCGAACCTGTGATCAGGATGCGCGGACGGTTCTCCTTACTCGCCATCTCACCGCGTTTTGCTTTCGCTTCTATCTCATCACAAAGGTCGTGCATGTACCGTGTCCACAGCGAGATATGCGTGTAGCTGATCGCGTTCATCGCCGCCATGTAGTGCGTCCCCTTGATCGCAAGGGGATACTTGCGCCTGAGCTCAATGAAGCGGGACAGCTCATACTGCGCTGCGGCAGTCATGCCGCAAGCCCATGACAGTCTCTCGTAACTCAATTCTACGTCCGTCACCTCAGTCAGCTTTTGGCTGAACAGGTACAGCTCTCTGACATATTGCTCCATATCCTCGTCGCGGTCGCGTCCCGAGGGTACATGAAGCGCTATGGTATTGCGCCGCTCGGCAAGATAACCGGCGAGCTTCTTCTTGCAGTCGCAGGTGATCGGTACCGCCATCAGCTGACATTCCTGATACACCGGCATCACACCGATACTCTCAAAGCCCATGATCGCCTTGACCAGCGGACAGGCGTCGCGCGGAGCGATATCGTCGCCCACGTTGAAAGCGGTGTAGCTGCCGCCGCAAAGCTTGACGGGCATCGCGCCCATCGCATAGATCAGCTCGGGTGGGATCATCACACAGTAGGTGCCGACAGATGGCACGCCTTGTGGCTTTACCGCGCCCTGCATATCGACAAAAACGTGTTTGAGTACATCCGTGAACGGCTTGAGTGCGTCGGGCTTGTGCGGCAGATCTTCGATTTTTCTGAGATATTTGATAGCGGTCGTTGAGGATTTATTGAGAAAGCGCGCTTTCCGGCGATCCTCGGCAGAGCCTTGCCTGCTGATATAATCATTCATGTTTATCACTCTTTTCATGATTCAGAAACGGTGCATATTTGTCCGGCTTCGGAGCGTATTGTTTCATGAATTTCATGCGGTCGGCGTTATAGACCTTCTTTCCGCAGAAGGTGATCGCTAATGCGTTGTTCTCGGGGCAGCGGCGTACACACTCGCCGCACATAATACAGTCGGGCGTTGTGACGTCAATCTTGCTCAGCTCGCCTTTCTTGCCCTCGCGTACGGTAAAGATCGACTTGATCCCCATCGGGCAAGCCTCATAGCACGCGCCGCACTCGGTACAGGCGACCGCGTCTTTTTTGAGCTTGAAGAGCGACGCCTTGTGGGTCAGTCCGAGGATGTAGCCCAGCGGACAGATATTGCAGAAGCTCCTGCGCTTGAAAAAGCCGCTGACGATCACAATGATCATGAAGAATCCGCCGAGCCCTAAGCTGAGCTTGAAGCCCGCCAACGCCGGTGAGATTGCCGCCGCCGGACAGAAGTCGCAGAAGTTGCCGCCGACAAATCCGATCCCGAGGAAGATCACCAGCATGATCCATTTTACCAATCGGAGCACAGTGTACATTTTTTCGTTGAGGGAGACGCCCTCAATGTGGAGCGCCTGACGCGCCTCATGCGCAATGTCCTGCACAAATCCCAATGGACAGATGAAGCCGCACAACACTCTACCGAGCAGAACCGCGCATACGATAAAGGTACCGAAGAAAGCGAGGATCTCCTGCCAGCCCTCTGTGAATAACACATCCAGATGGCTGAAATAATAACATCCGGCGCTTGTCAACTGATCGAGATTGTACGGACAGGCGAGCACGGGGAGCTGAATATTGGAGAATACCGTTCCTGTCAATCGGCTGCCGAAGATCAGCAGCGCGAAGCTGAGGATCATCACGATCCATCTGACGGTCTCAAATCCGGGCAAGATGCGCTTTTTCTTGTATCTTTTGCCGTGATCGCAGTTTTACCGACCGGCATTTTCTCTTTTTTGTAGAGCAGCTTGCGGAGAAACACATCAAGCGTGATACATACGATCGAGATCAGGATGATGATCCCGAACGGCAGCATAGCAGACAGCCAGCGCGTAGTGAAGATCGTATCCGCCTCCACCTGATAATTCAATATGTAGGCGTTTGTGTCAGAACTATAAGAGAATGTCAGTCCGTTTCTGACGTCGTTGAGATCAAGACCAGTGATATTGCCGCTTTCATCGGTCATGACTGTTTTCTGAGAGCCATCTGAGAGCGTAACCGTGATCTCGGCGTTCGATAAAGGTTCTCCGTTAAAGTAGACCGTGAAATACTCTCTGTCGGCATACGCGACCTCAAAAGGGATCTCATCGCTGAGAAAAAGATTTGCCGCGGTGGTATAGCCCTGCGTGTATTCCATATCGGTTTTGGCAATACGGGTGACATTCCCGTCGGTCTGCACCGCCGCAAAGCTTCCCATAAAATCAGACGGCAGATTTTCGGTATAAGCGTCCGTAACCACGGCAGTCCCGCTATATGTCAGTGCGTACACGGTAGTGTTATCTCCGCCGTGAAGAGTAATGGCGTCATTATCATAGGTGAAGGACAAATCTTCGCCATCGTTGACGATTGTCAGCGAAGCTCTCTCCAGAGGGTCGTCATATTGAAAAAATGCAAGATCCGCCGCAAAATATGCCGCTACACATAAGGCGATCGCAAATACTGCGAAGAGGATTCTTTTTGTGACTTTATTCTTCATAATAATCCTCCTATGCGCTTCTTTTGACCTTTCGTTTAACAATGATCTTCTGCGTCAGCATTTCACCGAACGCTTCCATGCGTATCCTGAGCTGTTCCACATCCTGATACTGATAATCCGTCTCCAGACGGAACACCGGGATATCGGCTTCTTCGGCGGTTTTTTCGATATACGGCAGTTCAAAGTCGTATTCGATCTGTCCCTTGAGGATATGGCACACGATCCCGTCAGGATGAAGCTCTCTGACGAGATGCAGAAAATAAGAGTACAAGCCTTCGTTGTTCACTCTCGCGCCCGATGAAGTCGCCCACAGATGATCCGATACGATTTGATCCAGCAGTCGTTCGGATGAAATCAGCCTTTTCGATCCCGAGACGACAAGATCCGCCTCTAAGGAAAGACTGTCGGCTACCGCCGCGATCCGCATTCCTGCCGCTGAGATCAGTTGGAGCACCTTGTAATTCGGGAAGACTACCGGCGAGCCGAGTACGATCACCTTCGGCTGATCCTTTTGCGTCATCACAAAGCGTCGGCTCAACTCGTCCAATTCTCCGATCAGTCGGGAAACATGGATCATCCACTCATCCAAACTATCGGCAAAGTACATACATTGCTCGACGAGGAGTACCGCTTCATCTGAGATAAAGCCGCTTGCTGTATGGGCGATCGTTTGGAATCTATGCCAAATGCGGTGTGCGCGAACAACCTTTTTGACGGCATTTCTGAGACTTCTGCCGGTCAGGTGTTTTCCTGTGTGTTTACCGATTATCTCTGCGAGTGTGATCAGCTGATCTTTGTAGTAGTTCGTGTTGTTGAGGGTTGCGCTCATGGGAGGGATATCCATTGCGGCGACTTTTCTGCCCGCTTTTTGCAGGATGGAGATCAGCTTTCGCCTGCTGTCTGAAGATACGGCAGTCACGATCAAAGCGTCGTTTGCAATATCGAATTCCGGATTAATCAGCCATCCGAGAGAAGAACGGCTGAACGGATCGGTATCACGCGGCGTCAGTTCATCTGCCCAGTGTGCTGTACCGAGACTTCCTCCGAGAATATAAAAGGGATTGTCGCACACCGCATAGATAATCTCTGCGGGTATATCATTGCCGAGAACAATCACCTGCGGTCTGACATTGTTCAGATAATCGCTTTTGAATCGCATCGACGCGGTATCCGGAAACCATTTGAGTTCGAACAGGTTGCTGTTCTCTGTTTCTATCCGGTTGATCGTTTCGATCGCTTCTTTTTTGAAAGCGTTAAGCTCCGTAGATCTCATAGTATTCCACCGTTGCGCTCTCTGCTTTAGAGCGTCCTTTCATACATCTTGGGCTGACGAGAGAACAGTTGTGTCTGCATCCGCCGCAGATCATCAGCGAGAGGAATTCCGAAAGAGAAGGGACGTCGCCGCCGGACTGTTGTTCGGGCTCCTCCTGCCATTCTTCTTCAACTCCGTCATCCGACCCGTTATCTTCGATATACTCTTCTTCTGGTGCTTCGGTCACCGCTTCTGTGGGAGC
>DGUQ01000161.1:8041-8749 GCA_002394725.1 Ruminococcaceae bacterium UBA4306
CCTCTGTAGGAATCGCGGTTTCTGCCTGATATTGCAAGAATAACTCTGTCGGCGATACAGTCGGAGCAGAAGTCGTAGGTTCTGTCGCCTGAACGACTGCGGTAGGCTCGGGCTTCTTCCAGTCTGCCGTGATCAGCTCGCTCGGATCGTTCATCGCAGCAAAGGGCATCCTGATCAGCGCGTAGGTGAAGCAAACGCCGATCGTCCCCACCGCGAACCGTTTCATGATCTTATCTCTCATATCGTCCACCTCCTGTGGTTTGGCTCTATCTTACCAGCCGAACCTAATACGAACCTTAAATCACAGTGAACCAAAGCTGAACGTTATGTGAAGATATTGTGAATATTATTTTTCGGGCTCAATCAAAACATCCCGAACAATGGCAATATCATAAATTTATTGAACAGGACACTCACAAATAGTGGGTACCCTGTTTTATGACCTGTTTTATGAAAAGGCTTGACAAATCAGTAGAAATATGCGACTGAACCTGTTCGCGTAGCGAACAGGTTCAGCCCTTGTAGTCTATCCGAACAAGTCCTGCTCGTTTGTTATAAGAATTATATTTTTAAAAAACTTTTTAGCAAATAAAAAAAAGAACCTGCCGTGCAACAAGTTCTTCCTTTATAATTCTCCATAACTGACGCCTCTTTGTGACGACTGTGTGATACTTATCTGAAGCCTCTATGAAGTCCATTGACATTTCT
>DGUQ01000010.1:0-7591 GCA_002394725.1 Ruminococcaceae bacterium UBA4306
TAAGATCCTTTGAGGAGTTGTCCAAATCTGTGATTTGGTATACAACTCCCATGCAACAGCGCTCCAAGAACAGACAGAGTCTGTGATTGGCTAAGCGCCACTGCCGGGTGAACCCTCAGGATGACATGTTGCAAAGTTGTGTTGGATTTTTCGACACGCTCGGGGCTGTCGCACTAAGACGTCCCAAAAAACTAGACCGGGCAGCCCGAAAGGGTTGCCCGGTCAGCGCTTTCATAGTATAATTTAATTGCAGTAAAACCACACAGAAAGCAAGGTAATTATACAATGATGAGAAACAGACGGTGAAGACCTTGCGCAAGTGGACATTCCGATCAAGTATTGTCCTTTCTGCGGGACAGAATTACCCGAGCCGAGTGTTTCCGAGTAAGCATTATACAAACTCCATTTTCATGTTAATCCTATCATAAGTCAGGGGCAGGAACCGTAAAGGCTCTTGCCCTTTTCTTATGAAAGAAAACACGGCAAGCCGAAGCTCGCCGTGATGTAAAGTAATTTGTTTGGGACGAAAGATGAAGATGACATTATTGTTGTATCAAAACTAACCTGAATAATATTTGTATCAAAACTATTGCTATTCTGCTCAAAACATCGTATAATATATAGTATAAAATCTAACGTTCGTTAAATCCAATACAAAGAAAGGCAACTGAATATGATTTACGGTTATTGCAGAATATCCACTGCAAAACAGAATATAGAAAGACAGATACGGAATATCCTTTCTGTCTATCCTGATGCTGTGATCTATCAGGAGGCGTATACAGGCACAAAGCTCTATGAACGTAAAGAGTTTGACAAACTGCTCAAACGAGTCAAAGTCGGCGATACGATCGTATTTGACAGCGTCAGCCGAATGAGCCGCAGTGCCGACGACGGCATTGCGTTATATCTTGAGCTGTTTGACAAAGGGATCAACCTTGTGTTTCTGAAAGAACACCATATCGATACCGATACATACAAGAGCGCGTTATCAAATACGATTTCGATGACCGGCGATGATGTTGACGATATTCTGATGGGAATCAATAGCTATCTGAAAAAGCTGGCAACCAGACAGATCCATCTTGCATTCGAACAATCTCAAAAAGAAGTGGACGATCTCCACAAGCGAACCTCGGAGGGCATAGAAACCGCAAGGAGAAACGGCAAACAGATCGGGCAGAAGAGCGGCGCCACCCTTCACATAAAAAAGAAAGCGCCGGCAAAGGCGCTGATCGAGAAGCACAGTAGGGATTTCAGAGGAACATTGACTGACGGTGAAGTAATAAAGCTGACCGGACTGAGCCGAAATACATATTACAAGTATAAAAAAGAATTGGTGGCTGAGCTGAATCCATAATCTTCATAGAATAAAAGATCATCTTGACATAATTCTACCCATATCGTATAATAATATTGCTAGGACGGCATGATTGCCCGTTTATTGGTGCTCACCGCCATTAAGTGCAGACTGAGTTATTGGCGCTCACCGCCACAAGTGCAGACTGAGTTATTGGCGCTCACCGCCACAAGTGCAGATTTAAGCAATCAACGCGAGGAAGAAGAGAAATCTTCTTCCTTTGCTGTTTTCGGAGGAAATATGAACAGCCCTTACTTTTACTATGTCGACGGAGATTATATCGAATATCTGAAAGAGCGTGAGACCCAGGCGCGCGGCTTCACCTGTGTTCCGAATGTTCATTATTGGAGTACGGATAAATTTGTCTTCGGCGCCGTTTTGGAGATCAATGATATCCCGTATTTTGTTCCGATCTCTTCCTATTCGCGAAACCAGCAGGATCTGATCCTGATGAAAGATAAAAATGACGGTCACATTCTCGGCTCACTGAGATTCAACTATATGATACCGGTACCTGATCACTTGCTGTACAAGCTCGATATCAACGCTCTGCCTACCGTCAATAACCGCATACATACCAGTAAAGAATTGGCTTTTTGCAGACGGAATCGGGACAGGATAAATAGAATCGCTTTAAAAACCTACAACCGAGTGATCAGCAAAACGGATGATACTCTACTGAAAAACAGTTGTGATTTTGCTGTTCTCGAGCAGGCTTATTCTGATTATAAATGTCAACATAAATGAAACATAATTATCAACAAAAAATGCAGTCGAGACTATTCCGACGATATAATTCTGCCTATTGTCCTCGAACGCAACTAATTCAAGCACCTCCTGACGTATAATCAGGAGGTGCTTTTCAGTCTATCTAATGAATAATTTGGCTATCGAAAAATCTGGCGAAAGCATTGCTTTTATATACTCTCATTCTCTTCGGATTCCTTCATTTGTATATTCTTATTAATATACTTTCTTATAGCCCTACTAATAGAACTGTAGATTTCCATCTTGGCATATTCTATTTTGGTTCTATAGTGTTCCTGTTTTTCGAGGCATTCTCTTTTTGCACGAGTCCATTTCAACAAAGCTGCAAGCCGAGTATTAGAATGTTCATTATCTTCGCCTTGAAGATCCTTCTCTATTTTTTCAATGGACTCATTAATTACTTTTAGTTTTGATTTACAGCTTTCCATTTGTATTTTCAAATTACAGAGCGCAGAAACATTTTCCTCAATTGAAAGAAATGCTATCCCGTCTTCTACAATAGAGTTAAGGAATAACAAATCGCCAGAATACATTGTAGTATATGCTTTCATTAGTCTTTGTGCGAGTGCTTTTCCATCTTCCATTCTATAATTATCCTCTGCAAATTGATCTCCTAAATATTTTCGTACAGATTCTTTTATTACAGTAATATCTTCATCATTAAGGCTGATATCTTCCTTAAGAGAAACTATTTCCTTGGTTAAGAGCGTTGCAATAGTTGGTATACCTTTATTTAATAATGTATCAGTTATAGATTCCGGTAAGTTTAGCACATCAATGCTCTTATCAGAAATATATTTTGAATAATCAAAATTGAATATTAAATTTGGAAAAACCAAAGCTACTTTTTCTGAAGAACCATGCGCCGACTCATTTCTAATAAGAACATTGAAGTTAATATTATAATTTCGAAATATGGTGTCAGTCACAAACATACCACGTTTAGAATTACTGTATTTTATTAGATTTGATATACTTAATTGAGATAATCCAGTTATCTTCTGTTCTGCCCTATGACCCTCTAAATCCGTTGTGTACTCTTTTTCTATCCCTAATAAATAATCAGTAGAAACATGAAGCAATTTTGATAAACAATACAATTGATCAATTCTAGGAGGACGACTACCATTGATCATAGAGGAGATTTTAGATTTTGATAGTTGCAAAAAATCAGCAAGTCTGGTTTTATCAATGCTGAGGCCTGTTGCTTCATTGTGTTTATTAAGAGCATACTCAATCCGCTTGCCGATAGATCTTCCAAATTTAGGCATATCGGCTAAAATTTCTCCATGTGCATCTTGTATGGACTGAATCATTTCATCAAAATCCGGCAGTTTTTGTTTATCGTTGGGATAAGTGTTATTGTTCATCATCAATCTCCTATTTAATTACAAGAAAAGTAATAGTTTAATAATAAATTCACAATACAAACTGTGAACTGAATTAATTATAGACGATCAATTAGTTGTTGTCAAGCTATTTTGTGAATCGGACGAAATTAGTTCACGTTTTGTGTTGACAGAGAGGGGCTTTTATCATACAATTAACAGTATCAACAGATGAAAGGATCGAACTATAATGTTAATCACTAATCAGCAACTACGAATTCCAAGAATGCGTACCGTAAGCCAGGCCGCAGCTGAAATTCGATCGCGAGATCAACACACAGCTATCACGCCGTATCATATCCGACGCCTTTGCACTTCAGGAGTGCTCCCCACCGTCAAGGCGGGCAAGAAAATACTTCTTAATCTCAACGACCTACTTGAATACATGAATGACCCCACCGCCGAAAAGTTCAAACCGCATACAGAATCCGCTTCTGAAAAGAGCGGTGTAATTCGGCGGATAGCAGAATAGACTATGAACTACAAATATACATATGAAACTGAGCGCATCATCCTAGGTTGTTTAGCCACATACCCCGATCAATTCGGCGATTACATACAGCATATGGCGGTGAATCTGTTTATAGATTCAAATCATCGCGATATATTCAACGCCATACAGAAAGCTTACAATCAAACGACGCAGTATGACATTCAGTTGATTTGTGCCTATCTGTGCCATCCCAGCGAAAGCAAAGTGGAATTATACCGATGCGGCGAAGTTGCTTTCAAATCGACGCCCTTTGACGAGCATCATAAATTATTGGTCGAGGCAGCTCGGGAGCGGTACATTCACGATCAGCTCATGAACACTCTGTCAGAGGGTGAGCCAACAACTGATCGACTGAGGGAAATAGCTGATATTGCGGACAAAACCTACTCCGATAATGCTGCAAATAATCGGAAATATACCTGCCTGTCTAATGTTGAAACCTGCAAACCAGTATGGCTGTGGTACCCTTACATTCCCTGTGGTAAAATCACTTTGATGACCGCTGATCCCGGTATCGGTAAGACGTTCTTATCGCTCTATCTGGCTGCTCAGGTATCGACCGGCAGACCGTTTTACGGTGAAACCACCGGACGAGCTCCGTCCGTCGCGGTATATCAAACGGCAGAGGACGGAATAGCGGACACAATCAAGCCGCGTCTGGAGAACATGCATCCAAATTTCGATAATATCTATGTATACGACGAAACTCGTCAAGGACTCAGTCTGTCGGACGACAGGACCATAGAGCAGATCATGAAGGATCTGAATCCGCTGCTGATGATCTTCGACCCTTTGCAGGCATATCTCGGTGCTCAGATTGATATGAATAGAGCTAATCAGGTTCGTCCTGTGCTTGGCAGAATCGGAGCACTCGCAGAGAAATATAATTGCGCCATCATATTCATTATGCATCATTCGAAAGCTTCTCAAAACGCGGCGCTGTACCGTGCGCTTGGCTCAATGGATATCCCGGCTGTAGCGCGAAGTATGTTAATCCTCGCCAAGGATCCCGACCCTCTAAAACCACGAGGGGTAATCATGTGCCACGAGAAATCCAGCTTGGGGGAACATGGCAAGAGTATCAAGTTTGAGATCGCGCCTCAACTCGGCGGCGTGGTATTCGGCGGCTACTCCGATTTAAAAGCTGACGATATTCTAAACATTCCGAAAGGAACCAGAAATAAACCCAGCAAAAAGCGTGACGCCCTGATCGACGATATTCTCGATCTGTTCGATGGGAAGGATTACATTCGAATACCGAAGCTCAAAGATCTATGCGAAAAACTGGAATGCTCGCAAAACACCCTCTATCGTGCCCGTGATGAGCTTGGTATCCAAAGTATATTTAAAGGATATGGTGAGGATAAAGAGACGTATTGGCTCATGCCGGACGTTGATAGAGACAGCTTTTCCGAGAAACTATGTCCGGAAAAAATACCCACGGAGCAAGTTAGGGAAGCGGAGTAATGATACGCTTCTCTTCCGTTCCGCCCAAAGTCATTATTTTATTTGGAAATATTGATAATAATATAGATTTCATGCGAGTTTAAAGAATATTCCCATTTGTTTTAGAAATGGGAATATTGAGTCAATCTACTGTTTATGCAGGTTTTCTTCAATGTTTCCAAATAATCATCTGTCTCCGGCATGATAATAAGTATTGTTTTTTGAAAATATTTAATCCAAAACTGTCACCACGGAATTGAAACACACAGTAGCTGTCAAATAGCTGTCAAGCCACTTTATTTCGCTGATTTAGAGGCAAAGAAAAAGCCGCCTAAACATTCCGAAAATGGCTTGTCTAAGCGGTTTCTCAATGGAGCTAGAGATGGGACTCGAACCCACGACCTATTGATTACGAATCAATTGCGCTACCAACTGCGCCACTCTAGCGGATATTCTGTTTGTCTTTACAAAATCACTACACATGATTATATACTACTTTGCACAAGATTTCAAGTAGTTTTTGCAAGAGAGAGAAATATCACTGTTGCAAGTGAGCGAAATATCATGTGTGATGTGTATCTGACGGGCGACATGTCTACGGTTTGCAAGTGAGCGAATTATGGCGAATAGAGGCGTCGATGATGGGTGACGCGTCCGATTTTGCACGTGTGCGGAATATCGCGGCATGGAGCCGAATCCCGCGCATGAAGCCTTTGATCCTTTGACCGTCGTAGGATAAAGCCGTGAATCAGCGCGGATGGTGAGCGATCGATTAAAAGCAGCCATCAGATTCTCGGGGTACTGATAGATACAGCCCCGACTGACACTGCAAACCCACCTCATACAGCAAGCTCTACCGAAAATACAGCCAACCCTGCCTCTTTGCTTCGAGCCGCACGACGCGGTGATATCTCCCTGTTTTCGGGGCATACTGTGATGTGTGAAGATTATTCACCATAAAATGAATGTGAATATTTTTCACGATATACTTAGCGTGAGAACGTTGGTTTTGATTTTGCTAAGGGAGATGCCATATGAATCCGAAGAACAAGGGAGTTGCCGAAAAGCTGAGATACTACCGCGAGTCATGCGCGCTGTCGCACCAGCAGGTCGCCGACGCGCTGAATGTCGAGCGCTCCACCTACACCAAGTACGAGAGTGGCTCCTCGGCTGTTAACGTCAAAATGCTGATAAAGCTCGCGAAGATCTTCAACGTCAATCCGACAGATCTGCTGCCCGATGATCCTGACGATGACGAGCGTGCCAAACGCCTGAGAGATGCCGCCCGGGCGGACAGCCCCATCTATCAGCTCAGCAAGGATGAGCGCGGTTTGATCGCCCGATACAGGGTGCTCTCAAAGGCTGAGAAGAAGCAGGCGGTGGAGCTGATGGGTAAATTGTCCAAAAAAGACGACTGAGATCCGATAAAATAGGAAGAAGTTCTATCCGATTTTTCTTTACATTTGAGAAGAATTGTGGTATGATAACTGTTGGTATCCGTCGGGAGAAGTTTCGGCGCGAGCCGTCGGCGCCCGATATGGTTCAGGGGATACGCCTCGACGAGGACTTCACCTGCCCTGTACTATGCGGAGCGCAATACATTCAGAAAGGGTGAAAACAATGCTGAAGGAAGAAAAGATTGCTATCATGCAGGAGTATGCCACTCATGAGGGTGACACAGGTTCTCCCGAGGTTCAGATCGCGCTGCTCACAAAGAGGATCAACGACCTCACCGAGCACCTCAAGATCCACAAGAAGGACCATCACTCCCGCCGCGGTCTGTTCAAGATGATCGGTCAGCGCCGCGCGCTGCTCAACTACCTGACCAAGGTAGACATCGAGAGATACCGTTCCATCATCAAAAGACTCGGTATCCGTAAGTAATCAAGTAGGCATGAGGGCAGACGGATCATTCCGTTTGCCCTGCATTTCGTTATGCGACTTGCCGCTTTTTTCCGCCTTTTGATCAATGGTTGTCATTTGGTGGTTCATCGACGGCGGGTCAGAACGAAAGAGGGACGGTAACGCTCGTCCCAAACACATCAATAACAGGATTTTTCGCTTAACTTTAGCGGTAAAACGAGAGGATTTTTCGCCTTCCCCTCGGGGCGCCCCCCGTTGGGGGAATGTCCGAAG
>DGUQ01000010.1:7659-9132 GCA_002394725.1 Ruminococcaceae bacterium UBA4306
CTTCCGGCGAGGAGAAGGTGTCACCGTGGGTGACGGATGAGGGGCTGACTTGTCCGAATGATCATCTTGACAAAGAGTACGAGACCTATCCTCGATTCTCGGTAAGGGTACAGCCTCACCGAATCCTGCATCAACAGGAAAGGTGATCCCCTCATCCGACCTTTTAGACTGACATATGTCAGCCTAAAAGCCCACCTTCCCCCCGAGGGGAAGGCTTTGGATACGTTTCTACGATTGAAATCCTCTGGTTTTATTGCTAAACCTAAGCCTGAGATCCTGTCAAATACACATTACAGGAGGTAACTCTATGGCTAACAAGGCTATGATTTTTGACAAGTACCGCGTGTTCGAGACCGAGCTCGCGGGCAGACCGCTGGTCGTTGAGACCGGCAAAATGACCCAGCTCGCCAACGGCGCGTGTCTGGTGCGCTACGGCGAGACCGTCGTCCATGTAGCGGCTACCGCTTCCGCGAAGCCGAGGGACGGCATCGACTTCTTCCCCCTCTCCGTGGACTATGAAGAGAAGCTCTATTCCGTGGGCAAGATCCCCGGCAGCTATATGCGCCGCGAGGGCAGACCCAGTGAAAAGGCGATCCTGACCTCACGCGTCATCGACCGCCCCATCCGTCCGCTGTTCCCCAAGGATATGCGCAATGACGTTTCTATCGTCGCGACCGTCATGTCCGTCGATCCCGACTGCGCGCCCGAGATCACCGCGATGATCGGTACCTCGATCGCGATCTCCATCTCCGACATCCCGTGGAACGGCCCGATCTCCGGCGTTTCCGTGGGTCTTGTTGACGGCGAGATCGTCATCAACCCGAACGCCGAGCAGCGCAAGGTCAGTGATATGTCCACCACCGTCGCTTCTACCGACAGCCGTATCGCGATGATCGAAGCCGGCGCGAATTGCGTGTCCGACGAAGTGATGTACAACGCGATCATGGCAGGACATGAAGCGAACCAGAAGATCATTGAATTCATCAAGGGCATCGTTGCCGAGATCGGCAAGCCTAAGTTTGAATATCCCTCTAACGAGCCCGATCACGAGATGTTCGAGGCGATCAAAGCCTT
This sequence comes from Ruminococcaceae bacterium UBA4306, assembly GCA_002394725.1. GTDB lineage: Bacteria > Bacillota > Clostridia > Oscillospirales > Acutalibacteraceae > Ruminococcoides. The sequence continues at coordinate 8,734 of DGUQ01000010.1, forward strand.
CGCCGAGGAGGACGTCAAGGCGGCTCTCGACACCGACGACAAGACCGTTCGTGACGAGCGCTTAAAGCCCATCTATGAGGCGGTTCACGAAAAATTCGACGAGATCTATCCCGACTCCGAGGCGAAGATCGACGAGTGTCTGTACAAGACCCAGAAGTTCATCGTCCGCCGCTGGCTGCTTGACGAGCAGAAGCGCGTTGACGGCAGAGGCATGGATGATATCCGTCCCCTCGCCTCTGAGGTCGGCATCCTGCCCAGAGTACACGGCTCGGGTCTGTTCACCCGCGGTCAGACACAGGTTTTGACCATCGCCACCCTCGGTACGGTCGGCGATATGCAGCTCCTCGACGGTATCGATGACGAGACCGAAAAGCGCTATATGCACCATTACAACTTCCC
>DGUQ01000202.1:0-8339 GCA_002394725.1 Ruminococcaceae bacterium UBA4306
ACCTTCTGCATGAATCCCAACGGCATCGTCGTCAACGAGAACACCAACGGTATCGTCACCGTCAACGGTCACAGCTTTGAGGATCCGTCCAAAAAGACCGAGAACACCAACTTCGCGCTGCTTGTGAGCAAGCATTTCTCGGAGCCGTTCGAGGACAGCAACGGCTACGGCGAGAGCATCGCGATGCTGAGCAATATGCTCGGCGGCGGCGTGATCGTACAACGCTTCGGCGATCTGGAGCGCGGCAGACGCTCCAACCATAACCGTATCGCGGAAAGTACCGTGCGACCCACGCTGCAGGCGACCCCGGGTGATTTGAGTCTGGTACTGCCCAAGCGGATCCTTGACGACATCATCGAGATGATCTACGCGCTGGACAAGATCGCGCCCGGCACGGCGAACGACGACACCCTGCTCTACGGCGTGGAGGTCAAGTTCTATAACATGGAGGTCGCGCTCGATGAAAACCTGATGACAAAATATGAGGGTCTGTATGTCATCGGCGACGGCTCGGGCGTTACCCATTCCCTCTCCCACGCCTCCGCCAGCGGCGTCTATGTCGCGCAGAAAATCTTGGAAAAGGTCAAATAATCTGAAACGGTAAAACACCCCTTTGTCACAATGACAAAGGGGTGTTGTTATATGCTTTAGTAGTTTCTGTATCTGCGTCTTGCTCTCTCGCGTTCTCTCTTTTTCTTGCGTGAGTTTGCCGCCGCGACGAGAACGATGATCAGCGCGATGATCACAACCGCGATGATCGCGATCAGGATAAAGTTCTTTTTGAACCAATCGCCGACATTTTTCCAAAAGACCTTCGCCCTATCCAGCTCGATATCCTTGGAGGCGATCGCGTCGGTCGTGCCGACGGTCATATCGTCATACTTGACGGTGACCTTGCCGACAGCCTGCCCCTTGGTCACGGGAGCGTCAACAGCGTCATCACATTCGACCTCGACCTTGACAAGCGACTGGTCATAGTTCTTGGGCAGTAAAGCGGTCAGCTCGCCCTGCGGCATCAGGCTGACCTTATCCTCGCCCTTACCGAAATTGACGTTGACGGTCTTGACGACCTCTGTCGCGCCGTAGACGGTACGCTGCGCCATATTCTCAAAGACCCAGTCATAGAGATCGCAGGAATCGAGCATGGCGTAGTTGATATCATCCTCAAAGGAGTACTCCGCGCCCATGCAGACGGCAAGATAGGTCAAGCCGTCCTTGGAGGCGGTCGTCACCAGACATTTGCCGGCTTCATCCGTGTAGCCCGTCTTAATGCCCTTGACGTTGGGATAGTAATACTTGGCGGTATCGGCGTTGTTGATCATCATATAATTGGTATTGGTGATCGGCTGATCAAAGCGCTCGGGGGTATAGCTGACGGTAGAGGTGATCGTCATAAAGTCCTGCGTTGTGATCGCGTATTTCGCGATAGTCGCCATATCCTTGGCGGTAGTATAATGGTTCGGATCATGCAGTCCGTGGGGATTCACAAAGCTCGTGCCGGAGCAGCCGAGCTCCTGCGCCTTGGCGTTCATCTTCTCAACAAATGCCGGGATACTGCCGCCGCCGACATAATCCGCGAGCACCAGCGCCGCGTCATTGCCCGAGGGCAGCATCATGCCGTAGAGCAGATCACGGATGGAATACTTCTCACCGATGTGCTGTGAGAGCCCCATCACCGTACTCTCGGGATCGAGATCCTTGAATACCGCTTCATTGATATCGACCATCGTATGATCGAAGTCAGCCACATTGTCGGCAACGACCGCATAGGTCATGATTTTGGTCGTGGACGCCGGAAATACTCTTTCCTCGGCGCTTTTTTCGAGAATGACCGCGCCGGTATCCAGATTTTCGAGGTATACCGCTTTGGATTTGGTGGCTACGTTACAGCCGTAATCGACAGCCGAGGCGGATATCACGGTCGCGCAGATCACGATCAGCGCCACCATCAGACAAACTACTCGTTTCATTTTGACCCCCAAAAAATTGATTGGGTTGAACCCATATCGATCCATAGCGGATCGCGTGTTACTTTTTCGCTTTGATTCGGTTCTCTTCTCCGTTGAACAGCCGCTTGAGATTGTCCTTGTGGCGGAAGATGACGATCGCGCCGACCAAAAAGGCACAGGCGGTCGAGATCAGTACAAAGCGGAATCTCAGCTCATTCTCTGTCCCCAGCGCCGGCAGATAATCACAGAAATAGGTGATGATCAGCGTGTATACGGGGTACAGCATCGCGCAGGCGATCGAGCCGAGAGAGACCAGCTTGGTGAATAAAAAGATGATCAGAAAAGAAGCAACGATCATCAGGAACACACGCCAGTCCACGACCAGCATCAAGGCGTTCGCGGTGACAACGCTCTTGCCGCCCTTGAAGCCGTAGAAGATCGGGAAAGAATGACCGAGGATCACAAACAGACCGGCGAGATACCGTCCGTACTTGACATACTCGATGGGAGAAACCTCATTGGTGACGGTCAAAGTCGAGAACAGCCACCAGCCGATCAGCACGGCGATGATGCCCTTGAGATAATCGAAGATGATCGTCGCGACGGCAGGTCCCTTGCCGACGGAGCGCAGGACATTGGTAAAGCCGGCGTTACCCGAGCCCATGGTGCGGATATCCTTGCCTGTTTTCAGTTTTGTGATCATGATCGCGGGATTCAGACTGCCGAGCAGATACGCGATGATGATCGTCGCCAGCGTACGAATAATCAAATCGACTGTCATTTGTTATTCCTCTCCCTTATAATGAATCTGATGGGTGTGCCGCTGAAATCAAACGCCTCGCGCAGCCGGTTCTCCAGATAGCGCTGATAGGAGAAGTGGAACAGCTCGGCGTCATTGCAGAAGAAGATGAATGTCGGCGGCTTGACGGACACCTGCGTCATGTAGAAGATCTTGAGGCGTCTGCCCTTATCCGTCGGCGGCTGTACGCGCGCCGTAGCGGTCGCCAGCACATCGTTCAAGAGTCCTGTGGTAATCCGCATCGCGGCGGTGTTGGTGACATGTACGATGTTTTCAAAAAGATGATCGAGCCTTTGTCCGGTCTTTGCGGAGATAAACACCGTGGGAGCGTAGCTCATGAAGGCAAAATCGCGCTCGATATCCTTGCGGAAGCTGGGCATGGTGGCGTTATCCTTCTCGATCGCGTCCCATTTGTTGACCGCGATGATACAGGCTTTACCTGCCTCAAGCGCCAGTCCGGCGACCTTGGTATCCTGTTCGGTGATACCGGTCTGAGCGTCGAGCATGATCACACAGACGTCACAGCGCTCGATCGCCATCTTGGCGCGCAGGATGGAATAGCGCTCGATCTGGTCGGTCACCTTGCTCTTGCGGCGCATACCGGCGGTATCGATGAATTTAAAGGTGCCGTGCTTGTTCTCGATCATGGTATCGATACTGTCGCGTGTCGTACCGGCGATATCGGAGACGATACAGCGGTTCTCGCCCGTGATCTTATTGATCAGCGAGGATTTGCCGACGTTCGGTCTGCCGATGACAGCCACCGAGATCACCTCGGGATCAGCCTCTTCCTCAGTATCATTCTCCAGCTCCCTGAAAACAGCGTCCAGCAGATCGCCCGTACCGTGTCCGTGTACGGAGGATACGGCGATCGGCTCTATGGGCAGCTGATAGAATTCGTAAAACTCAGGCGGCGGATCGCCGACAGAATCACATTTGTTGACGCAAAGCACCAGAGGCTTATTGCTTTTGAGCAGCATATGCGCTACCTCTTCATCGGTAGCGACAAGACCGGATCGGACGTCGGTCACCATGATGATGACGTCCGCGGTATCGATGGCGAGCTGTGCCTGCTCGCGCATCTGGGACAGAATGACGTCATCCGAATACGGCTCGATACCGCCCGTATCGATGAGCAGGGCAGATCTGCCGTTCCAATCCACGTCGCCGTAGATACGGTCGCGCGTAACGCCGGGGGTATCGTCCACGATGGAGATACGCTCGCCGACGAGCTTATTGAACAATGTGCTCTTGCCGACATTCGGTCTGCCGACGATCGCGACTACAGGTTTCGACATCTTCATCCTCCTTCCAAATTTGTCATTGCAAAGCCCTAATCGGCTAATGCAAGCTTAATCCATCCGATCCGATGTCCCTAAAACAGCGTTCAATAACATCACACCGTCGTTATGGATCGGTAAAATCTCAATATGTAGCTTCCTCGACAGCTCGTCGATATGGATGTCATCGAGGAAAAGATCGTTTTCAAATCGCAGCATTGCCGAGGAAATAAGAAGGGCGTCTCCCAGCGGCTGATCCTTTAATTGGTGATATAGATCCTGACCGACAATCAATCCGCTGACGTTGATCTGCTCACCGAAAAAGTCATTGACGATCGGGTAGACAGTCACCTTCACGCCGGGGAATTTTTGCTGTGCTTCCTCCATCAATTCTCTGAGATACGGCGCGGCGGAGGTGCCGCAGGCGATGGAAACGGTGCGTTTGATCGAATCATCCGCCTCTCGCCATTCGAGCTCGTCGCGAAAATCCTCACGCAGCTGCGCGACCAGTCCGATACCGTTCTCGATCGCCTCAAAGTCGCCGTAAAACGACGCGTCGGGGATCTCGTAACCTGCCTTGATGTACAGTTCATCGGCAGCATAGGCAATACGCTTGCCGCGTGTTTTCAGACACATCTCTCCGAATTCTTCGAGGATATCGACGGTCTCTCGTGCCTTTTCCGCCGTAAAGGGCGTCAGCTCTGCCAAGCCCTCGCGATATTTGGTGATACCGACAGGCACCACGCCGATCAGGTTAACATTCAAGTCATACAGATCGCGCAAAGAGCGCTTGAGCTCTTCCCCGTCGTTCCACCCGGGGCAGCAGACGATCTGGGTATTGATCGCGATATTATGCTGTGACAGACGCTTCAATATCTTCAACGCGTCACCGGCAAAGCGGTTGTTCATCATCTTCACGCGCAGCTCGGGATTCGTGGTATGCACGCTGACGTTGATCGGGCTGATGTGCATCTTGATGATGCGGCTGATCTCATGCTCGGTCAGGTTGGTGAGCGTGACATAATTGCCGAACAAAAAGGACAGTCGGCTGTCGTCATCCTTGAAATACAGGCTCTCGCGCAGACCCTTGGGCAGCTGATCGATAAAGCAGAAGATGCACTTGTTGCGGCAGGACTTCTCCTTATCCATCAGATAGGTATCGAATTCCAGCCCCAGCTCCTCATACTCGGGCTTGCGCACCTTGACGGTATGCACCTGACCCTTACGGTCGCGGATTTTTAATTCTAAATCAGAATTAAGCTGATAAAACCGATAGTCGAGCACATCGACAATATCATTCCCGTTGATCGACAGCAGGGTATCCCCTGCCTCACAGCCTGCACGGTAGGCATAGCTGTTACGGTATACATCTTTGATTGTAACAGCCATAAAGTGCCTCCAACGTCTTTTGTAGGGGAGGGTCTTGACCCTCCCGATTGAAAATCAAAGGATTTTCAAAGCTCTACCCATTGGTTTTGTATCATGATCTTTGATCAACGCAATGTTAATCAAACATTCGGAATTGATCGCTCTGCTGCCGCAGAACGAACGGGAGGGTCACAGTGGCGCTTAACCAATCACAGGCTTTGCCTGTTCTTGGAGCGCTGTTGCATGGGAGTTGTGAACCAAATCACAGATTTGGACAACTCCTCAAAGACCCTCCCCTACAACAAACCAAAGGGAAACACTAAAAACAAAAGGGCGACCGGAAATATTCCGCCCGCCGCCGTTGTTCAAAATTAAATCAGTCCTCGTTTACAGCGATGACCTGTCTGCCGTTATACTTACCGCAGTTGGGGCAAACCCTATGGGGAGCCTTATACTCACCGCACTCAGGGCAGATAGACAGAGCAGGAGCCTGGAGCTTCCATACGTTGGATCTTCTCTTCATCTTACGAGCATGTGAATGTTTTCTTGCCGGTACAGCCATGAAAAACCCTCCTTACATATAATAGGTTTAGATTACAACGGAAAACCGATGCAATATCATTTACTCTAATAACGCTTTCAACGCCTCAAGCCGTGGGTCGATCTCCTTTTTATCACAGCCGCAGTCGCCCAAGTTAAGATTATGTCCACATTTTTGACAGAGACCTTGACAGTCTCCCCTGCAAAGGAACTTGGTCGGCAGCTCTAAGAGGATATCGGACGAGGCAAGCTCGTCTAAATCCAGACTCAGGTCGGGCGTTTCGATGTAGTCGTCGTTGAAATCCTCCTCCAGATTCTCGATGATCTTGTGAGAGAAGTGATATTCCATACGGCGCTCGATCGGCGAAAGGCATCGGTCACAGGATGTGTGGAAATCAAATGCGGTAAAAAGATCCAGCGTAACCATGCCTGCCTTATTCTCAATGTGCGCGTGAAGCTCGACAGGTGAAGTGAATGGATGTTCACCGGCGATCTCGACATCACTGAGCGAGAGTGTATCACTGACGTCCTTTGAGGCGCCGTCGGATACGAAAATGTCTTTCAAATCTAACAGCATAATTCCTCCGAAATCAGCACGCAGTTATCTACATTAAAACGCTATTTGATATTATAATAAATCCCTTAGTTTTTGTCAAGTAAAATCGCGTGAAAAACCATAACTATTTTCAATTTAGATATTATGAAATAATTGTAAATTCTACATACCACTCATGTATTATTCTAAATAAGAAAAAAAGCACATGATATGCCTGCTATAATAAGAATATAAAAACTTTCAATCTTTGATAGAGGGAGGCACGTATGAAAAAAACAAATCACGCTATCCTGTCGGTTCTACTCGTCGCCGTGCTGCTTTTTGCTACACTGATCATCCCGGTCGGCGCAGTTGATACTTACGATACAAACAGCGGTAACACAGTCAACACCGTCTATCGCTTAGGCGATGCTGACCGTAACGGAAACGTCAGCGTTACTGACGTCGCCTATATTTTGCGTTATGTTGTAGGTATCAACCAAGATAAAGTTGACGCTGATTGGCTTTTATATACCGGTGACGTCGATGGTAACGGTAAAGTCGATGTCCATGACGCCGGCTATATCCAACATTGGCTTGCAGGATTATATGTTCCCTATCGCGTCGGTGAGCCGATCCAAAATGACACATCACCACAAGAAAGGGTCTGGCCGCTGCCGGGATACTACACTCTCCCCTACATTTGCAGTGATGATTCGCAATATATCACTATCGACGCACCGGTCGGTACCCCTGTTTTAGCAGCGGAATCGGGAGTTGTTGTAGCAGTAAATAATACCTGTCCCCATCTCAACGCATTATGTACCTGTGGCGGAGGTTACGGCAACCATGTATGGATTCGCACCAACTCGGGTATAGAGATGATTTACGGTTATCTCTCCGCAACTGATGTCAAAGTCGGAGATAACGTTACAGTAGCAGACACCATTGGATATGTCGGCTCGACCGGATTTGCAAGAAGTCCTTCCCTGCTGTTCGAGTGCCGTCGGGACGGCGTCAAGATCGATCCTTTATCCATATATGTCATCGACTCCGATGAGCATATCTGTTAAAATATGATATCCGAAAGCATTACGCCGCTCCAAAGTTTCGGAGCGGCGTATTCTTTCTGCTATTTAAAAGATATAAAGCATCATCAAAACACTGCAAAAAGCCGCCCCGAACGGAGCGGCTCTGTTTCTGTGCTAAAATCAGATCTCTTCGCAGACAGCCTCAAGACCTCGGGGCAGATCAGCCTCGCCGGCGGATACCAGCAGGGTGATATGCGCCTCACTCTCCTTGGAGAGCGCGTCGAGCTTGGTGATGAATTCCTCGATACCCTCAACGCCCTGGGGAGCGATCTTGAAGGTAGAATCGACAAAGATATCGGTAACGTCATAGTTACCCGCGCAAATACCGCTGATAAAGCCGAGAAGCATCTCATAGCCCTTGATGCCGTAAACGTCGGTATCGATCAGACGCGCCTTGTGGGTCACGTCATAGGTCAGACCCGCGCCCTTTTCGATAACAACTACGTTACCGCTGGACTTCGCGACAGCGTCGTTCGCGAGCTGAATGAGCTTCTTCGTCTTACCGGAGCCTTTTTTGCCAATAATTAATGTAACCATTTGTACATTCCTCCTGTTTGTTATATACAGTCTGTTCACACAGAAAAATTACTTGAGTCTTGCTTCGAGAGCAGCCTTCTGATCCTCATAACCGGGCTTGCCCAAGAGAGCGAACATGTTCTTCTTATAGCTCTCAACACCGGGCTGATTGAAGGGATTCACGCCGAGGATGTAGCCCGAGATCGCGCATGCCTTCTCGAAGAAATAGATCAGATAACCGAGGTTGTATTCATCCATCTT
>DGUQ01000202.1:8458-13855 GCA_002394725.1 Ruminococcaceae bacterium UBA4306
AACGCCTTGCGGTTGACGAACTCCATCGTCTTGCCGGACAGGAAGTTCAGACCGTCCACATTCTCGGGATCGGTGCCGAGCTTGATCTCTCTCTGCACGCTGTCAAAGAGGACGACGGTCTCAAAGAGATTGCGTCTGCCGTCCTGGATGTACTGACCCATACTGTGCAGGTCGGTGGAGAAGATGACGGACGCCGGGAAGATGCCCTTCTGATCCTTACCCTCCGATTCGCCGTAGAGCTGCTTGAACCACTCGTTCATCAAGGTGAACGCCGGCTCGTAAGAAACGAGGATCTCGGTGGTCTTGCCCTTGTTGTAGAGCATATTGCGGATCGCGGCGTATTTGTAGCAATCGTTCTTGTCCAGATCGGGATCGGCAAACTTGTCCTGCGCGTCCTTAGCGCCCTGCATCAGCGCGTCGATATCGGCGCCGGATACCGCGATCGGCAAAAGACCGACTGCGGTCAGAACACTGTAACGGCCGCCGACGTCATCCGGTACGACAAAGGTCTCGTAGCCCTCGCGGTCGGCGAGCTGCTTTAAGGTGCCGCGCGCCTTATCGGTGGTGCAGAAGATGCGCTCCTTGGCGCCGTCCTTGCCGTACTTCTTCTCGAGCATCTCGCGGAATACACGGAACGCGATCGCGGGCTCGGTGGTCGTGCCGGACTTAGAGATCATGTTGATGGAAACATCCTTGCCCTCACAGATTTCGAGCAGCTCCGCCAAAGCGTTGGAGCTGATGGAGTTACCGGTATAGTAGATCTGCGGCGTATCCTTGCACAGCGCGTTGTAGTTCGGGGACTTGATGAATTCGATAGCGGCACGGGCGCCCAGATAGGAACCGCCGATACCGATGACAACGAATATATCGGAATTTGACTTGATCTTCTCCGCGGCGACCTTAATGCGCGCGAATTCTTCCTTGTCATAGTCAGTGGGCAGGTTCAGCCAGCCGATAAAGTCGTTGCCGAGACCCTTGCCGGAATGAAGCGCTTCATGAGCGGCTTTGACGGCAGGGGCGATACCGACATATTCATCGGCGCCCAAAAAGCCCTGTAAATGCTTATCACTTAAAGTTGTAGGCATAAATACCCTCCTTATAATTCCCAAGAAGAAATATAATGCGTCCATGTTTCTTTGCAGGAAATATACATACTTCTTCTTATATGATTAATAGCATTATACTATATTTCGATGGGCTTTGCAAGATTTTTATCCGATTTATTATGAATGAATTCTAAACTTTGTTAGGAAAACAGGCAAGGTACACAAGATGTTGAGAACATATTTATTGATATATCATATCGGACACGCGCGTATCGACGTACCGAAAGCCCACAACTTCAAAGAGAATTGTAGGGTACGGCGCTTGTCGACGTACCGAAAGCACGCAACTTCGCAGAGAATTGTAGGGTACGGCGCTTGTCGACGTACCGCGTGGCAGGAACGTTTCTATCCTATCTCACGTTTTCGATAACAAAACCGCCCGTCATTCTCGGAAGCGGGGATATGCTCCGCGTTTGGATGATATAAAACGGAAAGGTTGCGGTACGTCATAAATGCCGTACCCTACGGAAGGATTGATATACTTCGCGTTTAGGTGGCGTTTCGACAAACGCTTCTGGAGAAGCAGATACGCGTATTACACCCCTCCCCTACAAATCAACATTACACCGCCTCATTACAATTTCACCATCGATCGGAACAACAATTTCAGGACACTGCCAAAGCTCTTTTCTTCCACCGCTTCATCCGCCGTGATATCGAAGGACGCGATCTCTTCCTCGCCGAGGGTAAAGCGCAGACTGCCGACCGTGTCGCCCTTATCAACAGGCGCGGTGATACTCTCGGGGAGCTCGAGATTCTGTTGCAGTCCCCCACCCTCGCCCTTGGGTACGGTGAGATAGGTCGAGTCATCGCATGAGATCGGCACGGAATTTTGCATACCGCCCTCCACCGTGATCGGAGACAGCTCCTCGTCCAAGCGCAGCTCTCGCGTTTCAAAATTCGCGAAGCCGTAATCAAGCAGGGTTGCCGCGTCCTTGAAGCGCCCTTTGCCGGTATCCGCGCCCAGCACCACCGCGATTAGGCTCAAGCCATTACGCTGAGCGGTTGCCGAGATACACGAGCCGGCGTCACCGGTGGTACCGGTTTTCAATCCCGTGATGCCGTCGTAGCTTTTGAGGAGCTTATTGGTATTGACGATCTGGGTCTCTCCCCCACGCAGCTCATCAATCCAGATGGAGGTATAGTCATAGATCTTCTCATGCCGGATCAGCTCGCGCGACATCAGGGCGACGTCATATGCCGAGGTGATGTGCCCCTCTTCATCCAGTCCGTTGCAGTTCTTGAAGGTGGTGTCCGTCATCCCGAGATCAGCCGCCTTTTTGTTCATCGCCGCGACAAAATCCTCTTCACTGCCGCACACGAACTCCGCCAGCGCGACTGCCGCGTCATTGGCGGAGGCAACGGCGGTCGCCTTGATCATATCATCCACGCTCATCTGCTCGCCTTCCTCGAGCCAGATATCGGAGCCGCCCATCGAAGCGGCATGCGCGGAAGCGGTCACGACGTCATCCATATGGATCTTGCCGCTGTCAACCGCCTCCATCACAAGCGTCAGGGTCATTACCTTCGTGATGGAAGCGCAGGCACGCTGCTCATGCGCATTTTTCTCAAAAAGAATTTTACCCGAGTTGGCGTCCATCAATACCGCCGCAGGTGACGCGATATCTCCCTCGCTCAAAGCGCTGACGGAAGCGGTCGGGATCAACAGCATCAGAACGGATAGGAAGATTGCGGTCATATGTTTTATCTTCATAAAAAAGCACCTCTCTCAATATGTCTATGAGAGAGGCACACAAAACATGCTTATGACATTTTAATTAGATACGATTGGACGCGAGCGCCTTTTAGCGTTGTCTGTTACACTTCTTCCAACAAGCAGACCGCGGTCGCGGACATGCCCTGCATGGAGCCGGTAAAGCCCAAGCCCTCCTCCGTGGTCGCCTTGACGCTCACGGCGCTTTTCTTCAAGCCGCAGGCTACCGCGATGTTGGAGCGCATCTCGTCGATATACGGCGCGAGCTTCGGCTCCTGAGCGCAGATGGTGCAGTCGATATTGTGGGGCTTAAAGCCGTTTTCCTCGATCAAGCCGACCACATCCCAGAGCAGTTTGGTGCTCTCGGCGTCCTTGTACTTGGGATCGGTGTCGGGAAAATGCTTGCCGATATCGCCGAGCGCCGCCGCGCCCAACAGCGCGTCCATCACGGCATGGAGCAGGACGTCCGCGTCGGAATGACCGTCGAGCCCCATCTCATACGGGATCTCGACGCCGCCGAGGATCAGCTCTCTGCCTTTTTTAAAACGATGTACGTCATATCCGTGTCCGATTCTCATACAGTCGCACCCTTTCTTTCAGTTGATTATTTTCTCTTTTTGAGCAATGACTCCGCCAGCGTGATATCCACCGGGGTGGTGAGCTTGATGTTGGAATATTCTCCGCGGATCAAACGCACCTTTTCACCGATCGCCTCGACCATCGAGCAATCGTCCGTTACGGCGAGCTGATTCTTTTCCGCATGCTCCATCGCGCGGCGGTACAGCTCCTTTTCAAATATCTGAGGCGTTTGTACCGCCCACATGGCGGAGCGGTCGGGCGTGGATAAGATCACACCGTTTTCATCGATCATCTTGACGGTATCCGTCACGGGAGTACCGGGAGCCGCCGCGCCGCATTCAAACGCCGTTTTGAGCACCTTCTCGATCTGCTCGGGTGTGATCAATACTCTCGCGCCGTCGTGGATCGCGTAATGCGTCACACGCTTATCCGCGGCAAGGATACCCCTTTTGACGCTCAGTGTACGGGTAGCGCCGCCGGAGGTGACAGAGCTGACCTTCTTGAAATCAAAGGCGATATGCGCGATACTGTCGATATCGCCGGATCGCGCCACGACGATGATCTCGTCGATCAGCCTGCAATCCTGAAACGCCTTGAGTGTATATTCGATCGCCGCGTGACCGTTGAGGGGGATCAGCTGCTTGGACATCTTGAAGCCCATACGGGTACTGTCGCCTGCCGCAACGATGATCGCGGATGTGAATCTGTCCGACATATTATACCTGCTCCAAAGCCTGCTTGAGATCGGCGATGATATCCTCGGGATCCTCGATACCGACGGACAAACGCACCATATTCGGCGCGATACCGGCGTCGATCAGCTGTTGATCGGTGAGCTGACGATGGGTCGTGGACGCCGGATGAAGCACACAGGTGCGCGCGTCCGCGACATGGATGACGATCTTCGCGAGCTTTAAGGCTTCCATAAAGCGGACAGCGCCCTCCTTGCCGCCCTTGAGACAGACGGAGATCACGCCGCAGGAGCCGTTGGGCATATACTTCTTCGCGATATCATAATACTGATTGGATTTCAGACCCGGGTAGTTGACGGATTCGACCTTGTCGTGATTCTCAAGGAACTCGGCGGCAGTCTGCGCGTTGGAGCAGTGGCGCGCCATTCTCAGCGCCAGGGTATCCAGACCGAGATTGAGCAGGAACGCGTTCTGCGGCGACTGCTGCGCGCCGAAATCGCGCATGAGGTGGGTACAGCACTTGGTGATATATGCCGCCTTGCCGAACTGCTCGGTGTAAACTACGCCGTGATAGGTCTCATCGGGAGTGGTAAGCATCGGGAAATCGCCGCTTGTCCAGTCAAAGTTACCGGAATCGACGACGACGCCGCCCAGCGCGACAGCGTGACCGTCCATGTACTTGGAGGTAGAATGAACGACGATATCGGCGCCCCATTCAAAGGGACGGCAGTTGATCGGGGTCGCGAAGGTATTGTCCACGATCAGCGGCACATGGTGCGCGTGAGCGACCTTGGCGAACATCTCAATATCGACCACATCCAGAGAAGGATTGGTGACGGTCTCGATGAATACCGCCTTGGTGTTGGGCTTAAACGCCTTGTCAAGCTCCTCGGCAGTGATGACGGGGCTGACAAAATCGAACGCGATACCGAGATCACGCAGGGTCTTGTTGAACAGGTTGAACGTACCGCCGTAGATCGCGGCAGACGCGATGACATGATCGCCTGCCTTGGCGATATTGGTGATACTGATCAGGGACGCTGCCTGTCCGGAGGCTGTCAGCATGGCGCCGACGCCGCCTTCCAGCGCGGCGATCTTGCTCGCGACGGCGTTGAGCGTGGGGTTTGCCAGACGGGTGTAGAAGCAGCCGTCCGCTTCCAGATCAAACAGCTTGCCCATGGTCTCGGCGCTGTCATAAACAAAGGTCGTGCTCTGAGCGATCGGAAGGACACGGGGATCGCCGTTCTTCGGCTCATAGCCTGCCTGTACGCATTTTGTATCGATTCTCATATCATTTACCTCCAAA
>DGUQ01000074.1 GCA_002394725.1 Ruminococcaceae bacterium UBA4306
AAATCTCTCCTCATTATTCTCCTGTGAAAAAATCCCGGAATCAGGTACGGGATATACGTCACAATCCTACGTTTTATACTAAGTAGCAATAAAAAGCTTTAAAAAGATATTAGCGGAGAATTTCGCAGAACAAGGCGGAGGGCGCAGGCAGGCTGGCGCCTGTCAAGACTGACAACGCAGTTATGCGGAATTCTACGCAATAGATATTAAAGTGTTTTATTGCTACTTAGTATAAGTAGCAATACAGTCAACAAAGAACCCCTTACGGAGACTGAACTGCCGTAAGGGGGATTTTCATGATATCGTTATCAATAATCGATGTCCTTGGTGGAGCCATCGGAGTATACGATATGATAATAGCCGTGACCGGAGCCGTCGCAATCGGGGTTATCGGTTCTGGAGACCTCATATACACCGCCCTGTGAACCCTGACCGGAGGAACCCGAGCCGGAACCGCCGGAGCCGGAATCACCGCTGCCGGAGCCGCCGGAGCCGGATTCATTGCTGCCGGAATCGTTGGAAGCCGAACCGTAGGTGACGATCTTGTTGACAGGCTCCTTCGTCACCTTCTCGCTGATGCTTTCGCGGCTGTCCTCCTTGCCGTCGACATACTTGACCTTATAGGTGACTTCCTTCTCACCCTTGACGCCCTCCTGTGTGACCTCACTGGTGCCGGAGGCGAGCGAATCGCTGTACTTTTCCTCGGTCTTATAGTCGACCTCTTCCGTCTTGGTCTCCTCTTTGTACTCCACGCGCTTGACGACGATCTCCATACCGTCCTTGATCGCGGCGTCGAGCTTCTCGCTGACCTCGTCATCCTCACCGAGCTTGACCTTCTGTTCCGTCAGAAAATCCTTGACGGTAGCGGCTTTGGTGACGAAGTCATCGGTCTTTGAGTCGACAGTCAGCTTGACCTTCATGCCCTTGGAGAGGGTGATGGTCATGCCGTCCTTGAGATAGTCGGTCACGGGGACGTCGGGAGTAATACTGTCGTCGGTCTTGAACGCCGCCTTTTCGACCGCGTCGGCTACCGTGCCGCCGACCAGCTCGACCTCCTTCTTCTCCTCGCCGTAAACGACGGTGACCTTCGCGTAGCGCTTGACGAGGATCTCCTTGGTATCGACGGTGATCTTGGCGTCGAGCGAGGGCTCGGTCTCATCCTTCTCTCCGAGCTCGATCTGAGCGGTCTCGAGCGCCTGCTTGACGGTCTTGCCGGCAGAGGTCGTGACCTCGGTCTTGGTGCCCATGTCATTGACCTCCAGCTTGACCTCCTCGCCGCTGCAGGCGACTAAGAGCCCCATGAGCAGGCATACTGCCGCCAGCAGTGCCGTAGCTTTCAAAAATGATGTTGTATGTTGCATAATGGCTTCTCCTTTTTAACCTGATATCTTATCTAATATCTTATCTACCGAAGTATGATAAACCTTAGTAAAGCTGCCGCCGGAACCGACGATCACATCGACCTCCAGCTCGCGTCCGGCATAATCCGCCGTAGGGAGATAGACGACATAGCTGTCGCCGTCCTCCTCACACAGTTGTGTGAACGACTCATAGTCGTCGGACTTGCCCTCGGGTGTTTTCACACGCATATACACGGTGGCGTCATCGTCGCACAGGCTGCTGTCCATCGTCGCGCTCAGCGCGATGAACTGCGTGTTCGCCTCGAGCGTCTTTCCGCTCACCTGTGCCGTTCCCTCCGTCGTTTCACCGATATTCAGCACGCGCTTGGGTGAGGGGATCACGGGCGGCGTTTCCAAAAACCATGCTATGTTGCGCTCCACGATCTCAAAGATGACCGTGTCCGCCATGCCGTTCCTATTATCCAGCGCCACGTTGATCGGCTTTGACTTGGTGAAGGTGGCGTTTTGGTAGGCGTTCGCGAAGAACGGCAGCAGGGAGTTGCCGAAGGAATCGCGGTACATATAGAGCGATCCGCTCGCGGAGGGGTTCTCGGTGGTGATGAGGATGTCCTCCACCGATTTTGTCGGCGTCACATAGGAGTAGGTCTCGTTGATAGCGTAGTGATAATCGTACTCTGTCAGCTGTGACGCAGGGTACAGCATATGGGCAAGATCGCCGTGGTGATCGTTGACGCGTGTTACTTCAACGTCGCTGTAGTCGTCGTGGGGCTTGCCCAGCGCGTCCAGCGCCGCGTGATAGACCATCAAGGCGCCCTTGTTGTTCCAGTGGGAATCCTGCTTCAAATACAAGACCTCATCCTGTGAGCGGAACAATTCGAACAGATCCAGATAGCGGACTTTGCTGTTTCGGAGCGCCGCGGTCAGCAGGTCGCGGTTATGCACATCCGACGCCGCTTTGCCGTAATAATACGGCATGCCGTCGGGATAGAGCGTATTCTTATTGGGAGCGACGGTAAAGAGGAACTTGGAGCCCTGCGACTCGACATATTCCTGTACCAGTCCCAGATTGTGAACGATGCCGTTGATCTCATGCTGTGAGAGGGTGTTTCTCCCGAGATAGTTGTCGAGAGTAGAGGAATAGTACAGCCAGTCATCCTTACCGACCGTTACGGTATCGAGGTTGGATACCCCGAACAGCCTTGACTGCACACGGGCGTCCGTATCGATCATCCGCGGCCGCAAGGCAAAATGCTTTTCAAAATAATTACCCATTTGAGGGAGGTATTCGCTGTTGAAGCCGCCGTCCTCGTTTTGGAGGGAGGGCAGGGGCGTTTTGCGCTCATTACCGATCGTTTCATTCGTAGGAGCAACGATCATCCCCAGCGAGGGGATCACGCACATCCCCATGCACAGGATCACAAAAAGCAGCGGTAATATCTTTTTCATCCTAACGCCGCCTTTCAAAATCTAAAGTAGATAAAGGGATTGTACGAGGTCGCGGAGAGGCGGAGCATGCACCAGAGCAGGAGCACGAACGCCATCACATACAGCGCGATCTGTACGACCCTCCACTTGGCGGTCAGCTCACCCTCGCCGTAGAGGTTCACACGGATCTTGTCCGCCAGCGGTCTGATCGGCGCGCAGCCGATGATCGCCGCGACCAGCATCACAATGAACCACGGCGTCAGCTGTGACAGCGCGAGACTCAGCGAGCTGTCGGTAAAGTGAAAGCCCGCGAACATTTTTCCGATCATCGCAAAGCCCTGTCCGATGGTGTCGGCACGGAACAGCACAAAGCCGACCGTGACTACCAGCAGCGTATAGATGTGAGCGATCACGCGAGGGAGCCTTTTGATGGCGGGCACCATGCCCTCAAAGAGCAGGAACAGTCCGTGGTAAACACCCCACAGCACAAAGGTCCAGCTAGCGCCGTGCCACAATCCCGTGCAGAAAAAGACGATCATCTTGTTGAGATAGGTGCGCGCCTTGCCCTTGCGGTTGCCGCCCAGCGGTATATACAGATATTCCTTGAACCATGTTGACAGCGAGATGTGCCATCTGCGCCAGAAATCCTTGATGTTCGCGGCGCCGTAGGGATACATGAAGTTTTCCTTGAATTCAAAGCCGAACATCAGCCCCAGTCCGATCGCCATATCGGAATAGCCGCAGAAGTCATAGTAGATCTGGAACAGATACGCGATCGCGCCCAGCCACGCGACCGGCAGCGAGACCGCGCTCATATCGGATGAAAAGATGATATCCGCCGTCTGTCCCATGGTGTTGGCGATGAGCACCTTCTTCGCCAGACCGCAGACAAATCGGCGCAGTCCGCGCGCGATCTTCTCCACGCTTTGCGAGCGGTTCATGATCTGCTGGTCGATATCGCGGTACTTGACGATGGGACCCGCGATCAGCTGTGGGAAGAAGGAAATGTACAGCAGGACGTTGAAATAGTTCTTTTGCGCCACGGCGTCACCGCGGTACACATCGATCACATAGGACAGCGCCTGAAAGGTGAAGAACGAGATACCCACCGGCAGCGCGATCTGCGGCACCGGGATCGACAGTGAAAAGACGCTGTTGAGAGTCCCGACCAAAAAGCCGGTATACTTGAAAACGCCCAGCATGCCGAGGTTGAGGATGACGGCGACGATCAGCACGGCCTTGTTTTTACCGTTCTTTTCGGTTCTCACCAGCCGCGCGCATATGTAGTTGAGCACGGAGCTGAAGATCATCAGCAGTACATAGATCGGCTCGCCGTAGGCGTAAAACACCAGGCTCGCGACGATCAACAGCCCGTTGCGGAATTTCAGGTTCGGTACCAGCGAGTAGAGCAGCAGCACCGCCGGCAGGAACACACATAAAAATGTCAGAGAGCTAAATACCATAAAAAGCAATCTTTCCTTATGGGCGATCCTCACGGCGCTCGCGCCGATCGCCCGGATATGGTTTCGTCAGAGGGTCAATATCCGACGAAGGGGACAGGTGACCGATCGATCACCGTGATACTTATTTCCATACAGCCTTGCCGTTCTCGATCGTCAGCTCACTGGAGAAGCTCTTGCTCAGCTGCCAGAAATGATAGGTCATCATGTAGGCGGCATAATCGGCTTTGTTGTATTTGGGGATATTCGCGTCGGGATCGCAGATCAGCCATCTGCCGTCAACATAGACCTCTGTCCAGCCGTGGGGCAGACCGCCGGTGGTGCCTACGGCAACGCGCGCACGGTAGCCTGCGATACGGGCGAGGCAGCAGAATGCCGCCGCGTAACGATAGCAGTTCGCGTTGCGGTTCTTGAAGCAGGTGGTCGCCATTCTCGGCATATCCAAGGCTGAAACAGGCGGATCGTAGTAACGTTGGTACGGGAAGTGATCCGCCAGATACATAAAGCCGGATTTCATCTTTGCTTTCAGGGTGTCGCCCTTGCAGTATTTGTACATGAACTCCGCGGCAAGGCGGATCTCCTCGGTCTCACAGCAAACGCCGTTCTTGTCGGCGTAGTAATAATCGGAGCCGCTCTTGACGAGGGTATCCTTGCTCAGGGAGCCGTTTGCGTTGTAATAGTACAGCTTGCCGTTAATGCGCTGCAGACCGGAACGCAGGTGACCGTTGTCAAAGTAGTAGGTCTTGCCGTTGTACTCGGTCTTGCCGTCGACAGCCTTGCCGTTCTTATAATACTTGACGTCGTCGAGGTAATCGCTGATCAGCTCTCCCTCGCCGTCCAGATAGCGGAGCGTATAGGCATAGATCGTGTTCTTCTCGACCTTGTCCTGATAGGACGCGTCGGTGACGGAATCAAAGAGCCTGCTCCAGGAGCCGCCGAGCGTCTTGCGATAAAGGCGGTAAGCCGCCACGCCGTCTCGGGCTTTCCATTCTATCAGATGATCCCCGTCCTTTGCGGTCACCTTGCTGATCACGGGCGGAGCGTAGTAGGTGGTCGCAAAGCCCTCTCCGACAAAATCGGATACGAAATCCTCTTTTTCATTCAGACAGCGGATCGTATAGACGCGCGTCTCACCGTCCTTGACGGAGGTATCGGTATATTCGGTCAGATATTTGGAGGCAAGGCGCGTCCAGCCGTCGCCGTTCTTGTTCTTGTAATAAATACGGTAGAAGTCCGCGCCCTTTGACGCTTTCCACTTGATCTTGACGCCGTTCTCCGTATTCTCAAAGGAGGTGATACGCGGCGCCGCGACATAGCGGATCTTCTTGCCGGCGTGATAATCGCTGGTAAAGCCCTTGCTGTCGGCAGTGATACAGCGGACGGTGTAGGTGTAGGTGTTGCCCGAGCGAACGTCGGTATCGAGATAGGAGGTCTCGTCGGTCTCCGCCATTCTTGTCCAGCCGTGGCTGCCGTAATAATAGACGCGATAGCGCACAGCGCCCTTGCAGGCGTTCCACTTGATCATCACGCCGTTTTCGTCGTTGCTCAGCGTCACGGTCGGCGCTTCGATGTAGGTGGTCGCAAAGCCCTCTCCGACAAAATCGGATACAAAATCCTCTTTTTCATTCAGACAGCGGATCGTATAGACGCGCGTCTCGCCCGACTTGACGGAGGTATCGGTATATTCGGTCAGATATTTGGAGGCAAGGCGCGTCCAGCCGTCGCCGTTCTTGTAATAAATACGGTAGAAGTCCGCGCCCTTTGACGCCTTCCACTTGATTTTGACGCCGTTCTCCGTATTCTCAAAGGAGGTGATACGCGGCGCCGCGACATAGCGGATCTTCTTGCCGGCGCGATAGTCGCCGGTAAAGCCCTTGCCGTCGGCAGTGATACAGCGGACGGTATAAGTGTAGGAGCTGCCCGAGCGAACGTCGGTATCGAGATAGGAGGTCTCTGCGGTCTCCGCCATTCTTGTCCAGCCGTGGCTGCCGTAGTAATAGACGCGATAGCGTACAGCGCCCTTGCAGGCGTTCCACTTGATCATCACGCCGTTTTCGTCGTTGCTCAGCGTTACGGTCGGCGCCTCGATGAACAGGTTGCTCCAACCCCTGCGGCTGTACTCGGAGACAAAGGTATCCTTGCCATTGAGCGCGCGGACGGTATAAAGCCGCTCCTCGCCGCCTTTGACGGAGGTATCGGTATATTCGCGGCTTTTGGTCGTAGTCATGCGTACCCAGTTGCCGTTTGCGTTCTTGTAGTAAACACGATAGGATTCAGCGCCGGGGAAGGAACTCCACTTGATCTTAGCGCCATTCTCGGTGTTTTCAATGGAGGTGATAAGAGGATAGGAAGCCGCGTTGACATTGACAAAG
Organism: Ruminococcaceae bacterium UBA4306; assembly: GCA_002394725.1. GTDB lineage: Bacteria > Bacillota > Clostridia > Oscillospirales > Acutalibacteraceae > Ruminococcoides. The sequence continues at coordinate 6,619 of DGUQ01000074.1, forward strand.
GTGAGGTCGTTTTCTTTGGCGTACGCTTCGGCGGCGCTCCTCTCACTGCCCTTGAGGATAAAACCGCTCGTTTGAAAGAAGATAGAATCAAATTCGTCTCCATCCACGCTATAACCCAAGGCAAGTTCTCCGATGGCAGTCACGGAATCCGGAACGGTAACGGATGAGATTTTCTTACAGTCCACCGCGTAAGGAGCGATCGCGGTAACGGGATATCCCTCGATCTCTGTGGGGATGACAAGGTCGCCGACAAGCGCGGTGGCTCCGGTGATCGTGACAGTACCTGCCGCAAGGTCGATCTCATAGGACCAATACCCCGTGCGAGCGTCGTTGTAGATAACACCTGTCCGCGTCGATCCGGCAGTGGTTTCCGCCTCGGTCACAGCAGGCACGGTCGGCGTTACGTTATCCTTGCCCGTGGGGACGCCCCCCGTGACCGATACGCCGTCGGCAGCGGCTTCCGTCTCGGCAGCAGACGCAGGGATCACCGTAAACACAGCGGCGACCATGATTAACGCCAGCAAAAGAGATACGCTTTTTTTGAACATAGATATCCTCCTCAACCAAAAAATGGTACATATAAGTACGCAGAATCTATACTAATATATCATAAATTATAACAAAAGTAAACATATATTCACAAAAAAAGACATAAAGCCCGTGGACTTATACTAAGTAGCAATAAAACACTTTCATATCTATTGCGTAGAATTCCGCATAACTGCGTTGTCGTCGTCGTTCGCTGTACTCGGTAGGCATATCCGGTTGGTATGCCTTGACCTCGTGCCGCGACTCCTCCTCTCCCCACAACGCGAGGCGTTGTAGGGACCCCGGAAGTGACAGGCGCCAGCAGTGACA
>DGUQ01000013.1:0-14030 GCA_002394725.1 Ruminococcaceae bacterium UBA4306
AATCCTTCTCAACAGAGAAGCTGGCGATCGCAGTGATGTCAGTGGTGGGCTTGATCGTAAACTCAGGTGAATACTCATCGCCGCTGACTTTAGTGTAAGAACCGGTCATGATCCACTTGGTGAAATAGCCATCGCCCTCAGTTGCGGTCAGAGTGACTGTGCCATCCTCGGCAACGCTGATAGTGCTGGAAGTAGCGGTACCGCTGCCCTCGGTGCTGACGGTAATCTTATACTTACCCTCAGGTGTCGGGCTGATCTCCGCATAAAAAGACGCGGTCGCTAAGGCAAAAATCATCATTGCAACAAGCGCGATAGAAATTACTTTCTTCATTTTTATCATCTCCATAACTTAAGAAATTTTTGTCCTACAGTTGAATAATACCATCAATCATTCGGTTTGTCAATAGCAGAAAGCAAAATACTTTTATTAATTTTGTAAATAAAAAACGGGAAATATACTTTGTATTTGATCTTTTTCACAAACCGACGTTTATATGGCGTAATTACTTATAATAGCCACTTTTGTAATAGCCGCTTTTATAATAGCTGCCTTTTTTGTAATACTTCTTATTGACATTCAATCCGTTATATACAAAGCCGATGATCTTCGCGTCCGCAAACTGCAGCTGACGGATCGTTTCGCTGATCATCTGGTACTCCGACTTCTCATGACGGATCACAACGAGATAACCGTCAATGACGCCCGAGAGCAGTGCGGCGTCCGATACGATCGTGATCGGCGGAAAATCAAAGATGATGTAATCATAGCTTTCTTTCAGCCGCTTGATCAGGCGGAGGATTTCCTGCGAGCTGATCAGGGTGGTAGAATCGGGAGGCACGTTGCCCGCGGGAAGGATGTCGATATTTTTGTCCTCCAGGTGCGTCAGCGGAATCTCGGCGATATCGCCTGACAGCCAGTTGGACAGACCCGGTGCGGAACGAATATTGAATTTTTGAGCGATCGTAGGAAGACGCAGGTCGCAATCGATCAAAACGACCCTCTTGTTGATCTGTGCCAGCGAGATGGCAAGATTAGCCGAAACGGAGCTTTTGCCGTCGGATCGCTGTGCCGAGGTGATGCCGATACATTTACAGCCGCTGCCCGGCAAAGAGAAGGTGACGTTTGTTCTGAGCGTCTTATAGGCTTCCTGTACCGAGAAAGGCGTTGCGTCGGAGAGAAGCATCTTTTGCGCGTCAAACGTGCTGTTGACGTTGTTATTCTTACGTTTTCTCATCGCTTCTCACCCCTCTTTCCCTCATCCTTTGAAGAGGACCGCTCACCGTATCCGTAAGCGTAATACCCCTTTCCTTTCTCGTCAGACGATTGCAGTACGTCGGGAATGACGCCGAGGATCGGCAGAGAGAAGCGATCCTCGATATCCTGCACGCTCTTCGCCTTATCATCCGTTAATGTGCTGACAATCACCTTGATCACAACCAGTACGGCGCCCAGCAGGAATCCGAAAAGCGAAAACTTGACGTAGTTCGGCTTGTAGCGCTCGTCGGAATACATGGGATAGTCGATGATCTTCATCGAGCTGCCGACAACGATATCGGACATGTAGCTCGGAGCGGTGTTGGCGATCGCGTTCGCGAGGATATAGGCAGTCTGGGGATCACTGTGCTCTACGTAAACGGCGATGACCTCCGTTTCATTCTGAACCGAGGCGCTAACTGTTTTCTTCAGAGTACCGACCGGAATATCCAGACCGGCCGACTCGGCGGCGGCAGAGAGGATCTTGTTGCTGCGGATCACGTTGACATAAGTATCCACAAGCTGCTTACCCGCGTTGATATCCTGATAGGTCAGGTTTTCGCTCTTATGCTGGTTATTGACGTAAGCCGTAAAGCTGCAGCGATAGGTCGGCTTGATGAACAGCTTTGTCGCGGCAAACGCCATGCCGGCGACCAATACGCCAACCAGCACAATCAGCCAGAGCTTTGACCAGATCGCCCTGAAAATCGGCATCAAATCAATTTCTATTTCTTTGTTGCGTTCGTTATTTTCCATATATCTGCACCCCTTTGTAAAGAACTGCTTCACCTTGTTGCTGAGCGACTTCGTGCCGCAAGCGCTTAACACGCCATTATAATCAATGTAATATTATAACACTTTTTCACCTTATGTCAACAAGATTTTTTATTTGCGCGTTTTTGTGCTTTTCTCTGCGCTTTATAACAATCAATCTCCGGCGATCATAATAACCGCCGGAGATCGCACTGCTCGATTGGTTATGTGTCACACTCCAAATGTTATTTCCGGTTTTTCTTGGAAGGCACTCTCTTTCTGCCCATGATCTGAGGACATACTCGCAGGATGATCATCGCTTCAAGGCCGCACAATACATAGGCAAATACTACCTTGAGACATACGAGTACGGGTTCCGGAGGATTGAGCGAAAGAGATGACAGGATAAAGACTAGGATTGCGATATTCTTGGAGTGTAACAAATAGTATATAATGGTATTTTGTCCGAGAAAACTGACTAGGCGCGGTATCCGGAAGCCTTCCCTTTCTCCCAGCTTTCTGGCGGCAGCGAAAATCGTGACGCATCCCAGAACGATCATCGTAATACAAACGGGATAATTGTAATAATAGTTGTTGTGAACATCAATATACGAGCTCGGCCAAACAATCAAAGAAACCACACCGATTCCGACATAAAGGACTGTCAGCGCCAGCAGATGCCACCAGTTTAATCGGGAGATCTTTTGCTCAAATAATTTGAACAGATAGCCGAGCAGGATATAGAACTGCGCGATCATGGCGGTGTTGATCCGGGCAAATTCCAAGATCTTAAAATACCCGAGAATGTACCCTGCCACAGCGATACCGCATGCCGCGAGAACAATAAACCGCGGCTTTTTTAATAACTTACAGGTAAAAAACCAGATGATCTCCGCAACAATACAGCACGGCATATACCAACCGACCGCGCCTGACAGTATATCGAACAGACCCTTTGGCACTCCGGTCGCCCATTTAGCAGGAGACGTCAAAAAAACAAAGGGAACCGTCAAACACAGCCACGGTATGACGAGCTTAAAAAATAAATTTTTAAAGAACTCTGCCGTTGATTTTCGGTTATAGTTAAAAACATATCCCGTGATCATGAAAAACAGCGGTATCTTGATAGGACTTGTAAAGACAAAGTACGCGGTTTTTCCGGCGATCTGATGTCCCAGAATAACAAAGAACATCGCAAGGGCGCGCAGCGCGTCTACCCAATCCTTTCGCTTCTTTTTCCCACCTAGCGAGTTTAAAACATCCGGCATTCCTTATCACCCTTAAACTGTGATTTCTTCTTACCTATATGTTAAACCTATCGTGCCGCTCACTGTGCCGCTGTCGCGGCGGCTGCCTGTGTCGCGGCAGGTTGAGCCGCGGCAGCGGAGCTTGCATCCGTGTTTTCGGACACTTCCGTCACGTTTGTGTCGAGAGGGACATAGAAGATATCCAGCATCTTGCTCAAGATCTCATCGTCGCTCACGTGCATTTCCGCGTTGATCCCCTTGGTGATCTCGCCGTCAAACTTGACGATCTCTATATCCGAAAGGCTGTGGATGTTCGCTATGGCGGAGGATGCGAAATAAATCAGCTCCGACGCTTTGAGCGATGTTTCGGAATTCTGCTTGATCGCGGAGTACAGGTCGGGGATGATGCCCGGATTCTTCTTCGCTTCGGGTATGATGGAGCCGAGGAATGACATGATATATTCCTGCTGCCGCTGCATGCGGTCGTTGTTGGATTCGAGCTCCGTGATATCACGGCGGCGGACATAATACTCCGCCTCCCTGCCGTGCAGGGTAACCTCTTCTCCCTCATTGATGGTGCGTCCGTCCTCGGGAGAGGTGAAGGTCAGCGCGGAGGTCACCTTCACGCCGCCGACCGCGTCGTTGAGTGTGGTTACGCCATTCAAATTGATCTCAAAGTAGTTTTCCATCGGGAGTCCGAACATCAGTCGCGACACAGACGTATTGGTATTATATCCTCCGGTGCTCCCCTTTTCACAGTACGCGTTGGAATAAGCGATCTGGATGCGCTCGGTATCGATAAAGGCGCCTTCCTGCGAATAAACGTTGACGTCCGTGATGATATCGCGCGAGATGTTAAGGATCTTGACCTTACCGTTCTTGGTATTGATCGCCAAAACATAGATCGCGTCTGCCATTTTGAGATCCTTATCGGGACCGTGGCCGTTATCGACGCCGATGAGTGTCAGCGCGGCGATATCATTATTGAAAACGTAAGAATCTCCCTTGTAGTTGATGATTCGTCCGTAACGGTCGCCGAAAGCGACCTCATTCTTGTCGCTGCTTTGCGTGGGGAGCGTCATCTCGAACTGCTTGTTCGCGTGGATGTTCTTTCGTCCGATCTCACGCATGACAAAGAAGGTGCCGAGCAATGCGATGATAATCGCCAGCGGTATTGCCACGACGGCGATCAGGACGCCCTTCCATTTCTTCTTTTTCTTACGCGGCTGTTCTTCGGGCTCATGGGAATGATCGTCGGCTTCCTCATCCTTCTGCTCCGGCGCCTCTTCCTCTGCCGCGGCAGTCATGACGGACACCGCCACAGCCGCCTCTTCCTCTTCGGGCTCTTCCCCTTCATCAGGGGTATGAGCCACGTCAGCATCCGCTTCCTGCGCGCCGTCTTGTGCCCCGTCCGCGGTCTTTTCCTCCGGTTTTGATGACCCGGCGGCGTCAGCGCTTTCTTCTTGCTGTACGCTCTGTATATCCTCAGTGCTTTCCGTAGCCTTGGGCTCCTGTGCGGTCTCGGGAGTCTCCGCAACCACGGGAGTCTCCGTGACCTCGGGTCTCTCTGCCGTTACAAGGCTTTCTGCCGTCTTTTCGCTCTCGTCAGGCGTAACAGCCGCCGATTCGGGCTGTTCTTCCAGCGAAGCGATGTTCACGCGGCGCGCGATCACGGATTTCTTTTGCGGGATCGCCGGAACGCGCTCGGGAAACAGATCTTTTGCCGATTCGCTTCCTGTCCTTAGCTTTTGTTCATTGAAAGAGCGTTTGGGCGTCTGAGGACTCTTTTCAATCTTTGCGCCATCCCCGTCACCGCGTGTGTGACGAGGGCGATAATGCTTGTTATCTTTCATGCTCATCTACCAGTACCCCCTGTACCAAAAATCGAGTACCGGATGATTCTGTACAAGTGCTGAGCGTGAGAATCCGATTCTCGGTGGTCAATTCCACATTCTCTCGTACATTGAAATCAAGAGAACGCGGTTTCAAAGTCGAGTCAAGATATTCTTGGAATGACTCGGCGTTATTGAAGTCATATGAATTAAGGATGTGTCTGTCGTCAAACGTATAGGCTGCGTAAATCAGATAAGTAAAGATCTTATCCTCCGTAAGGACGAACGCCGTCGTGTTATCGTCAAAGAAATCGGCTTTCGAAAACTGATGCAGCGTGGCAAACATGGAACCGTCGCGCATATTATGCCCGTACAGCACGGTGACCGGGTCATGCATGTCCGGATTGTTTTTCAGCTCGGAGTAAACGGAACCGGCGAACTGATACTGACGGTACATATTGTGATCCAGATAGAAGAAGTCGTCTTTATCCGCGGCGCCGCGTAACACAGGATAATCCACATTGGTGTTCGGGATATAGATCCATGCGTAAATATCCGTGTTGATGGACTTGAGCTCAGCGAAATCGACATTGAGATCGCCCGGATCCGCCAGCTTGTAGCCAAAGCTCCTGTCGATCAGGGGCTTTTCAGTGGGCGCCTGCGCGGTCGTTTCTTCGGACGGTACGGTCGCCTCGTCCGCGGTGGCAGGCGTTACATCCTCACGCCGGACAGTCTCAGAAGCAAGCTGCGAGCGGATCAACAAGGTGGCGCCGACGACGATGATCAGCGCGCAGACGATCAAAACTATGATCCAAACGGTCTTTTTCTTTTTGTTCATCTGTTCACAGTCTCCTTTCCTGTTGTCAAGCTGTGATAACAAAGTTCATACAGAGATATTATACCCCCCGTAAGATTTTCTGTCAAACATGATTATGTGACATTATTACCATACAAACGCAATAACATTTAGCTAAAATAACCATAAAGCACGCGACAGCCACTCGATCGCCGACCGTATCGATCTGTTTGATTTTGATAGTCCCGACCGGCGGCACAGGAGCCGGAAGCCCTCCGTACGGCGCTGTGAAACAGCATCCTTTTTTGAAAAGTTGCATAGTTTTACGCAACTTTTTTGTTTTTTTCGGCATGGTTGGAGGTGTTATTATGATTACTATCCAATCGGGAAAAATGATCATCCCGGAAGAAGAGCGTTTCGTCGGATTCGCAGGCGACGATCGCATCAGTACAAGGCAGTTCATCCTGCCGCGGACGCGGATCACCGATATCGACGCGGTGTTCTCGCTTTATCTGCGGTATGATGACGACAGGGTGACTTCGGCTCCCCTGAGCGTCAGTATCGTTGACAGCGACACGATATTGACGTGGAATATCCGAGCGGAGCATCTGCTCAAATCGGGTATTGTAATGGCTCAGATCAAATATACGAACGGTGAAGGCTGCGTGACCCATTACGGCTGGGATTACTTTGTGGTCGGCGATATTTCGGAGCGCAGTGACGACGGCGAGGAATACGATATCCTCAGCCGCACGGAGTTTGAGGAGCGTATGGCGCAGGCAGTGCGTGACGCGCGCGCGACCGCGCCGTATATCGGCGATGACGGCTACTGGTATATTTACAGCAGAGAACAGGGCGACTATGTCCGCTCCTTCTCGGCGAGCGGTATTCCGGTTGACAGCGAGATCAGCGGTACCAGTACGAATCCGATCGAAAACCGGGCGGTAAAGCAGTATGTCGACGCGTGCGACAGCACAAAGGTCGATAAGACGACCTGCGTCGCGGGCGTGGCGCTGAACAGCGGCGTCACTGCCGTCGATCTGGTAGAAGGGCTGGCGGACACGATCAACCCTCCGAGTGTGACGATAGGCGTGACGCGCGGCTATCCGGCTCAGTACGGAAAAACGGGTGAAGGCACGCCTGTTTTTTGTACCGGACTGAACTCGTGGAAAACACTCGCCAAAACAGAGGATATCCCGACGAAGATCTCCGAACTGATCAACGACAGCGGCTTTTTGAATGCCGCGGATATAAAAAACCATCTGCACTATGTCCCCGTTACAAGTGAAGAAGCTTCTTCGATCTATCACAAGCAGCTGGCAAATCTCACGCCTAATTCTTATTCGTATGTGCTTCCGGAGTGGTGGACGAAAGAGGAAGAGGGCACCATTAGGACGGACGCACCGCCGAATGCCACAAAAGCGGCATGGATATTGACTATTATGCCGTCAGCTTCTTTATCCTTCGGTATGCAGATTTGGCTGGAAGCATCGTCCGATATCATTTATAAACGCATAAAGGTCAAACAGCATACTGATGACGGTGATGAGTTTGTCTGGAGCGAATGGGCCTCCTTTGCCGATCCGTCTTTATCCGTTTCGGGCGCTTTCGCTGACGCTAAGGCTGTCGGAGAAGCGCTGGCTCTCAAAACGAGCGCTCGGGATGTCGACCAAAAACTTACCAAAGCCCTCACGTATGCGGAAGTGACATACGACCCAAATGTTGCCGCCGCGGACCGTAGGCTGAGCGATCTTGAAAACAATACCTATTCATGGGTGAATTCGGATTATTTCAGTGACGCTCCGGTCAGCAACAGCAGCTCGGCTTGGATTTTTACCATGAAGAACCCTTCTTCGTCAAGTTACGGTATGCAGCTGTGGATATCCCCGAAGTATCTACAATGCTACTCCAGACGCTGCGCTATCCAAAGCGGTAAAGTCGTATGGAACCCATGGTATGCGATGACGGATTCTACTCTGACGAAAATGGGTGTCGCCGCTGACGCAAAGGCTGTCGGGGACGCCTTGGCTCTCAAAGCAAATACTCAGGATGTCGGAGACGCCCTCGCTCTCAAAGCAAATACTCAGGATGTCGGAGACGCCCTCGCTCTCAAAGCGAATACTCAGGATGTCGGAGACGCCCTCGCTCTCAAAGCAAATACTCAGGATGTCGATCAAAAACTTACCCAAGCCCTCAAGTATACGGTAGTAACAATCGACCCAAATGTTAGCGCCGCAGATCGCAAGCTGATCGATCTTGAAAACAATACCTATTCATGGGTGAATCCGGAGGATTTCAGCGATGCTCCTGTCGGTGTCAGCAATAATGCTTGGATATTTACCATGAAGAGCCCCTCGTCAAGTTATGGTATGCAGCTGTGGATATCCCCGAAGCATCTACAATGCTACTCCAGACGCTGTGCTATACAAAGCGGTGAAATCGTATGGAATCCATGGTACGCGATGACGGATTCTACTCTGACGAAAGTGGGGGTCGCCGCTGACGCAAAGGCTGTCGGAGACGCCTTGGCAGATATTGCGGTAAACTACAAGCCCGGCGCGGTCTACTATTCCTTCGGCGACTCTACGACCAAAGGTCGCGTCGGTACGTGGGACGGCTCTATTTCCAACAGCACAAAAGTCTACCCAAACGCTGTAGCCGCCATGCTGCACATGACGCTGAATAATCAGGCTGTCGCCGGTCAGGGATTGATCGGTGATTGGGGACGCACCAAAGCGAATAAGGGGATCATCGAGATGATCGCCGACCTCGATATGAGCGACGCGTCGCTGATCACCGTCGGCTGGGCGTACAACGACAACTATGCCTACGGCGTCTACAATAATCCTGCTGATATGGGAAGCTATACCGATGTGACAACGGTCGATGTTACTGACACAGAAGCGGTGAAGGCGCTGATCAGCTACAACAGCAACGGAAACCCGAAGTCATACGGAACTACCGTTATCGGCTACTACTACACTATCATGAAGCTGTTACAGACAAAGTGTCCCAACGCTCAGATCGTGCTTGTGACCGGTTACGGACATCCGGGCGGAGACAGTGCTCAGCAGATCAACGCGACCTTGACCGACCAGTTCTCGCATACCTTCACCTTCAAAGACGGCGCACATACCGTGAAGGAACTCTATGACGAGCTTGAAAAGATGGCGCATCTTCATGGCTGGTGCTGTGTGAATCAGGCAAAGGGCTGCACATTCAATGAGTTTAACGCGTCTGTGATGTTCGGCGACTTCATCCACCCTAATGAAAACGGTTACGCCGCATACAGCAATAACCTCGCTCCGAGGATCGCAAGTTATTACGCAAACAGAAGCCTTCGTTAAACCGCGGTTCGGAGCGCAAAAAGAGCAACGTCACAGCGGCGTTGCTCTTTTTCTTTTTATATCAGGACATTGTAAATAAGATGTCCTTACAAGTGTAAGTTTGTTATAACATATGTTTTATTTACATTATATTGTAAGATTTGTCAATCATAGGATTATGTGATATTTATGTCCATTGTGCGGTATCATCCTATGTTTTGGGTGGAAAGATATGCCGCTTTCGCATTGACATCCATTCATTTAGCATAAAAAAAAGGGAAGAAGTTTCCGTATTTTTATTTGATTTACGATTGCAAGATGATTTTATTTGTGATATGATAAACAAAGTTTAATATGTAATTTAATATGCTATTATGGGTTATTATGGGAAATTACGGAATAGGGTGATTATCTGATGGAAAAAACCAATTATAAGATCGCGGTTGCGGGTACCGGTTATGTCGGTCTTTCGATTGCTGTTTTATTGAGTCAGCATCATAAAGTTACCGCGGTAGATATCATTCCCGAAAAGGTCGACTTGATCAATAAAAGAAAGTCGCCCATTCAGGATGAGTATATCGAGCGTTACCTTGCGGAAAAGGAGCTCGATCTGACCGCTACGCTTGACGCGCAGGCCGCTTACTCCGACGCCGACTTCGTCGTGATCGCGGCGCCGACCAACTACGACACAAAGAAGAATTACTTTGATACCTCCGCCGTCGAGGCGGTCATCAAGCTGGTCATGCAGTATAACCCCGACGCGATCATGGTCATCAAGAGTACGATCCCCGTAGGCTACACCGCTCGCATCAGGGAGAAAACCGGAAGCAAAAACATTATTTTCAGTCCGGAATTCTTAAGAGAATCCAAGGCGCTGTATGATAATCTGTATCCCTCGCGCATTATTGTCGGAACGGATATGGGTGATGAAAAACTGGTTGAGGCTTCCAAGACCTTTGCTTCCCTCCTGCAGGAGGGCGCTCTCAAGGAGAATATAGAAACGCTGCTGATGGGCTTTAACGAGGCGGAAGCTGTCAAGCTGTTCGCCAATACCTATCTGGCGCTCAGAGTCAGCTATTTCAACGAACTGGATACCTATGCCGAGGTCAAGGGGTTGAATACCGCCGATATTATCAAGGGCGTGTGTCTGGATCCCCGTATCGGTGATTTTTATAACAATCCCTCCTTCGGCTACGGCGGCTATTGCCTGCCCAAGGACACCAAGCAGCTGCTGGCGAATTATTCCGACGTGCCGCAGAATATGATCTCCGCCATTGTGGAAAGCAACCGCACACGCAAGGATCATATCACCGACAGAGTGCTGGAGAAGGCAGGCTACTATACCGCCTCGAGCATGTGGAACGCCAAAAAAGAGCGTCCCATCACCATCGGCGTTTACCGACTGACCATGAAGAGCAACTCCGATAACTTCCGCCAAAGCTCGATCCAGGGCGTTATGAAGCGCCTGAAGGCAAAGGGAGCGACGGTGATCGTCTTTGAACCGGCTCTGGAGGACGGCATCACCTTCTTCGGCAGTCTGGTCGTAAACGACATCGATCGCTTTAAGGCAGCATGCGACGCGATCGTAGCCAACCGCTACGACAGCGTCTTGGACGATGTACGGGATAAGGTATATACAAGAGATCTTTTTAAGAGAGATTGATCAACCCCGGCACGGCGGCATCCCGTCCGCCACAATATGCAAATGTTATTTTTTAGGAAGGACACCAAATGAAGGCAAAAAGGCTTTTAGGGACGATCCGCATGATGATGTGTATGGGAGCGAAAAAGAGAGGTGCGCTCGCTCGCAAGCACCATTTATTCGGTATGGTAGGAGAGAATGTTCGTATTATGCCCCGTACGCTCCCGGTATATTCGGAGCTCATCTTTATTCACAACAACGTAACAATAGCGCGTAACGCGGATTTTGTCACGCATGACGTGATAGACTTCACGCTGAACAAGCTACCCGAGGATCAAAGAATGGATTATCGATTCAAGGAACGGATCGGCTGTATCGAGATCATGGACAACGTGATGATCGGGAGCAATTCCATTATCCTTTACGACACCAGGATCGGTCCCAATGTGATCATTGCCTCCGGCAGCGTGGTAACGAAGGACTGTGAGCCGAACTCGGTTTATGCCGGCGTTCCGGCACGCAAGATCGGTACCTTTGACGACTTTATGAAAAAACGATACCGTCAGGAGACGGAGGGCGTCATTTCGATAACCACGCACAACCAAAGACTCACCCCGGAGGAAGTGGACGCCGCCAAACAACATTTTCTGCGCAATCACGGAGATATCGCGCAGCAATGATTTTTGCGGAAGCCATCAGACGTTTTATACAGGAGGAGAATCATGGCTATTTATGTAACGCGCAGTTCCATGCCTGATATCAATGATTATATAGAAGAGATAAAACCCATCTTTGAGAGCCGGATCCTGACGAATATGGGTCCGGTCTATAAGAGATTTCAGTCGCAGCTGATGGCTTATCTCGATGTGCCGGAGTTATCCCTGTTTGCCAACGGGCACCTTGCGCTCGAGATGGCGATTCAGGCTCTGGGGCTGAAAGAAAGAGGCGAACAGCTGGGCGGCGGAGAGGTTATCACCACACCGTTCACCTTTGTTTCCACTACCCACGCGATCGCACGCAATAACCTAAAGCCGGTGTTCTGTGATATCAGGCGATCCGATTACTGTATCGATCCCGATAAGATCGAAGCGCTGATCACCGACAAGACCGTCGCAATCATTCCCGTCCATGTTTACGGCAATATCTGCGACGTGAATAAGATCGAGAACATTGCCGAACGCCACAACCTGAAGGTGATTTATGACGGCGCGCACGCGTTTGGTGAAACATACAACGGCGTGGGCGTCGGCAATTTCGGCGACGCGACCATGTTCAGCTTTCACGCGACAAAGGTGTTCAACACCGTCGAGGGCGGCGCGGTCGCGTTCCGCGACAAGCGCTACGGCGTACCGCTGCATGAGCTCAAGAACTTCGGTATTCACGGTCCCGAGACCATCACCGCGATCGGCGGCAACGCCAAGATGGACGAGTTCAGGGCTGCCTTGGGTATCTGCAATCTGAAGCGCATGGACGCTTGTATTGCCGGACGCAAAGCGGCGTATGACCGCTATATGCAGCGTCTCAGCGGCGTTGACGGGATCGTCCTCAGTCAGCAAAAGCCGGAGATCGATTACAACTATTCTTATTTTGCCGTGTATTTTGACAAAGAGAAGTTCGGCAAGAGCAGAGATGACGTATTTGCCATGCTCAAGGAAGAGAATATCTACGCGCGCAAGTATTTTTATCCCGCGATCAACGATCTGAAGTGCTACCGTGATATATGCACCGAGCAAACGCCTGTCGCTCACGATGTATCGCTGAATATCCTTACCCTCCCCCTATATGAGGAGCTGGACGTCAGCGACGTCGACAGGATCTGTGATATCATCCTGCGCTGAAAATGAAATGAGAGGGTTTACCGCGGCTTTTGAGGAGCGCCGCGCTCATTTCAAAGGGAGGGGAAATGAACAGTGAAAGACATTACGGGTATTACACTTGAGCAGAAGGCAGAGATCGCGTCGTATATCAGGGAGGATACCCTTGAGGAAGTGAACAGGAACATTGTTCGCGCGGTACCGAGAGTGTCCTTTTATACAAAATATGTAAAGCGATTTTTGGATCTGCTGGTCGGGATCATCGGATTTGTGATCAGTTCACCGATCAACCTGATCATCGCGATCGTCACGTTTTTTGACGTCGGATCTCCGATTCTCTTCAAGCAGACGAGGATCGGAAAGGATAAAAAGCCTTTTACCATATATAAATTCCGGAATATGACCAACGAAACGGACGCTAACGGCGTGCTGCTGCCGCCTTCACAGCGTGTCACCAAATGGGGCTCCTTTGTCAGAAAGACCAGTCTGGACGAGCTGCTGAACTTTGTATCGGTCATCAAGGGCGATATGAGCATCATCGGTCCGCGTCCGCTGATCAATACCTATGTGGACAGGCTGCACGACAGGCATCAGGCGATCTACGCGGTGCGCCCCGGGCTGGAATGTCCCTCACTGCACAAGGTGGATCATTTGCTCTCATGGCAGGAGCGTCTGGATAACTATGTGTGGTATGTTGAGAATTGCAGCTTTACGGTCGACGCAAAGCTGTGCCTGAGAATCGTCGCGCTGGCCTTTGACCGAAAGTCGACCAAGGTGCGCTCCTCCGCGAATCACGGCGGTATTATGGGATACGATAAAGAGGGCAACATCATCTATACCAAATCGGTTCCCGATAAGTATGTGGAGCGGTTTTTAGACCATCACGGGTATCAGAGCCTTCAAGAAGCGATAGACGCTAGAAACGAAGCTAAGTGAGCTTGATATTCTTTACGATATCGCTTTGACGCACAGAGGATGCTTATGGAGAATGTTTCTCAGGCTTTTGTCAAAAAGCTCTATGATATGACCGGCGAGGACTTTGAACAGAGAATAACGGACAAGGCACGCGAGTGCTTTACCGATTATCTGTTCGTGACGCTCGCCGGCTGTAAAGTATATAAAAACAGATATGAAAGTTACCTGACCGAGAACCGCGTTAAAGGTGATTGCCGTGTTTTCGGTCAGTCAATTACTGCCGACATCCGCACGGCGGCGATGATCAACGCGTTCAGCGCTCATGTTCTGGAACTGGACGACAGCCATCGTGTCGCGATGACGCATCTGGGCGCGCCGATCTTTTCCGCGCTGCTGGCAGCAGCCGAGGCGTATGAATGCAGAACGGACGACCTGCTGCACGCCGCGGTC
>DGUQ01000013.1:14220-18628 GCA_002394725.1 Ruminococcaceae bacterium UBA4306
GAGGAGACGCGCAATGTCCTGAGCGCGGCTGTCACCAGCGCCGCCGGACTGCTGGGCGTGGCTTCCGGTTCGTCCGAGCAAAAGCCCTACAATACGGCGAACGCTGCCGCTGCCGGCGTGAGCGCCGCCCTGTACGGCAGATATTTTACCGGCGCCGACGACATTCTGAACGGCGCCAGAGGTTTTTTTGAAGCAGAGACAGACGCGGCGCGTCCGGCACAGTTGTTTGCCGAAGGCTACGCGATCGAGGGGATCTATCAGAAATTATACGCCGCCTGCCGTCATTGCCACGCTCCGATGGAGGCGATGCTCAAGATGAGATCATCCGCGGACATTCGTGCCGACGAGGTGGAGCGGATCGAGGTGCAGACCTACGATCTCGCCATCGCCGGACATGATCACACGGCGATCTCCGGCGTCAGCGCGGCAAAGCAGAGCATCCCGTACGGCGTTACGGCAGCCTGCCTTTACGGCGACTGCGGCCCCGAGGCGTTTACCGAGGAGAGGGTCTTCGCTCCGCAAGCCGCCTCACTGATCAATAAGGTCACTGTGAGGGAGGATCCCGATCTGACCGCGTTGGTTCCCTCCAAGCGCGCGGCTGTTGTGACTGTGACGCTCAAGGACGGCACACAGCTGAGCGAGCGCGTGGACTACGCCAAGGGCGAGCCCGAGAATCCCATCACCAAAGAGGAATTTGAACAAAAGTTCCTCGGTCTTTCAAGCCGTGCCTGCCTGACGCATGAGCAGGTTCGCGGCATGATACATACGATACAGAGCTGCGGCAGTGAGCCGGTGAGCGCCCTGCTGCGGCAATTACACCTTTGAGATTAGAAAGAGATGGAGCAGATAAGGAGGTCGGTAGCATGTTGGTCAGCTTTTCCTGCGTGACTGAGGTAACGCGCGAGTTGTTAGTAAAATACGGCGTCAGTGAGCGATCCGCTGAGATCCTTGCCGAATCGGTTTTGTATGCCGGCAGGTGCGGCATTGCAACTCACGGCGTCCGCCATCTGCCGATGTACATCAATAAGATCAAATCAGGCCACCTGAATCCAAAGGATGAGGTGGAGCTTGTGACAGATAACGGCGCTGTCGCTGTTCTGGACGCGAACAGGTGTCTGGGGCAGGTCGCGGCGCGGCAGGCGATCGATCTTGCTGTTGAAAAAGCCAAGCAATACGGCGTAGCCGCGGTGGGTATCCGCAACGGCAACACCTTTGGCGCGGCAGGTTATTATGCCTATCTTGCCGCACAGCAGGGCATGGCGTCCGTGATATTTGCCAATTCCGCTCCGGCGATCGCGCCGACCGGCGGCAAAAAGACGATTTTCGGCACTAACCCGATTTGCTTCGGCTTTCCGGGCGGCGAAGAGAGCTTCCCGATTGTGCTGGATATGGCGACGACCGTCGTCGCCAGAAGCAAGGTCAGGATGGCAGCGAAAAACGGCGACAAGATCCCCACGGACTGGGCGATCGGCCCCGACGGTCAGCCGACCGACGATCCCAACGAGGCGCTGAAAGGCAGCCTGCTGCCGATCGGCGGCTACAAGGGATACGGCCTGTCGCTGTTTATCGATCTGTTTGCCGGGCTGCTGACCGGCGCCGCTTTTGCCGGCGGCGTCAAGCCACTGAGCAATATGGAGAGCGATTCAAACTGCGGACAGCTGTTTATCGTTTTTGATACAAAAAGATTCCTTGATCAGGATGAGCTTGATCATAAATCGGAGATTTTCCGCAGCGCGGTGAAGGCGTGCGGCGACGAGGGCGCCGTGATGCTGCCGGGTGAACCCCAGTTCAAACGGATGGCAGAGCAGAAGGACGCGGTTTTCATCGCGGACGAAGAGGCTTTGAACATTAACCGTCTGGCGGAGCAGTCCGGTATCAGTGCAAGATTGGAGCAGATACAATGAAAATTGAGTTACCGAATTACAGCGGTCAGCCTACGGCGATCGTTTTGGGCGGAACCAATCCGCATATCGAGCTGATTCATCAGCTCAAAAGCAGAGGCTATTATGTGATATTGGTTGACTATCTCAACCATCCCCCCGCGAAGGATCACGCCGACCTGCATGTACAGGAGAGCACCATGGATCCCCAAAAGGTGCTTGAGGTTGCCGAGGCGGTCAACGCCTCTCTGGTGATCAGTGCCTGTGTCGATCAGGCGAACATCACCGCCTGCTATGTAGCCGAAAAGATGGGACTGACAAAGCCCTATTCCTATGAGGTCGCGCAAAACATCACAAATAAGGGTCATATGAAGGCGATGATGCGGCAATACGGCGTCCCCACCACCAAGCATGTCTATCTGGAGGCAGGCAGCGAGATCGGCGATATCGATCTGCGCTTCCCCGTGATGGTGAAGCCTGCCGACAGCTGTGCCGCTTCGGGCGTCAAGAGGGCGAATAACAGCGATGAGCTGGAGCGCTTCTGGAATGAGGCGTGCAACGTCAGCCGTACCGGCAGGACGATCATCGAGGAGGTTGCCCAAGGCGCGGAGGTCAGCGCGTATTGCTTTATCGAAAACCATGAGGCGCATATCATCATGATCTCGGAGCGTCTCAGCGTGATCGAGGGAGAGCGTCAGGTATTGAAGTGCTACGCGACGCTGACGCCGCCCAGAATCACCGAAACGGCAACCGCGAAAATCAAGGACGCCGCAAACGCCATCGCGAGAGCCTACGGGCTGAACAACACCCCGTTGCATGTTCAGGCGATGTGTAACGGCGACGAGATCAATATCATCGAATTCGCTCCGCGCGTCGGCGGCGGTATCAGCTATGAGACGATCCGCGACAACACGGGCTTTGACATTATTTCTGCGACGATCGACTCCTATCTGGAGCACCCCATTACGCCGGTATACCACCCGGTAAACACCTTCTTCTCTGTCAACAACATTTACGGGATCCCGGGAACGTTCGACAGGCTGGAGGGCGCCGAGGAGCTGATTGAGGAGGGCGTGATCCGCTCGATCCATTACCACAGGACGTCCGGCACCGTGATCGACGACTCGAGAGCCAGCAGCTCCCGTATCGCGGCATTTGTCGCGCAGGGAAATACACCGCAAGAAATGGAAGGAAAAATCGCCTACGCGATGAATCATATCAACGCGTATGATCCGGACGGAAACTCGGTCATGCGCAAGGATCTTTATTTTAAGGGATAATCAGGAGGGTATAAGATGAACTCAATGGATCGGACAAGAGAGTTTTTGAAGTCGATCGGACTTCCCGGGGGCGACGCGTATCAGCTGCCGACCTCGGAAAAGAGATTTGAGGACGGCGGTCAGTACCGCTTTGAGGTGCCCGGGATCCAGGGACCGAACGTGATGGAGGCGCTGCTCGAAGAGATGAGCCGCCTCGGCATCGAGCTTCACCGCGTTACACAGACCAAAGGCATCATGATGCTGACGGATAACGAGATCATGCAGATGGTCGAACTGGCAAAGCAAGCTAAAGCGGAGCTGATCTTGGCGATCGGCCCCAGAGCGACCACCGATACCAGCGCCTCGGTACATACGGAGGAGGGCAAGAGGATCGGCTACCGCCTGCGCGGTCAGGAGCAGATCATCAGAGCCGTCGAGGAGGTCAAGCGCGGAGCGGCGTTAGGCTGCCGCGGCTTTATGGTATATGACGAGGGCTGTCTGTGGCTCCTCAACGAGATGCGCAAGGCAGGCGAGATCCCGGCGGACTGCCATTTCAAGATCTCCGCTCACTGCGGTCACGGCAATCCCTGCTCCTGCAAGCTGCTGGAAACGCTCGGCGCGGATTCGATCAATCCTGTCAGGGATTATCAGCTCCCGATGCTCGGCGCCATGCGTCAGGCGGTCGATATTCCGCTTGACTGCCACACAGAGAATCCCAAGTCCAGCGGCGGCTTTATCCGCCACTATGAGGCGCCCGAGATCGTCAGGATCGCCGCTCCCGTTTATCTGAAGACCGGCGGTTCCGTCGCAAAGACCCACAGCTGGGATACGACCGTCGCGGACGCAAAGCAGCGCGCGAAGCAGGTGTCGCTGGTCAAGAGAATGATCGATACCTACTATCCGGAGGCTGTGCAGTCCCCTAAGGCAAAATAATACGGCATAATGATATAGAAAGGAAGCACGAGGCGGCGTCTGCCGTCCGTGTATACGGAAAATCATCATGGAATTAATGGATGTAACCCTCAGAGAAAATATCGAATATGACGGACTGCTGAATTACGATCAGGGTCTGGAATATCTCAAATATGTTGTCGATCATTTTACCAACGAAGACTTCCAGTATATCGAGCTGGGCTACGTGGACACCACCTGGTATTCCCATCCCCAGTATGATACCCACTATCTGGAAGAAGCGTTCCGGATCGTCGACGGCAAGTTCAAGTTATCCGCGATCATTCATCCCGATCGCGTCAATATGAAGGAATGGGA
>DGUQ01000124.1 GCA_002394725.1 Ruminococcaceae bacterium UBA4306
TTGATTTTTTACGCGACTTTTGCCCGATTATAACAGGAAACGGAGGAAAACAAAAGAATGTTTTCCTCCGTTCTGTTATGTTTTTGATTTTGCCGGTCGGTTCACCAGCACGATCCCCACCGCGGTGAGGACGATGCTGACGATATACAGCGGCTCAAAGATCCGAGTCTCGCCGAGGATCACATACGACCACAGCGCGCCCGTGACGGGGATCAGCATATTGAACACCAATATCTGACCTGCCTCATGCAGGACGAGCAGCGCCGTCCACAGCGTGAATGCCGCCGCGGACACAAAGGCGAGGAACAGCACGATCCCGACGCTCTGCCATGTCAGCGGAAAACGTCCGCCCATAATCAGGGCGATCGACAGGATCATCATGCCGCCGAAGCCGAGCTGATAAGCGGTGCTCTCATAGACGATACCCTTTGACACACGCTTGCCGACAAAGGAGCCTGCTGTGTTGAGCAGCATGGAGATCAGCACCAACCCCTCCCCCATGAAGGAAAAGCCGTCCAGCGCGGTGTTGTTCACAAGAATAATTCCCGTCATGCCGATCAGCACACCGATGACCTTCCGGACTGTCAGACGTTCCCCTTGAAAGAACAGCGGCGCAAACAATACGGCAAAGAACGCCGACGCCGCCGTGATGATCGAGGTCTTGGTCGCCGTGGTATTGGCAACGCCGATGTAGTTGAGGATGTACATCAAGCCCGTCTGCAGAACGCCGTAGAGCAGCACGCCGCCGACGCGATCCCTCGGGACGGTCGGCACACGACGGTTCTTGCACCACGCAAAGACAAATACCATCAGCCCTGCCAGCACAAAGCGCGCTCCGGCAAACATCAGCTTATCCGCGACCGTGGCGATCTCAATCTCTCGATATCCGTATTTGATGACAGGGTACGCCGAGCCCCACAGCACGGTACACAGCACCGCCGCGAGCATCGCGACCCATTTTCGTTTCAGTAGGTTTTGCATAGTCTTTTAAAAGTCGTCCTG
The DNA here is from genome assembly GCA_002394725.1 of Ruminococcaceae bacterium UBA4306. Lineage (GTDB taxonomy): Bacteria > Bacillota > Clostridia > Oscillospirales > Acutalibacteraceae > Ruminococcoides. Next base: position 1,003 of record DGUQ01000124.1, read on the forward strand.
CTAGCATCAGTTTGACGTTGTCAAAAGAGCCGCGGTTTCCCCACGGCTCCAAACGTTTATCTATCGCTTAAATTGACGTAATCCTTCTCCTCACAAACGCTCATATAGGCAGGTCGGATGATCTTCTTGACGTTCAGGAGCTCCTCGATGCGGTGAGCGCTCCATCCGGCGATACGCGACACGGCAAAGATCGGGGTATACAGCTCCTCGGGCAAGCCGAGCATCTTGTACACAAAGCCCGAATAAAAGTCCACGTTGGCGGATACGCCCTTATACATCTTGCGGTGCTCGGCGATCACGATGGGAGCCAAGCGCTCGATACGGCTGTACAAGCCGTATTCGTCGGTCATTCCCTTTTCCTCGGCGAGCATTTCGACAAAGCCCTTGAAGACGCGGGCACGGGGGTCGGAGATGGAGTAGACCGCGTGACCGATACCGTAGATCAGACCGCTGCGGTCGAACGCTTCCTTCGACAGGATACGGTTCAGATAAGCGGCGATCTCGTCGTCATCCGTCCAATCCTTGACCTGATACTTGATCTCATTCATCATGCCCATCACGCGCTTATTCGCGCCGCCGTGCTTGGGACCCTTCAGCGAGCACAGCGCCGCCGCGATCGCGGAATAGGTGTCGGTGCCCGAGGAGGTGACGACGCAGGTGGTGAAGGTGGAGTTATTACCGCCGCCGTGCTCCGCGTGGAGCATCAGCGCCATATCCAGTACCTCCGCCTCCAGCGCGGTGAATTTGCGATCCTCGCGCAGGGTACTGAGCAGGATCTCCGCCGTGTGCTCACAGCGCTCGGGATTATGGATGAACAGGCTCTCGCCGTTGGAATAGTGATTGTACGCCTGATAGGAATAGACGGTCAGCAGCGGAAAGAGCGAAATCAGCTTCAGGCACTGGCGCAGGACGTTATCGATCTCGAGGTTCATGACGTCGTTGTCATACGAGGCTAAGGTCAGCACCGCCTTTGCCAACGCGGTCATCATATCCTTTCCGGACGCCTTGAGGATGACGTCGCGCACAAAGTGCTTGGGCAATACGCGCGAATCGGACAGCAGCTCCATAAAGCCGTCGAGCTCCTCTTTATTCGGGAGCTTGCCGAACAGGAGCAGATAGGTCACTTCCTCAAATCCGAGGCGCTTGTCGCGGTGACAGCCGGCTATGATATCTTCGATATTCACACCGCGGTAAAAAAGCTTGCCGTCGGTGGGGACAGCCTTTCCGTCCACGATCTTATTCTGGCGGATCTCGCTGATATCCGTCAGACCGGTCAGCACACCGCGACCGTTGAGATCGCGCAGACCGATGTTGACATTATATTTGGAATACAGCTCTTTATCGATATTGTCGTTCTGAACACAGCTGTTTGCCAGCTGTTGGATCCTTTCATCATTGGTACGAACCTGAGGCATTGCTTCACTTCCTTTTTCTTCGGCTTCGTTGTTGTTCATGTTATCCAGTTTATTATACCGTATTTTATTCAAATAGTCAAATCGATTTTGTCGACTGAGTTCTTCGTTGTCATGCATCTGAACAGAAA
>DGUQ01000035.1:0-44732 GCA_002394725.1 Ruminococcaceae bacterium UBA4306
GGAGGATATACCGTCCGTCCTCTTTAATGAGCTGTTTCAGATTATTCTTGCCTTCGTATAAAGCGACGATATAATCGCCGATTTCGGCAGTATTCTGTTGCCTTACAATGACATAATCTCCGGGGTGGATACCTGCGTCAATCATGGATTCACCCTTTGCGATCAGCGCAAAGAAGTTACCTTTGCCGACAATGCTCTCAGGCATACGGATATACTCGATGACCGTCTCTTCCTCTTCCTGACCTTCACCGCAGGAGACATAGCCGAGGACTTTCATATACCTTGAGGGGCTTTCCATACCCATCTCTGTTGTATTGATACTTCTTCGACCGTCATATTGAAGCACGCCGTTTTCGTTCATCTCTTTGAGGTAACGATGGACAGAAGAGAGAGGAACTCCCGTTCCTGCTACGATATCTCTGACAGAAGGATAGCGCATATTCTCAGCATAATACTGATTGATATATTCAACTATTCCGCTGTATCTTTCAGTTCTTTTCTTACCCATAAACTCACCTAACTAACAAAGCACACTTTGAAACAGAATGTTTTAACACCGAAAGAATAACATATTTGTAATCTGTTGTCAATAGCTTTGAAACAAAAAGTTCTATTTTTATTCAACTGATACCGGTTGCCTTGTTCTTTGTTAGGCTACTCATTTTTTGATGAACTTTTTTCATAGAAAGACTTGCAATTTTGTGATATGTAAGGTAACATACGAACACCTCGAGAGAGGTAACGGGGTCCCCGACGCATCCCTATGCGGTGGGGAGAGGACGAACGGCGACATGAGGTCAAGGCGCACCTACCGGATGCGCCTACCGAGTACAGCCGATGAGGACGAGCGACACACAATTTTTATTTTTGCTACACAACTACGAGGGCAGGGGCAGATGAATCATCAATCATCTGTCCCTGCCCATTGTACTCTTTCTGAATGATAACATGTAAAAAAGCCAAACAAATATCTGCTCACAACCCCTTCACAAATGCTCACAATCGTCTGTATTTCGCTTCGAATCATTCTTCGAGTCCCCGTTTATGGCAGAGGAAGAATATCTCAACGAACGCGAACAGCGGGGACGACTGATGTGTCATCCCCGCTACTGTGTATCTGCGTATATTTCTGTTGTCATCTTAACACTGAGCTTGAGGTTTTCAATATAAGCAACCTTTCTTAATTTTTCTTGGAATAGTATAATTTAATAATAGTGGAAATAACAAAGCTCTACTTTTTTTTACCGAAAAAAGGTTGAAATCTTGTATAACGCAGTTTATAGTACAATTAGAATAGGATGCGTGGTATGAACGTTTATAGTTTTGGGAACTATATATTTGAATTAAGAAGAATAGCAGGACTGTCACAGACTGAATTATAATAAACTCAAACAATATTTTCGAAAGTGTTGTCAAAAGGAGTTTTAACGTTATGAAATCGATATTGATTAAAGATACCACCCGTGAGGAACGCGAGGAGATCGTGAAAAAGGCTCTGTGGGGGAGCTGCGGAGCGGAATGCGAGTTCTGCTCCGGTTGTGACAATCGTGGTGGTGGGAGGATCGAAGCTATCTATCAGCCATATATCGATGGGCTGAAGGAGATTGCCGAAATCAACGAGGAGTATACCACACCCTTTGTGAGATAACTGAGCAAAAAAACGAACGTTCGCCGAGGATCGATCCGATCCGGTGGACGTTTTCTGTTAACCGGATGAATCGTGGTTTTATAATATTTGATACTGATTACGGAAAAAACAATTGATAACAGAAAACGTCCGATGCGGTCGCAGGTACTGCATCGGACGTTTTTTCTTTTGACAAACCATCGATTGATCAGAGTTACTTAGGTTTTTGACAGCTTTTTCCTCATATCTCTGAGATTTCCCGAGGTGAAACCCATCGGGCAGATGGTACACCACTGGCGCGGCGTGAACAGGACGCCGTTGAGGATAGCGAGTACAGTCGCAACCTCCATAAAGATCAATACCGCGCGCCCTAACGCAAATGCACCCTGCGGAATCACCAAAATCAGCATGACGGCAAATCCGCCCATCATCCCCGACCACAGCAACGGACGAAACCAGGGCTTCTCATACAGCTTCGGACGCGGCAAGCCAAGGTTGACGACGCTTCCGATCTTTCCGATCAGCGAACCGCGCGGACAGATGCGGGCGCAGTGCATTTTTCCTCTGCCGGACAGCGCAATAAGCACCGGAGAGAACATACAAACAAAACCGAACAGACCAAACGGAGAATAAAAATTAGCTGCCGTCATCCATACGATCGTGATGATCCATGACCAATCCTGTATCGTCGGTATCCACCTTTTACCGTCTACGGTAATTCCCTTATGTTTTTTCATATATGATCTCCTTATTGTAGTTATCTGTTTTCCCTGTCAAAGCTGCACAGATCCTTGATGACCTCGCCGGCGATGATCAGCCCGACCACAGACGGTACAAAGGCGACCGAGCCGGGAATATCTCTGCGCTGGGTACACTTTCTGGCGGTGCCGGGCGGACAGATACAGTGGAGTCTGCAGCTGATGGACATATCCTCCAGCGGTCGGATCGGCTTTTCTTTGGAATAGACCACCTTCAGCCTCTTGATCCCGCGTCGGCGGCATTCGTACCGCATGACTCTCGCCAGCGGACATACCGAAGTATCGAACAAGTCCGCGACCTCAAACAGAGTAGGCTCTACCTTGTTGCCGGCTCCCATCGAGCTGATGATCGGCGTTCCCGCCTCCTGTGCGTTCTGTACCAGCTCGAGCTTACCCTTGACGGTGTCGATCGCGTCAACGATATAGTCGTACTGCGTAAAGTCAAATTCATCCTTTGTGTCCGGCATATAGAAGGTTTTATAAATGCGCACCTGACAGTCGGGGTTAACATCGAGAATCCGTGCCCTGGCAACGTCGACCTTATACTGTCCGACGGTACTTCGGGTCGCGAATATCTGGCGGTTGATATTCGTCAGGCAGATTCTGTCATCATCGATCAGATCGAGTGCACCGATACCTGAACGTACGAGCGCTTCTGCAGTGTATCCTCCGACTCCGCCGACGCCAAAGATGGCTACACGGGATGACGAGAGCTTTTTCATTGCTTCTTCTCCGAAAACGAGTTGGATTCTTGAAAACTGATTCAACATAACGATACCTGTTACAAAAATGTTTTTTGGATTCTGCCCACAGCGTCTTTCAACACGCTGTGCGGACACGCAAAGTTGAGGCGCATATAGCCGCTGCCTGCTTTACCGAAGGTCACTCCCTTATGCAGACGAACGCCTGCATCCAGCAGAAAACGATTATACAGCATGTTGTCTGATAATCCGAGTCCTCGACAATCGAGCCACGCGAGATAGGTACCCTCCGGCTTCAATACACTGATCGGGCTGTCCTGAGGAAACGCCTCGGCTAGTATCGTACGGCTTTCATCAAGATAACAGAGCAACTCGTCAAGCCACGCTTCACCTTCAGTATATACCGCTTTTGTTGCCGCAATACCAAATGCGTTGACTCCATACTGACAGTTTGCGAGCATTTCTCTTTGCACCGATTTACGAATATGCTCATTCGGGATAATCATGTTGGAAACCTGAACAGACGCAAGATTAAAGGTTTTTGTCGGCGCTGAGCAGGTCACGGTGACGGCAGCGGCTTCATCCGATAAGGAAGCGATCGGAACATACCGACAAGGTCGACAAACCAGATCAGCGTGTATCTCGTCCGATATGATATACACATGATGGCGCAGACAGATTTCACAGAGGTGTTTCAGTTCCTTTTTCGTCCACACTCTTCCGACGGGATTGTGTGGGGAGCAGAACAATATAGCCTTGACATTGTTTTCCTTTATTTTGCTCTCAAAATCTTCATAGTCGATTTCATAGTATCCTTCTGTTTGTTTCAATTCAGAGATAATCAATCGACGACGGTTATTCTTTATGACCTTAGCAAAAGGATAGTAGACCGGCTCAAAAATCAGTACGGAATCACCCTCTTTTGTCAGCGCCCTGATAGAACAGGCTGCCGAGTACATCACCGCCGGAGAGGGCAATATCCACTCGTTCTGTATCTCACAGGAAAAGCGCCGGCTGTACCATGTGCGCACCGATTCGATATATTCATCATCCACATTCTGATAGCCGTAGATGCCGTGTCTCGCGACCTGATTGAACGCGTTTTCAACACACGGAGCGGTCTTAAAATCCATATCCGCCACCCACATCGGAATAAAGTCGCTCAGCCCGTTGATTGACTGATACTTTACATCGCCGGGGATACGGCGGTCATTTAGGATATCAAAATCATATTTCGGCATGATCGTCCTCCCTTTTGTTTTGCGTGACTATAGTTGAGCAGAATTCTTCGATCCACGGTCTGGCACTGCGGACTTTTTGAACCCCTCTCAAATCTACATCTAAAGTAATAAGCTGTTCTTTGTAATCAGCCATAAACACTTTCTCTCCGTCGGGAGACGCAAGTATAGATCGCCCGCAAAAAATCAGATCGTCTTCTTTTCCGACACGGTTGCACATAGCGATATAGACCAGATTCTGGTATGCCTGTACTCTTACTTCCCATTCAAATAGTTCTTGATTTTCCGTTGTCAGATTCGCCGTTGGGATAATGATTAACTGAGCTCCCTGAGCGGCGCACATCCTGACACTCTCGGGAATATGCCGATCAAAACAGATGACAATACCGATTTTTCCAAAGGGTGTGTCATATACCTTGAAGCCATCGTCGGAAGGCGTGTAATAATCCTTCTCATAGAAATGCTCCGCCTGATAGATATGTACCATCTTGGAAATGTCGACAATCTCTCCCTTGTCGTTTATCATCAGCGATGCGTCATATTTCTTTGAGTCGAGGGATAAATAGACATTCGGTGACGCCCACAACCGAAGTTCTTTACATGCTTGCCGGAGTTTGTTGATTTCCTCTGATTGCAAAGTCAGAAGGTATTCGTCAGCGTTGCCGTTCCGATATTTCGGAAAGAAGGGTGAAAGCTGCAATTCGGGAAAGATGATCATATCTGCTCCGCTTTTTGCAGCCATCCTCATATCATCAACAGATTTTTCCAGATTCTCAGACAGCGAACGGCTCATGCTGCCTTGTGCCATTGCAAGTCTCATAATCATAATCCTTTCGGTAGAATCAAAACGCCGGTTCTGTCGTTGGAGATCGTTGCGCTGAGTTTTTTGCTGTCAAAATAATCAAGCAGATAGGCGCTGTAGCGGTCATCAAACGGTTGCCCGTCCGAAGAAAGATACTGCGATGTGCAGTGATCGTGCAGATGCAGCGTCACACCGAAGTGCTCCCGGCTTTCATCCCTCAGATCAATGTATTCTTGTATCGACAGTGCTTTCATAACCTCATCTCTTTTCCACCTCGGCGATGACCTCAATCTCCGCGAGCGCGCCCTTTGGCAGGTTCGATACCTCTACACAACTGCGTGAGGGTTTTGAGGTGAAATGCTTGCCGTAGACCTCGTTGAATACACCGAAGTCCCTGATATCCTTCAAATAGCAGGTCGTTTTGATCACGCTGTCAAGGCTGCTGCCCACCTCAGTTAATATCGCCGACAGATTCTTGATGATTTGCTCGGTCTGACCTTTTATCGTATAGGTTTCTATCCTGCCTGTTGCAGGATCAATGGAAATTTGACCGGAGGTGTAGATCAGACCGCCGAAGACAACAGCCTGAGAGTAAGGACCGATTGCAGCAGGAGCGTTTTTTGTTTCGATTATTTTCATTTCAAATTCCTTTCATTTTTTCTTTAATCGTTTATCCGAGACTACCGACAGCTTTGTACCGATCGACTGGAACAGCTGTACGAGCAGGATCAGCAGTATAACGGTAATGATCATCACGAGGTATTTGTAACGGTAGTAGCCGTAGTTGATGGCAAGCTTGCCCAGACCTCCGCCGCCGATCGCGCCGCTCATAGCGGTATAGCCGAGGATGGTTGTCAGGGCGATGGTGATGTTCGAAATCAGGCTCGGGACGCTCTCGGGGATTAGCACTTTGGTGATGATCTGGAAGGGCGACGCGCCGGTGCTCTGCGCCATCTCAATGATATTCGGGTTGACCTCGCGGACAGAACTTTCGACCAGACGCGCGATAAACGGAAACGCCGCGATAACCAACGGTACGATGGACGCAGCCGTACCAAACGCCTTGCCGATAATCAGCCTTGTTAACGGCGCGACTACGACGATCAGGATCAGAAACGGTACCGAACGGAGCAGGTTGATCAGGATATTCAGAAAATGCCTGAGCGGCGCGGGCAAGGGAATGATACCGTCCTTGTCGCCGACTGCAAGCAGTACGCCCAACGGCAGACCGATCATGAGCGCAATCAGGGTGGAGATCAGCGTAACATATAGGGTTTCCCAGATGGCAAGCGGTACCTCGGTCTTGACGATATCGACCGCTTCCAGCCAGTCTTTGGATGCAAAAAATTCAGCCATACTCACGCCTCCTCTACCGAGATATCCTCGATATCCTTCAAAAATGCTATTGCTTGATCTTTACTCTCTTCATCCGCAAAAGACAGTAGCATATTGCCGTATGCCTTGTCGCCGACAGCTTTTGTCGACGCGCCGAGGATATTCGCCTCGATACCTTTTTCCTTAGCGAGCCGGGCAATAAGGGGGGTGCCTGCCGCCTTCGCACCGCCGAAGATCACGCGCAGACGGTAGGCGGAGTTCTCGACAAGGATCTCTTGCTCACCCTCGGGGAAGACGAGCCGCTTTGCCGCCTGACTCTTAGGGTGGGTAAAAATATCGACAACACGTCCCTGTTCGGCTACCTCACCGTGGTCGAGAATCGCGACATTATTGCAGACCTCCTCGATAACGCTCATCTGGTGGGTGATGATGATGACGGTGATGCCGAGCTTTTCATTGATCTCACGAATCAGGCTGAGGATAGCGTGTGAGGTCTTTGGGTCAAGCGCAGAGGTCGCTTCATCACACAGCAGTACCTTCGGGTCGGTGGCAAGTGCTCTCGCGATCGCGATGCGCTGCTGCTGACCGCCCGAGAGCTGTGCGGGATAGGCGTTCGCCTTATCGGGCAGACCGACGGTCTCCAGCAGTTCCAATGCGCGCTTTTTAGCATCCGCCTTTTTCACACCTGCCAGTTCCAGCGGGAACATAACGTTATTCAGACAGCTTCTCTGCATCAGCAAATTGAAGCCCTGAAAGATCATCGTTACCTCGCGGCGGGTATTGCGCAGGTCTTTGCTTTTCAGACTGCCTACGTCCACACCGTCGATCAGCACCGCGCCTTCGTCGGGGCGTTCGAGCATATTGATACATCGCACAAGGGTCGATTTTCCCGCGCCGGACATACCGATGATGCCGAAGATATCGCCGTCGTTTACAGTGATACTGACGTTTTTCAGCGCTTCGACGGTGCTGTCAGACGTCCGAAAGGTCTTGGATATATTTTTCAGTTCTATCATAGGATCATTCCTTTAAACAGACAGTATGCACCGAGCACAGGCTCGGTGCATATGCGTATCAAAATTATTTCAGGGCGTCAAGGCTGCTCTGATTGCCGCCGTAAAGACCGATCGGCTCAACATGGATGCCCGCAACGGATACCAGAGATGTACCGTTCTCGGCGTTGAAGTCGTCCAGATACGGAACGTGCTGGAAGTAGTTCGCGTCAAGTTCGCCGTTATCGACGACGAGGTTGGGCTGTACATAGTCGGTGAACTCGGTGATCTTAAGGGTGATATCCTTCTCGGCGAGGATGTCTTTGACGATCGCAAGGATCTCGGCATGAGGCGTGGGAGATGCGGCGATCGTGATGCTCTCACCCTTTAATACGTCGTAATTGATAGAAGAATCATAGCCGTCGGTGGGATTCTCAACGACCGGTACAACTGCGCCGTCGTAGTTCTCGTTGATATAATCGACGACCTTCTTGGACTCAGTTGCGGCGACCAGCGCCTTGATCTTAGGCTCGTTCTCGTTGCCTGCCTTGACAGCGATGATGTTGACGTAAGCAGACGCGGAGCCTTCGATACCCAGCGAATCCTTGACGGGATTCAGTCCTGCGTCGATTGCGTAGTTGGAGTTGATGACGGCATAGTCATAGTCCTTCAGAGCGGACGGCAGCTGAGCCGCCTCAATCTCAGCAAACTCGATGTTCTTCGGGTTATCTTCGATATCTCTGGGGGTCGCTGTGATACCTGCGTCAGCCTTTAGCTTGATGTAGCCGAGCTCCTGTAAGAGAAGCAGAGCGCGGGCTTCGTTGGTGGTATCGTTCGGGATGGCAATGGTGACAGAGGATGCGTTTGCAGGTGCTTCGGTAGCGTTATCTCCGGCGCTGTTCGCGCTGTTTGAGCAAGCGGTCAGAGCGACGACGGATGTGAGTGCGAGTGTGGCGATCAGTAAAGCGGATAAGAGTTTTTTCATAATAATATCTCCTTAAAATAAAATATGGCTGTGAAATGAATGATGATTTGATTTCTGCTTCGAAATCAGATTAAATATATAAAGGCTTCCGTTATTCAGATCACAGCCACATTCGTTTGCTGTAAAGGTTGGAGGATATCAGAAATCTTGTGGTATTCATACAAATCTCCTTAGTGAAAAAAATTAAGGGGAGCGCGTTACGCTCCCCTTAAGCTGACAGAAATCAACACTGTTTCAGAGCATAACGAACCATAGCACGATACATCATACCGCACATCCACATCATCGTCATAGTACAGGTGAGAAGTATTGTAGTCATGGTTGTATCTCCTTTCGTTGGATTGTTATTGAATTATAACCCTACTTACCTACTTTGTCAATAGGTTAAATACAGATTTGTCATTCTGCCTAAATGTTTTACAAGTAATTTCTGTAACTTCGTGCGAATTACAATCCGACTTTTTCCAACGCCTGACGCAGATCTTCGATCAGATCGTCGGCATCTTCGATTCCTACGCTGAAACGGAAAAAACCGTTATGAAACCGTTCGGGATAAAGGTGTTGACGCTCATCGTTCTCTCCCAAGAAAACGATCAAGCTTGCGTCATGTCCGAGTGACACCGCGTTGGTGATGACGCGCAGATGACTGACAAATTGATTATGTGTATCGTGATCAGCCTTCAGTCCGAAGGACAGCACACCGCCGAAACCGGGGGCCATCTGTCTGAGGGCAATCTCGTGCTGCGGATGGCTCTCAAGTCCCGGATAGGATACAAAGCTGACGCCGGGCCGTTCCTCCAGCCATTTAGCTATTTTCAATGCGTTTTCATTATGCTGCTTCATCCGCAGAGGTAAGGTCACTGAGCCGCGCATGATCAGCCACGCGTTGAACGGGCTGATCGTACCGCCGAGATTTACCTGTGCCTGTGCGCGGATGATATCAAGATATTCCTTTTTACCGATGATCGCACCGCCCATTGCGTCACCGTGACCGTTGATGTACTTCGTCAGGCTTTCAACACTGAAGTCTGCGCCAAGCTCGATCGGACGCTGATTATATGGAGAAGCAAAGGTATTATCCACCGACAGCAGAGCGTCGTTTTTGTGAGCGATAGCCGCAAGAGCACTAATATCCGTAACGGATATAGTAGGATTTCCAGGCGTCTCAATGTGAATCAGCTTCGTATTCGGGCGGATTGCAGCTTTGACCGCGTCCAAGTCCGTCGTATCGACGATGGTTGTCTCAACTCCGAACTTTTCGTTGAACAATTCATTGAGTAAACGATAAACAGCGATATAGGTCACACTGGAAAAGACAACATGATCGCCTGCTTTCAGCAGCGAGAAGAACAGTCCCGATAATGCCGCTACGCCTGAAGCAAGCACGATACAATCCTCGCCGCCCTCGAGGGAAGCGAGCCTTTCCTGTAAGTACTTCTGATTCGCGCCGCCGTTGCGGGTGTATAGATTTCCCTCTGCCGATGACCAGTTCATATTTGTCGGATCATACGGCAGCTCATACGAGTTTGCCATCGTGATCGGTCGCTTGACCGCGCCGGTTTCTTTGTCAACGGCGTTACCGGTGTGCACCGCTCGGGTATGGAAGCCATAGGAATCTTTTTTGAAGGTATCTGACATGATAATTCACCTCTAAATGCGGACATTCTGACGCCGGACAAAGCCAACGCCAGAATGTTCTGTTATGTTATCGGGAGAAAATCACTTGATAACGCCACCCTCTACGACAAGCTCTTCTTCGTAGTCCTTGCCGTAGGTGTCTACCAGCGTTTCCTCATAATCCTTGTGGAAGAACTGCTCGTCGGCAAGGTACTTGATCTCATCATTGATCCAGTTGAGCAGGCTTTCGTTGCCCTTGGTGACAGCGGGAGCGATGGTATCGTCCGAACCGAGCTTCGGGATACCGACAGTGTAGCCGTCAACAGTGTTCGCGTATGCGATGACCTCGGTGTTGTCGTTTGCCCAAGCAACGCCCTGACCGTTCTCAAAAGCGGTCTTTGCGTCGGAGTAGGTATCGTACTTCTTCAGAGTGATCTCAGGATTATTTTCCTCAAGATAAATCTCGGCAGTAGTGCCGGATATGACGATGACCGCGTCGTCTGTGCCGATCTGACTCAGGTCGGTGATAGCTTTATCAGAGGGAGATACAACGCCCAGCGCAACATTCATGTACGGAAGAGCGAAGTCGACCTGCTGTGCGCGTTCCTCAGTGACGGTGAAGTTCGCGAGGATGATGTCGACCTTACCGGTCTGTAGTGCTTCTACACGATTGGCGGCTTCGGTGGACACAAACTCGACTTCTACGCCCAGATCTTTAGCGATACGGCGTGCAAAGTATACATCATAACCCTGATACTCACCGTTTTCATCTACAAAGCCGAACGGATTTTTATCGGAGAAAACGCCGATCTTGATGCTGCCGCTCTTCTTGATCTGATCGAGTGTGCGGTAGATGGTATCATCAGAATCGCCGTTATCAGCGTTATTCGACGCATCTGCGACAGCCTCTGTAACGCCCTTGTCAGCATCGGTCGCCTTGCTGCATGCCGCCATTACGCCGACAACCATGATGACGGCTATAACGACTGCTAACAGCTTAAATAGTTTTGTGTTCTTCATATACATTCTTCTTTCCGGCGTAAGCCATATATTTATATCGTACATTGTGTACGGTATAGGCGGGAAGTTACTTAAAACTGAATACTGAAAACTTAAGAATGAATAATTTCGGTTTCTCACAGACTCTCGTCTGCTCGTTCATTATAAAATCGGATGATGGCGGAGCCCTCCGTCAATTATTCAATATTCATTATCGTGGTGCTTCACGGATTCGTACTCGAAGGTGTCCAGGAATTTTTGCGCACGTTCCGTTTTCGGATAGGTGAAAAAGTCTTCGGGATCAGCTTCCTCGACAATCTCCCCTCCGTCGAGGAAGATCACACGGTCGGCGATTGCGCGTGCGAAGTTCATCTCATGGGTCACGATCAGCATCGTGCTGCCGTTTTTTGCAAGCTCCAACATGGTGTCGAGCACCTCGCGCACCATCTCAGGATCAAGCGCTGCCGTTACCTCGTCAAACAGCATGATCTCAGGATGCATACACAGCGCTCGGACGATCGCGACACGCTGCTTCTGACCTCCGGAGAGCTGACGCGGATAACTATCCTTTTTATCAAGCAATCCGACGCGCTCCAGAAGCTGTTCGGCTTCCTCAGTGACCTCGTCTTTGCTGCGCTTCTGCACCTTCATTGGCGCAAGTATGATATTCTGCAAAACGGTCTTATGAGGAAACAGCTCATAGTTCTGGAATACCATACCAATCTTCTGACGGATCTGAGCGATATTGCGGCTGTTGCCGTCGATCAGTTCGCCGTCAAGACGAATCTCGCCGCCTTGGATCGGCTCGAGCGCATTGATACATCTGAGCAGGGTCGACTTGCCGCAGCCGGAGGGACCGATGATGACAATGACCTCGCCCTTATGGACGTCAAGGCTCAGTCCGTTGAGAATCAGGTTATCGCCGTAGGACTTATTTATATTGTTAATGGTCAAAACCGTATCTGCCATGATCAGTTACTCCATTTCTTTTCCAGATGCGAAGCGAGCAGGCTGATCGGCCAGCACACCGCAAAGTACAGGACAAATATGACGAAAAACAATCCGAACGCGGCGTTAGGGGACGCTACGCGATTCGCGTCAATGATCTGACGTGCGACCTTCGTCGCTTCGACCACCTCGATCATGACGATCAGCGGCGTGGTCTTGATCATCCTCGTCACAAGGTTGATGGACAGCGGCATCAGGCGGCGGATGGTCTGGGGAATGACGATGCTGAAATAGGTCTGGCTGCGATTCAGCCCCAGCGAGTAGGCGCTCTCATATTGGTGTTTCGGAATGCTCTGTAAGGCGCCGCGGACGAGGTCGCCCATCTCGGCGGTGCCCCAGAAGGTGAATACGATGACTGCGGCGAATTCAGGTTCAAATTTCAGCCCGATCAGCCGTGCCGAGCCGTAGTAGACGATGAACAGCAGCACCAGCTGCGGCATGATCCGCACGATCTCCAGATAGACACGGCAGATCGCCTTTGTCACTGGGTTTTTGAACGTCATGACGACGCCGAGCAAAATTCCCAGAACGATGGATAATGCGACGGAGATCAGGCTGATTTTCAGCGTGACCCACATGCCGCCGAGCAATCGCGTGAAATTCGTGCCCTTGAATAATACGTCGAAGCCGAGATCAGTTACCAAAGCTTGCATATCTCAGCCTCCTTTCGACAACAGAGCCGATGATCGACACCGGCAGGAGCACGATCAGATAAAAGACGACGACCAGAAACAGACTCTCGACCGTCGTACTGCTCACGGCGATCCTGTCCTTTGCCGTGAACATCAGCTCCAAGATGGAGATACAGGAAAAGACGCTCGTCTCTTTCAGAAGGAAGATCAAATTCGCGACGAAGGCGGGCACGGAGTAGGTCACCGCCTGCGGCAGAATGATGTGGAACATTGCCTGCCTGCGCGTCATGCCGAGGCTGAGCGCGGATTCCATCTGGATCGTGTCGACCGCCTCAATGCCGGAACGGAAGGTCTCGGCCATATAGGCGCCGCCCAACAGTCCCAAGCCGACGATGCCGCAGGTCAGCTCGTCTGTCACGATCCCGAAAAGCTTCGGGATGCCGTAGTAGATGAAAAATAGCTGGATCAGCAGGGGCGTGTTCCGCAGAATCTCGATATAGATTTTAGCGATCGTTTTCAGTACCGGAACCTTGAAGTGAACGATCAAAGCCGTCACCAGCCCCAGAACGATCGAGATCAAGATGCCGAACCAGCCAGTATATAAGGTTATCAACAGACCGTCCTTATATAAAGGTAGATAGCTGACGATCACATCCCAGTTCACAACAACCCTTCTTTCCTGAGCCCGTTATCCGTTTGGGCAAAAAAAGTAAGGGGAGCATTACGCTCCCCTACAGATGACCAAAAGAATCAGCATGATTTGAGAGCATAACGAACCAAAGCACGACCGCAGCTGCCGCACATACACATCATCATACAGGTGTTTTTTGATGCTGTCATAGTCGTTATCTCCTTTCGAATGAGTGCAAGCGCATTATAAACCCTACTTACCTACTTTGTCAATAGGTAAATTGCAAATTAAGCAATCTATCCAATTATTTTTTCTGCATGGTACAGTTTATTCGTGTGAATGACCATTTGACACGATTTCTTTTCGCTTTTGTCGTCTGACGCGATTGATTTGCCGTTCAAAATCCCCGTTTTCGATCAGTCTTGCCAGAACCAGTTGAATGAACGTCGGCACCGTGCAGGAATAAAAACCGAGCCGATCTTCAAAAACCGTAACAAGGTGCTCCGGCAGTATCATATACCCGACACGCAGTGCAGGTGAGATCGTTTTGGAAAAGGTGTTCATATAGATCACATTTTCGTCAGTTGTGTGAGAAAACAAAGATTCCTCCGGCTTTTTGGATACCGAGAATTCCGATTCAAAGTCATCCTCCACGATATACCGCTGTCCCTTTGCCGCCCATTTCAGATATTCAAAACGCTTCGACGCGCTGGCTGAGACGCCGCTGGGGTAGCTTCGATACGGCGAGATATGTAGGATATCGGCCTTACTGTGCCACAGCGCGGCGCTGTCGATCCCGTCCTCACCCAGACGCAGTTTCTCAACGGACACATCACAGGCGCGGTACACCTGCTCGATCTTTTTATAGGACGGGGATTCAATCCCGTAGGTTTTTTCGTATCCAAGTAATTCTACGATCAGGCTGTACAGATATTCCGAACCGGAGCCAATGACGATATGCGACGGCTCGGCGACGATCCCTCGGCTTCGCGCAAGATACTGCGCGATCGCATGCCGCAGTTCTTCACATCCTTTATTAGGCGATTTCTGCAGGATAGCGTCCGGCATATCCGTGATGACAGCGCGCATGGTCTTAGCGAGTACGGAATAAGGAAACGGATAAGATACCGAGCTGTTTTGATGTGTTACGGGTGGTTTGCTGATAGCCTGTGATGGTACAGCAAAGCCGTCCTCACCGCGGAAGATCACAAAATACCCGCTGCGCTCTCTCGACTCGATGTAGCCCTCATCACATAACAGCGCGTAGGCGTGTTCTATGGTAATTACACTGACGCCTGTTTCTTCGGCAAGAATTCTTTTTGACGGCAGCTTGGAGCCGTAGGAAAATGCACCGCTGACGATGTCCTCCCTCAACTGCTGATATAGCTGCAGATAAGCCGGAATATGCTGATTTACATTTACTGTATACTTCATCTGGTTATATTATTTTCTCCTGTTTTGATTATTTTTATATTATCAAATCCATTATATACTGTCCTCATTCAAATATCAAGGAGGAAATAACCGTGTCAGAAAACCGTTATGAACTGAACAAAAACCTTGCCCAAATGCTCAAGGGCGGCGTCATCATGGACGTCACCACTCCCGAACAGGCGAGAATCGCCGAGGCGGCAGGAGCCTGTGCCGTGATGGCGCTTGAGCGCATCCCTGCCGATATTCGCGCGGCAGGCGGCGTATCGCGCATGAGCGACCCGAAAATGATCAAGGGCATACAGGACGCAGTGTCGATCCCCGTGATGGCGAAATGTCGTATCGGTCACTTTGCCGAAGCGCAGATATTAGAAGCAATCGAGATCGATTTTATCGATGAGAGCGAAGTGCTCTCCCCAGCAGACGATAAGCACCATATCGACAAGACAAAGTTCAAGGTGCCGTTTGTCTGCGGCGCAAAAGATTTAGGAGAAGCGCTACGCAGGATCAACGAGGGAGCCGCCATGATCCGCACCAAGGGTGAGCCGGGTACCGGCGATGTTGTTCAGGCGGTGCGGCATATGAGATTGATACAATCTGAGATAAACAGGATCGGTTCAGCCGCTGGGGACGAATTGTTTGACATCGCAAAGGAGCTTAGGGTTCCGTATGACCTTGTGCAGTATGTACACGAATACAAAAAGCTGCCGGTTGTCAACTTTGCCGCAGGAGGTATTGCGACCCCTGCTGACGCAGCGCTGATGATGCAGCTCGGCGCGGAGGGCGTCTTTGTGGGCTCGGGTATCTTCAAATCCGGAAATCCCGAAAAACGCGCTGCCGCGATCGTCAAGGCAGTCACCAATTTCACCGATGCGAAACTCCTTGCAGAATTATCGGAGGACTTAGGAGAAGCAATGGTCGGCATCAATGAGCAGGAAATCGAGCTGTTGATGGCGCAGAGGGGTGAGTAAGCCGTGAGGATTGCCGTGCTTGCGCTTCAAGGCGCTTTTATCGAACACGAAGAGATGCTCTCAAAGCTCGGTGTGGAATCATTCGAGATCCGACAGAAGAACGATCTCCTGCGTTCCTTTGACGGACTGATCATTCCGGGCGGAGAGAGCACTGTTCAGGGAAAGCTGTTAAAGGAGTTAGGATTGCTTGAACCGATCAGACAGCTGATCTTGGACGGGTTACCCACGTTCGGCACCTGCGCCGGATTATTACTGCTTTCTAAGCGGATCGAAAACGACGCACGTTCCTATCTCGCCACCATGGGTATCACCGCCGTCCGCAACGCCTATGGCAGACAGCTCGGCAGCTTTTACACAGAAGAGAGCTTTGGCTCCATCGATAAGGTAACGATGACCTTCATTCGCGCGCCGTATATCAAAGAGGTATCGGACAGCGTAGAGATTCTCGCGACTGTAGACGGAAAAATAATCGCCGCAAGGCAGGAAAATCAGCTGGTGACTGCCTTTCATCCCGAATTGAACGATGATCTCACCATACACCGATACTTTACGAATATGTGCAGTGGAGAGTAATTAAACCGGATTATAGATTAGTTGACTTATTCGAAAGCGTGGCCTATTCTTTGTTTATGCGTGGTAATAATTGACCTGTGACAAAACAATAAGTCTTATGTTTTTTTCTGCTTTCTAAGGTTGCAGCAAGGTTACAAGTGGGTGTATGGGGTTGCAGTCTTTTATTTCAATCACAGCTTAAATATAAATTGATTTAACAAATCCTCTATTTTTTTATAAGTAGATTTATCAAACCCTTTATTTGATTTCCAAAAAGAGTAGGACGCTTGCTTTAAGCATGCGTCCTGTTCATATCCTATTCGATTTTCGATTTTTCCGCTAAGGACATCACCCTTTGTGGGGAGAGGAGGAGTCGTGGCACGAGGTCAAGGCATACCAACCGGATATGCCTACCGAGTACAGCGAACGACGACGACAACAAAGCTATACGAAATATAGCGCAATAGATGATAAAGGTTTTTATTAAGGATTAGTATTAACACCATTGAACTTTTACAGAATGAATAGCTATCACAGAACTCTCTCAGAGCTATTGTTATGATATTATCTACTATATATCATTGTGTTTTGACCACAACACACCCGATCCGCTGTTCGTTATATTTATTATTCAGTTCTGTTCTGTCATGAGTTCTGCCATCAGCTTTGCTCCGAGACGGAAGCCTTGCAGAAACCCATCGCGCTCAGTGAGCATAATCAGCCGATTATATCTCTCCGAAAGCTCCGATGTTTTTTCTGTCCTTTATCCGTAAGGCTCTCACCTAATGCTGCTTTCCATAAGTAATTCTATCATAAAATCGCTGTCTGTCTCTCAGCGCTTTGTGTACTAAAATACATACTGCTTCAACCGTGTCATCGCTTCCTTGACAACAGTATGCGGCAGCGCGAGATTCATGCGAATGCCCCACGGGTCATGGAAAGGAGCGCCCTGCTGCCACGCGACGCCGACGTCCCAGCCCTTCTTAATCAGGTCGTCGATGGTCAGCTCGCGAGCCTTGCAGCAGGCTTCACAGTGCAGGAAGAGCATATACGTCCCCTCGGGCTTTGAGACCTCTACGCCGTCGAAGTTATCACGTATGAAATCCACAGCGTAGTTGACGTTTTCGGATAGCACCTGACATAACTCGTCCACCCAAATGTGTCCCTCCGGCTGATAGGCTCCGATCAGCGCGTGCATGGACAGGACGTTCATCGCGTTATAGTGGCTCATCGCGGACTGCCGCAGCAGCCTGTCGCGCAGATAGCCGTCGTAGACGATGTGATAGCTGCCGATCAGCCCTGCCAGGTTAAAGGTCTTGCTGGGAGCGTAGACGGCGATCGTCCGCTTCTTCGCGTCGTCGGAGACGCTCTGAGTCGGGATGTGCCTGTGCCCGTTGAGCAGAATATCCGACCATATCTCGTCCGAGATCACGACGCAGTCGTTCCTGCGGAACACCTCCATCGCTCGCTCCAGTTCGTCCCTTGCCCAGACGCGACCGCAGGGATTGTGCGGACTGCAAAATACCGCAAGATGGATTTGATTCTTCCTCAGACGCCTGTCCATATCCTCATAGTCCATGCGCCATATACCGTTATCGTCCTTTTTCAGTGGGCTGAGCTCGGCGACCCTGCCGGTATCCTCCAGCACATGGGTAAAGCCGATGTAGGTCGGGCTGTGAAGGAGCACCTTTTCGCCCGGGGCAGTGAATGCTTGGATCGCTGAGCTGACGCAGCCGAGCACGCCGTTCTCATATCCGATGTTCTTCTTATTCAAACCGCTCACGCCGTTTCGCTCCTCATGCCAGCGGATGATGGAGTCGTAGTATTCGCCGGTCGGGATAAAGTAGCCGTATAAGGGGTGGTCAGCTCTTTTGATGATACTCTCGGGGATCGTCGGCACGGTCGCAAAATTCATATCCGCAACCCACATCGGGATCTTTGAGAAGCCCGCCTTCGGCGCGGTCGGCGCTTTGCCCCAGCTAACGTTCGCGCCGATCGCGTCGACCGCCAGCGCGTCTTTTCCGCTGCGATCGGGCATTGTGGTAAAATCGTATTTCATGGTGTTGTTCTCCTGTTGTGTTGCTTCTTATCCTGATTATATGCCAATTGCGAGTCAGTTGCAAGTCAAAACAATGATGATATTTTATCCATTCGCTCCGCGATCCGATCGGCATAGCGTGCGCCCTTTACGGTCAATTTATTCATCTGATAATCCAGTATATCACTCACGGAATAGGCTGCGACATATTGACCGTGCGCATAAAACGCCGTCATTCTATCAAGCAGCCGAAGTCCCGCCTCCCGTGCAGGGCGCACTGCGCCGTCGGGCAGCGTTATCTCTGCTTTATCAATATCGAACAGAGCGGCATTTTTATAGTTCTGCACGGCGATCTCCTGCGGCTGTTTGCTTGGCTCAGCCACAAGATACAGGATCAACAGTTCGATGAATTGCAGATCACGGCTGTCGATCCCCTGCGGCGCAAAGGGGTTAATATCCACGTTGCGGATCTCGATGTGATTCACGCCGTTTTGGACAAGGGTATTCAGGCGATTCGCGCCGCGCGGCTTTAATCGGATCGGGTAGTACAGCTCACCTACACCCGCAAGCGCGCCGCTGTCGATATAGCGCTGTATACTCAATGCGTAGGAGAGGACGGAATCATAGGACAGGTGTGGTGTGAAGCTGTTCCAATAGCCCTCCTCGCCGCATCGTAAGGACGCATAGCGCGTCAAAACAGGCTCTCCGATCCTTTCGGGCGAGAAGTACGAGCCGTCGCATACGGGCGAAGCGGACAGCAGAAGGTTGATGATCCAGCCGTATGCGGTCAGGCTTTCTGCCAAGCGCAGATATACCTCGTTTTTATGGGCGGTGAAATCGACGGATGAGGACGCGTCAAAGCTCTGTCGGAGCAGCTCCTCCGACAGTGAATAATTGACGTGGATGCCCGACAGGGCCATTTTGTATTTGCCGTATTTTTCGGCGAGATACAGCCGATAGCTGTGCTTTGAACTTTGATCCCCTTCGTATAACGCGACAGGTATATCGTCGGCGTTTTTGATACGCGGAGGGTTAGAGTACAGCCAAAGCCTTTCCCGGCGCTCTTCGAGTGCTTTGTTCAGCCTTTGTGTATGCTCGGCAAGCTCTTCGATCACAGCCTCTGCCGAAGTATGTACGCCTGTGTTGATCTCGGTCTGATTTTCACAGAAGTCCTTGACGATATTGGGATCGTTCGGAAAGGGATGCGGCGTATGCGCCATATGACCATTGTGTGTCACGCGCAGGGTCTCGCGCTCGAGACCGAATTCTCCCGTGAGGAGCTTCCCTTCGGGCGAAGTGATTTGTCTTTTCATAACGTCACCTACAGCTTTGCGTATTGCTCGATAACGGTATGGATATCTGCGCCCTTTTCGAGCTGTTGTATCATATCTTTCGCGGGAGAAGCCAACTTTGCCGCGCGTCGGAACAGCGGTTCAAGATATCGTTTCTCTGAGAAGCCTCTCTCATGAAGTCCCTTCTGCGCGAGCAGCAGAACGGCAGTAATCAGTTCACGCAGGTGAGCCTGTTCTTCCTGTGTCAAAGAACCCTTCCGATTGAAACGGTTTCTCAAGGTGTACGGTGAATCACCGTCTTGATACGGATAACGGTCATGTCGCAGCAGCTCCGTCAGCGCTTTGGTTTGGTTCATCAACCCGAGGTGGAATGCCGCGACGGTCATCGCGTCACAGAGCGGCTGGGTACAGGCGGAGCGGAACTCCAGCGTACCGCGCGCGGTCAGGTCGATCTGCTTGTAGGTGCGCAGCGTCCGGATATCCTCGGGCGAGGGTTCAAATTTGACCTTCACATATTTTTCGCCGTCAAAGTATTCGCCCTCAACGTACTCCCGCTCAAGGTATTCCTCAAACGGTATCGGGTAGAAAAACAGGTATTTATCCTCTCTCTCGGCGCAGAAAAGACTGACTCCCGACAGGTAGTCCACCACTTCGTCATTCGTATTCGGGAGCGGCTCAAAGAAGCCGAGGTTCTTGGGATTGACGCCGTGTGTGGAGCGTTCCCACAGCATATCTCTAACGCAGAGAAAATCAGGCTCGTCGGGCAGATAGGAATTAGCGAACAACAGCGCCTTGATGGGTTCAACAAGAGAGAACACCTCGATCACTTCGCACAGGCGCTCCTCGGTCACGTCCAGCTGAACCTGCGATGCACTCGAAAAGGTAGGATACGCCGTATAGGGATGGAATCCGCCGTCGCGCTCCCACTCGCGGCTTTTCCGCAAATAGCCCTCGAGCATTTGATACCGCGGCGAGGGGACAAAGCTCGTATCATTCTTCCGATAAAAGGGATTGATCCCCATGCCCGTCAGCAGATGACCGCGCGCTCTCAGAAACGTATTGATATAGCTGACGTAATCCGTAAAGCGCGCCTGCGCCTCGTGCAGGGTTCGCACCTTGCCGAGCGATATCTCAAAATTATTGTAAGAGCAGTCGAAGGAGAACACATCGCCCGTCTCCTCGCATACCGCCTCATGGCATACGCCGAAAACATCATGCTTGGTCTCGGTAAAACCGAAGCGCCGCGCCGCTTCCTTCAGTGCGGAGGCGCTGACACTTTGATCGGTTTTCTCTCCCTTTAACGGTACGACGGGCATCTCGATCTCGATGCCGATATAGTTCGTCCTCGGCGACGATGTCGGTTCAATAAACCGCCGACGGATCAGTTCCTTTGCGTTGTTTTTCATATTTATCCTTCCTTATCGTAGAATGAGGGGATCACAGTCCGGAATATGCAAGGTATAAGGGTTTGTAGCTTGACGGATCAAAGATGTATTCGCGATGATGATCGACGCCGGTAAAGATCCGCTCGCCCTCACGATAAGCGATCAGCGTGGTGAACGGAACAGGACGCCAGCCGAGGTCAGTCATCGGTCGGGTCGAGATCGTCACACCGTCATCGTCCCTGCGCTCATACAAAGAATCCTTGAAGTTGGTATGCGCGTAGAGCAGCTCACCGTCGTATATCAGCAGATTCAGCTTGTTTTTGGGAGAGCTGTTGCTGATGATTTCGTTAAGGATCTCAAAACGTTCCTCCGCGCTCAATTCTTTTTTAGCTTTTGCGGTCGCTTCATTGATCCGATCGACAATGTAGAGCAAGATCCTCTCGCTGTCAGTCTCGCCCTTTTGGCGAAAGACATATCTGTTCAGCTTATCGCTCTCAAATATCGTGCCGTTATGGATCAGCGTCCAGCTCCTGCCGCTATCATCGACGGCGGTAAAGGGGTGGCAGTTGTCATAATCCTCGTTGCCGACGGTTGCGAGGCGGATATGTGCCAGCGCGGTTTTTGCGATAACAGGAAGGCTCAGCCGCTCGCTGAGCAACATACTGCGGTCGGCACGACATACCTCGCGTGTGATCGCGGGAATACTCTGATCAAGCAAGGCGAGTCCCCAGCCGTTCGGATGATCGCAGGCGTGGGAATAGAACTCCCGCAGATCGTTATTCAGTTCTTTTTCCCGATTACCCGAGAAACCGTAGATTTCGCACATACTAAACTCCATATATAGAAAAAGGGACGTTTGCACGCCCCGACAGATGACCATTGAACTTCTTCAATCGGTTGAGGCTGTTTTTTGACGCACGGAACAAGACGGCATACACATTCCGCCCATCATCATATTGAACATATAGCTTGTTAGTTTCATAATAAGCCTCTCTAATTACCTATTTACATAGTAGGTTAATTATATAATTGAATATCGCTTTTGTCAAGAGTTTCGGCAAAAGTATTTTGATTGCATTTTTACAGTTGCTATGATATACTGTTTTATAACTTTAAATCATTAAATGATCACATCTGTAAGAAGATCAATAAGGAATGTATATGAACCATGACAGAATCGTCAAAACGATCAAACAATATCTGCTGTTCCTGATCGGACTCTTTATCGCCTCGATGGGCGTTGCATTCTCAACCAAGGCAGGGCTGGGAACATCTCCCGTAGCATCGGTGCCGTATTCGGTATCGCTGGTCAGCGATCTGTTCTCCTTCGGCGGCTGGCTGAATGTGCTGAGCGTGATCCAGATTGCGGTACAGGTTGCCCTGCTTCGGCGAAAATGCAAGCCCGTTGAGATCGTCATTCAAACGGTATTGGCGTTTGTTTACGGCTATCTGACAAATCTTTCCTGCTTTTTGATCCACGATATCCCCGTGCGCAATTATCCTGAGCAACTGCTCTATCTTGCTGTCAGTTGTTTTGTGCTCGCATTCGGGATCTGGCTCCAGTTTAAGGGCGGCGTCGCCATGCTCCCCGGTGAAGCAATGAACCGCGCGATCAGTCAGGTCACAGGCAGACGCTATGAGAATATCAAGATCATCTTTGACGTCGTGTATATCGCTTTGTCAGCAGTCATCTGTCTTGTATTTCTCGGTGAGCTCAAGGGCGTGAGAGAGGGCAGTATCATAGCTGCCATAGCGGTCGGACTGATCATAAAGCTGTACAATAAGGGATATACTATTCTTGCCCGAAAGTTCAAAGGAGATGACCGTTCGTGAAATCCATATTGATCAAGGATACCACGCGAGAAGAACGCGAAGAGATCGTGAGAAAAGCCCTGTGGGGCAGCTGCGGCGCGGAATGCGAGTTCTACTCCGGCTGCGACAATCGCGGCGGAGGCAGGATCGATACACTCTATCAACCGTATATCGACGGAAAAAAGGAGATCGCCGAGATCAACGAGGAGTACACCGCGCCATTTGTCAAGTAAAATCAACTGTATTCATAAAGGAGATGCCCGATCACCGGAGAGTACACAACCTCTGCTGACGATCGGGCTTTTATAATGGCTAAATACAGTTGAGCTTGATGCTCATTACTGTTGTCATAACTGCGCTAACACTCGATTTCCTGAAATGAAATGACAGAAAAAACCTCTGCTTGGATTTCAGTTCTCAAACAGAGGTTTTAGTTAATTATCTCTTTGTTTATGTAAGGAATATATTGACCACAATCTTGACCACAACAGAACCGGAACGGATCGTACAGGAGAGCGCTAAACGGAAAACTGACGTGATATCCCCGGACAAAAGAGCGCTGAAAGCGGCAGAAAGGGCGTAAAGTACGCATTGTAAACGGCCCTTGCGGCGCTATGTCCATGCAGGCTGCCGTGGCAGAGACGCCGGCGCTCCCGCAGGTGTGACCGATCTCAAAGCGGCGATCCGTTATATCCGTTACTGTGATGATGTGGTCGCGGGCGACAGCGAGAGTATCTTCGTATTCGGCATGAGCGGAGGCGGAGCGCAGTCGGCAATCGTTGGCGCAACCGGTGACAGCGAGCTGTATGATCCGTATCTGAAAGCGATCGGCGCGGTGCAGGGCGTATCCGACGCAGTGCTCGGCTCGATGGATTGGTGTCCGATCACCAACCTCGATACAGCAGACGCGGCATACGAATGGATGATGGGCGCTACACGCTCCAATCTCTCCGATGATGAGCAGGCGATCTCCGACAGCCTCGCCAAAGCATATGCCTCGTATATCAACAGCGCTGGCTTTACCGATGAAAATGGCAACGCGCTGACACTCACGGAATCTTCCGACGGTATTTATCAGTCGGGAACATATTACGATTACATTAAGAGCGTAATTGAAGAATCACTCAACAACTTCCTCTCTGATACAACGTTCCCATATACCGCGTCAAGTTCTAAAGGCGGTATGGGCGGTGGTCCTTCCGGCGGCGGAATGCCGAGTGGCGAAAAGCCCGACGGTGCGCCCTCAGGCGATCCCCCTTCGGGATCCAAGCCTGACGGCGGTAATAGCGCAGAAGATGCAACATCTATTGAGGACGCCGATCAGATCACGCGCAACGATACTTCGTCAAGCGGAGTCAGCACCTCCGGCACTTACGAGACCGCTCAAGATTACATCGACGCGTTGAACGCAAACGGCGAATGGATCACCTACGACGCGAGCACCAATAAAGCGACGATTACAAGTGTAGAAGCATTTGTCAAGGCTTGCAAGAACGCATCCAAAAACCTCGGAGCATTTGACCAGCTTGACGCGGGTCAGGGTGAAAATACACTCTTTGGCTACGGTGACGAAAACGGCGCACATTTCGACAGCACGCTATCCTCAATCCTTACGGAGCTTAAAAGCGAGTATGCTTCCTCCTACAGCGAAGATCTCAGCAAGACGGATTCTGTCGGTTATACCGCCGATCAGCGTGTGAAAATGTACACACCGCTCTATTATCTGCTGAAGAGTCAGGGCGGCTACGGTACATCCAACGTGGCAAAATACTGGCGCATCCGCACCGGCATTAATCAAGGCGATACGGCATTATCGACGGAAGTTAACCTTGCATTAGCGCTCGAGAACTATGAGGGCGTCAAAGATGTAGACTTTGAGACCGTATGGGGTCAGGGACATACCGAAGCAGAGCGTACCGGCGACAGCACGACTAACTTCATCGAATGGGTCAACAGCTGTATGAAATAGCATAAAAAGATAGAAAAATAGTCACGGCGCGGAGACTGAAGTTTCCGCGCCTAACCTATATTGTGCTGAGAAACTTTCACAAAGTTTTCACGATATCGTCATGGCGGCGTCATATTGACGGAGTATGATATCATCATAGAAAGAGTAAAGGAGCTGAACACCATGACAAAAGCCTATCAATCACAGAACATCTTTTTCGCCTTCGGCGTTTTATGCACACTGACCGTGTATGACGGCAACCGCGTTTATGCTTTGAGCAAAGCCAAAGCGTGTGCGCAGGAGATCAACAGAAAGAATTGCTTCGCTGATGCTGTTGCCATCGGTTATGCAGCTCAACAGATCAAGAAGATCTTTATTCGGGAAGGCGTGACCGAAGCTGTCATCAGGCTGGGTGATACCGTCATCAATATGGGTAAAACGCGCAGACACGGGATCAGAAACCCCTTCTCAAAAGATCCCCGATACTTCGCTTATCTTGACCTCGGTGAAAAGTCCATGGTGACGCTGATCTCAAGCGAGCTGCAAGAGACAGCCTTTACCCAAAGAAGCAATATCGCGAGCGTGACCCTGATTGGGTGCAACGCTGTACAACTCAGCGAGCTGTGCGATGCCATGATCGGTTATTCTTCAGATGATGCGTTGGCATTGTTAGACGGAACCGATATGGAAGCGATCCTCGTCACAAAGGACGAACAGGTGCTAACTACACAGGGCTTATCCCGAAAACAACAAATCGCCGCATAGTAAAACCGCTGTCTTGAAAACGCAAGACAGCGGTTTTGTATCCTATTCAGTTTTCACTTTTTTCCGCTAAGGACATCGCCCTATAGAAACGTGGTGTTTCAATGATGGTAACAGTATAACATCGGAGTGAGCATTTGTCAATAGTTTTAGAAACAAAATATTTCTATTTGTTTCAACTCGTCCGTTTTCTTTGTTATTGCGTAGTATTTTTTGTCACGCTCTCAGACGCTAATCCCTTTCACAAATGCTCACAAATCGTCTGTGTCGGGCGCGCGTGCCTTTTTCCTATTATCTCTCCAACGCCTGTATATAAACGCGAGCAGCGGGGGACGACTAACGTGTCATCTCCGCTGCTGTGTATCTGCGTATATTTCTGTTGCCATCCTAACGCCAAGCTTGAAACCGTCGATGTAGGCGTCCTTCTCAGACAGAGCGATCAAGGATAGCTGGCAGTTCTCCATCTGCTCCAGCTTCTCTTTCTGCTGCTCATTTGTAAGAATAGATCGCAGTTCATCAAGCAACTGTGTCATCTCCGACAGCTTCTTCTTGGTGTTCTTGCTCTGCTTGTACTCACTCGGAGTGATGTTCCCGAAGTAGAAGTTCTCTAATGTGGTCATCGTATCGCGCCCCTTTCAAGCACAACACAATACCACAGAAAAATAATAAGTCAAGTGAATTATTAATAATAGTTATTAAACGCATTGACGTCGCTTATCAAAGCGTTTAGTATCCTTATATGAAAATTTCAGGGTCTTATCTGCTACGAATCGATCGTCGAGATCGTCAGCGTGGTCTCCTCGAGTACATCAAGCAATACACGAACGGTATCTAATGATGTGAAGATGGTCACGCCGTTCTCAACAGCTGTCTGGCGGATCGCGGTGCCGTCCTCATAGTGCACGCCCGACATGATGGCGCGAGTATTGATGACGTAGCTGACATAGCCTGCGCGGATCGCGTCGAGGATCTCGGTGCTGCCCTCGCTGATCTTGCCGAGCTTACGGGTCTTGATACCGTGCTCACGCATGACCTTTGCGGTCAGGTCGGTCGCTTCGATATTGAAGCCGAGGTTGTAGAATCTTCTGACGAGCGGGATCGCTTCTTCCTTATCCTCGTCGGCGAGGGTGACAATGACGGTACCGTAGTTCTGCACCTTGGTGCCTGCCGCAACGAGCGCCTTGTACATTGCACGGGATAGCTTTTTATCGTAGCCGATCGCTTCGCCTGTAGACTTCATTTCGGGAGAGAGATAAGCGTCAAGACCTTTGATCTTCTGGAAGGAGAATACCGGGACTTTGACATAGTAGCGCTTCTTCTCCTCGGGATAGAGCTGGAAGATTCCCTGCTCTTTCAGGCTCTTGCCTAAGATGACCTCAGTCGCGATATCCGCGAGGGAGTAGCCCGTGGACTTAGAGAGGAACGGAACGGTTCTCGATGATCTCGGGTTGACCTCGATGATATATACATCGTCGTTTTCGTCAACGATGAACTGGATATTGTACAGGCCGATAATGCCGATGGCTTTACCGAGCTTTTTCGCGTACTGTAAGATAATTCCCTTCACCTTGTCGGAGATGGAGAAGGACGGATAAACACTAATACTGTCGCCGGAGTGCACGCCCGTTCTCTCTACCAGCTCCATGATACCGGGCACGAATACGTCTACGCCGTCGCAGATCGCGTCGACCTCGACCTCTTTACCCATGATGTATTTATCTACAAGTACAGGCTTGTCCTCGTCGATCTCAACAGCGGTCTTCAGATAATGTCTGAGGTCTTCTTCCTTAGAAACGATCTGCATCGCGCGACCGCCGAGGACAAAGGACGGACGAACGAGCACGGGATAGCCGATCTCTGCGGCTGCCGCTACGCCCTCTTCGATAGAGGTAACGGCCTTGCCCGCGGGCTGCGGGATTCCAAGTTCCTTGATGATCGCGTTGAAGCTGTCGCGGTTCTCGGCTCTTTCGATCGCGGCACAGTCTGTACCGATGATCTTCACGCCTCTGTCCATCAGCGGCTGAGCGAGGTTGATCGCAGTCTGCCCGCCCAGAGAAGCGATAACGCCCTCGGGCTGTTCAAAGTCAATGATCGCCATGACGTCCTCGGGAGTGAGGGGTTCGAAATAGAGCTTGTCGGCTGTCGTGTAGTCGGTGGAAACGGTCTCGGGGTTGTTATTGATGATGATCGCTTCATATCCTGCGCGGCGGATCGTCTGTACCGCGTGAACAGTACTGTAGTCGAACTCAACGCCCTGACCGATACGGATGGGACCCGCGCCGAGCACGATGATCTTTTTCTGATCAGTTCGTATACTCTCGTTCTCCTCCTCGTGAGTAGAGTAAAAGTACGGCACATAGCTCTTGAACTCAGAGGCGCAGGTGTCGATCATTTTGAATATCGGAAAAATCCCTTTTTCTTTTCGGGTATGATAGATCGCCAATTCATCGGTTTTCCACAAGCGCGCGATCACCTTGTCGGAGAAGCCCATCCGTTTTGCATGATACAGCGCGATTTCATCATGGATATGTGCGCTCAGCTCACGCTCTGTATCAATGATATTTCTCAGATTGCGGAGAAAGAAACGGTCGATCGCCGTCCGCTCAAAAATCGTGTCGATGCTGATATTTTGCCTGAGAAGCTCGGCAATCGCAAAGATACGGTCATCGGTGCCGTCGCTGATATATCTGAGCAATTCGTCTGTTGTCATGGAATCGAACTTCTCGAGATAGAGGTGATCGACGCCCGTTTCCAGTGAGCGGATGCCTTTGAGCAGGCTTTCTTCCAGTGTCCTGCCGACGCTCATGATCTCGCCTGTCGCCTTCATCTGAGTGCCGAGGGTGTTGGGAGCGGAGGCGAATTTGTCAAACGGAAAACGCGGCAGCTTTGTCACGACATAGTCGAGCGCGGGCTCAAAGGACGCGGGCGTATTGGCGAGCGGAATCTCCTCGAGCCGCAGTCCGACCCCGATCTTTGCGCTGACGCGTGCGATCGGATAGCCTGAGGCTTTACTGGCAAGCGCCGAGGAGCGCGACACGCGGGGATTGACCTCGATCACATAGTATTGAAAGGACTGCGGATCAAGCGCGAACTGCACGTTACAGCCGCCCTCGATCTGTAGGGTACGAATGATGTTCAGCGCGCTGTCGCGCAGCATATGGTATTCCTTATTGGTCAGGGTCTGAGACGGACAGACAACAATGCTGTCGCCGGTATGGATGCCGACCGGGTCGAGGTTCTCCATGTTGCAGACGGTGATCGCGGTATCGTTCGCGTCACGAATGACCTCATACTCGATCTCCTTATATCCCTTGACGGACTTTTCGATCAACACTTGATGGACGGGACTGAGGGCAAACGCCTGTCTGCCGATCTCCAAGAGTTCAGCTTCGTTGTCCGCAAAGCCGCCGCCTGTACCGCCGAGGGTGAACGCGGGACGGAGCACAACGGGATAGCCCACTTCCGCGGCTGCTTTCTTTGCTTCTTCAAGATCATAGGTGATCTGTGACGGGATGACAGGCTCGCCGATGCCTTCGCACATCTCCTTGAACAGCTCTCTGTCCTCGGCACGCTCAATGCTCTTGGAGGACGTACCGAGCAGCTCGACCTGACATTCCTTCAATACACCCTTGCGTTCCAATTCCATTGCCAGATTCAGCCCTGTCTGTCCGCCGATACCGGGCAGGATCGCGTCGGGGCGCTCCTTGCGGATGATCTTCGCGATATACTCGAGGGTCAGCGGCTCCATATACACCTTGTCCGCGATCATGGTATCCGTCATGATGGTCGCAGGATTACTGTTGCACAAGATGACCTCATAGCCCTCCTCCTTGAGCGCTAAGCACGCCTGTGTACCGGCGTAGTCGAACTCTGCCGCCTGACCGATGACGATCGGACCCGAGCCGATGACCATGATCCTTTTGATGTCCGTTCTCTTAGGCATTGTCCTTTCCCTCCTTCATCCAATCGATAAACTGATCAAACAGATAGGAGCTGTCCTGCGGCCCCGGGGCGGATTCGGGATGATACTGCACGCCGAAGGCGCGGTCATCCGCACATGCTACGCCCTCGATGGTATCGTCAAGCAGATTGATGTGCGTTGCGGTCAGGGACGTTCCTTTTAAGCTCTCCGCGTCTACTGCGTAGGAGTGGTTCTGTGAGGTGATCTCGATCTTGTTTGTCAAAAGGTTTTTGACAGGATGATTGCCGCCGCGATGACCGAATTTCAGCTTATAGGTCTTGGCTCCGTATGCAAGGGACAATATCTGGTGACCAAGGCAGATACCGAAGATCGGAACGGCGCCGATCAGCCCCTTCACGGCATCGATCACCTCGGGAACGTCCTCGGGATCACCGGGGCCGTTGGAAAGGAAGATACCGTCGGGATCGAGTGAGAGAATATCCCGCACGTGTGCGTTCCACGGTACGACCATCACATCACAGCCTCTTTGGGTGAGTGAGCGCACGATGTTCATTTTCATACCGCAGTCGATGGCGACAACATGATACAAATGCTCGGCTGAATCGTATCTTTGGAATCGGTTTCTGCTGACGCGGCTGACCGTGTCATGTGGGAGCGAGGCTTCTTTTATCGCTTTTTCTGCAGCCTCTGTCGGAGTATTTGCAGAAGTGATCAGCCCCTTGCAGGAGCCGTGATCACGGATATGTCTGATCAACCGTCTGGTATCGACTTCGCTGATGCCGACAATTCCGTAACGCTTCATCACATCCTCTAAGGGTTCCTTACTGCGGAAGTTGGACGGCTCGCCGTTGTACTCTCGCACGATCAGCGCGCCGATCGTCGGCGTATCGCACTCATAATCGTCGTCCGCCATGCCGTAGTTGCCGATGAGCGGATACGCCATGACGACGCCCTGATCGGTATATGATGGGTCGGACAGGATCTCCTGATAGCCGACGGGCGAGGTGTTGAACACGATCTCAACGATCCTGTCGTCCGTACAGCCAAAGCCCTTTCCGTAAAATACGGCGCCGTTTTCTAAGATCAATTTACGATCAAAATTTGATCTGTCGTACATTTTCTTCATCCCTTTTGCTGTTCACTGATTTTGGTTTCAAAGCGATTCTTTGCGGTTTTGTCGGGAATCGC
The DNA here is from genome assembly GCA_002394725.1 of Ruminococcaceae bacterium UBA4306. Classification (GTDB taxonomy): domain Bacteria; phylum Bacillota; class Clostridia; order Oscillospirales; family Acutalibacteraceae; genus Ruminococcoides. Next base: position 30,627 of record DGUQ01000035.1, read on the forward strand.
GGTCGGATAGCTTCCGCCGAAGCATGCCGTGCAAAAGCCGCTGTCCGTTCCCGTCAGCAGTCTGACATTTTCAACGCTGAGGTAACCGAGCGAGGTCACGCCGATCTCTTTTGCGATCTCAGCGGTGCTCATGCGATTGGCGATCAGCACTTCGGTAGAGTCGATGTCGGTACCGTAGTAGCACGGAGCGACAAAGGGCGGCGCGCTGACGCGCATATGGATCTCTTTGACTCCTGCCTGCCATAAAAGCTCGGCGATACGGCGGCAGGTCGTACCGCGCACGATCGAATCATCGATCAGCACAACGCGCTTCCCTTTGACGATCTCACGGATCGGGTTGAGCTTGATCCCCACGCCTGCTTCACGCGAGCCCTGTCCCGGGGTGATGAAGGTACGGGCGATATATTTGTTCTTGGTAAAGCCGATGGCGTATGGTATCCCCGATTCATACGAGTACCCGATCGCCGCCTCCAACCCCGAATCCGGAACGCCGATGACGATATCCGCGTCGACAGGGTGTTCTTTCGCGAGAAATCTGCCTGCTCTCTGACGGCATTGACTGACGGAAGCGCCGTCGATCACCGAGTCGGGACGCGCAAAATAGATGTATTCAAATACGCAGAAGTGTTTCGACTCTTTATCGCAGTGCGCCGTGTCAAATCGCAGACCGTTTTTATCGACGATCGCCATCTCACCGGGGCGCAGATCTCTGACGAGCTTGGCGCCGACCGCGTCCAGCGCGCAGGATTCCGAGGCGAATACCACACTGCCATTATCTGTCACGCCGTAGCACAGCGGACGGAATCCATGCGGATCACGGACGGCGATCAGCTTTTGCGGCGAGCAGATCACGAGGGAGTACGCGCCCTCAATCGACTCCATCGCCGCGCTGACGGCATTCTCGATCGAGCCATGACGCAGTCGCTCCTGAACGACCATATAGGAGATGACCTCGGAGTCGGTCGTCGTATGGAAGATCGCACCGTTTTCTTCTAACCTTGTCCTCAGCAGATAGGAATTAGACAGGTTGCCGTTATGGCACAGCGCCATCCTGCCTTTATGGTGATTGACTAAGAGCGGCTGGATATTCTGTGCGGCGTTGCTCCCCGTGGTGGCGTAGCGCACATGACCGACCGCGATATGACCTGTACCGAGGGATTTGAGCTTATCGCCGCTGAACACCTCGCTGATTAAGCCTTCGCCTTTGATACAGCGGAACACACCGTCATCGTTTAGGGCGATGCCGGCGCTTTCCTGTCCGCGGTGCTGCAGGGCATACAGTCCGTAATAGGTCAACGCCGCTAAATCATCGTCGGCCGTGCTGTAGATGCCGAACACACCGCATTCTTCATGTATACTGTTCATCATAAAACCTCTTGTTCATGGTTTTTGGGCATAAAAATAGGCAAAGACGCTTTGGATATCCAAGGCGTCTTTGCCTTCATGTATTATATGACTCAGCGCGTCATTTGTCAAGAACAGACCCCGAAGAAATGATCCTCGAGGTCTGTGACTTAAGGGAGCCGCTCAGAAAAAGGCAACGCTGTTGAGAGTTATTATCCGGTATTTTGAAGGGAACGGTTTCGGCTCCCGTAAATCCTTTATTCTACATCCTGCAGGGCGGCGTAGCCCTCTTCACCGGTGCGGACCTTGACCACGTTATCTACGTTGTAAACAAAGATCTTGCCGTCACCGATGTGTCCGGTATAGAGCGCCTTCTTCGCCGCTTCGATCACATCGCGGACAGGGATCGCGGATACGACCATCTCGACCTGGATCTTTGGCAGCAGGTTGGTATCGACCAAAACGCCACGATAATATTCGGGCTTGCCCTTCTGCGAGCCGTAGCCCATGACATGGGTGACGGTCATGCCGGTGATACCGAGCTGAGCCATCGCTCTCTTGAGCTTTTCAAACCGGGCTTCCTTACAGATGATCTCAATCTTCGTGAATCTTTGTTCTCCGTTATCAAAGGACGGAACGCTCTTAACCTCGACAGCCTCAGCCACGGGTATATCCCCTGCTACAACGGCGACGTCCTCGCCGTATACGGAATAATCCTCCGCGGTCGCCGCAAAGCCCGCGTATGCCGACGGCAGACCGTGCTCGGTGATATCGAGGCCCATGATCTCTTCCTCAGCCGTTGCGCGTAGTCCGATCGTCTTTTTGATGATGATAAAGGTGATGACCATCATGATCGCCGCGTAAACGGCAACAGAGCCAAAGCCCAAGACCTGTAAGCCGAGCTGACGGAAATTGCCTGTATACAGCAAGCCGCTGAGTCCTGCGGGAGCGTCGGGATTCGCGAGCAGACCGACAGCGATCGTGCCCCAAATACCGTTTGCCATATGCACGCCTACCGCGCCGACGGGATCGTCGATATGCAGCTTCATGTCGAGCACCTCGACGACGACAACGACAAGGATACCCGATACGATACCGACGACTGAGGCTCCGATCGCGTCAAAGGCGTCACAGCCTGCGGTCACGCCGACTAAGCCCGCGAGAGAAGCATTCAGGCACATGGATACATCGGGCTTGCCGTTTTTGATCCACGTAAACGCCATGGTAACGCAGGTGGCGACAGCGGGAGCGATCGTGGTGGTCAGAAAGATCGACGCAAGCTCACTCGGCGTGGTCGCCGCCGCTCCGTTGAAGCCGTACCAGCCAAGCCACAGGATGAATACGCCTAAAGCGCCGATAACGATGTTGTGACCGGGGAACGCGTTGACCTTGATGACCTTGCCGTTTTCATCACGCTCATACTTGCCAAGTCTTGGACCCAAGATCGCCGCGCCTACCAACGCCGCGATACCGCCGACCATGTGGATCGCGCAGGAGCCTGCGTAGTCATGAAAGCCGAGCTGACTGAGCCAGCCGCCGCCCCAGATCCAGTGCGCTTCGATCGGGTAGATGAACAGGGAGATCACACCCGAATAGATGCAGTAGGCGGAGAACTTCGTCCTCTCCGCCATAGCGCCGGAAACGATCGTTGCGGTCGTCGCGCAGAAAACAAGGTTGAACACAAAGGTGGAAGCGGCGGTAAAGTCGCCGTTCCCGGGAGACGCGATGAACGCCTTGAAGTGGGTAAATAAATCCATGTTCGGGATTCCGATCAGACCGAATAAGGTATCCTCACCCATCATGATGGTATAGCCCAACAGGGCGAATACCACGGTACCGATACAAAAATCCATCAGGTTTTTCATGATGATATTGCCGGCGTTCTTGGCACGGGTAAAGCCCGCTTCTACCATCGCAAAGCCTGCCTGCATCCAGAACACCAGCGCGGCGCCGATCAAAAACCAAAATTCTACTGTCATAGTTTCACCTTCCAAATATGAAATGAGGCGTACCCCGCGAAAGCAGAGTACGCCTTTGTACTTTTATAGGCTTCCCCTTGAGGGGAAGCTGTCAGGCAAAGCCTGACTGATGAGGTGGAAGCGATTCCGTTATATCAATTAAAGATATTGTTATGCAAGGTTTCCGCCTCAACCGATTTATCTCACTCCGAAGAGCAGCTCGCCGTAGGTCGGCAGCGGCCAGATCTCAGCGTCAACGACCGCTTCCGCCGCGTCGGCATAGTTGCGCAGTGTATCCATCTGCGGCAGGAGTTCATCGCGGACGAAGTTCGCCTGCTCCACGATATCGTCGATATGCGCGAGGTGATCTGCCAAACGCTCGAGGATACCCGCGTTGGCGCTCATCTCGTCACAGGCGGCGGAGAGCTTCTCGATGTTAGCAGTTTCATAAGCACAGCTGATCTCGGGAGAAATCGCCTTCTTCATAGAAACGTTCTTCAAGAGCTTCATCAGATAGGTCTCGATCGCGGGGATGATCTGCTTGCCGGTCATATCCACCATTGTCAGCGCTTCGATATTGACCTGCTTGACGTAGTTCTCAAGCATGATCTCCATGCGGCTCTCGAGCTCCGCTACGGTAAATACCTTGTGAGCGGTCAGCATCGCGACATTCTTTTCGTCCAGCAGATGCGGCATCGCGTCGGCAGTCGTTTTGAGGTTGGATAATCCGCGCTTCTCGGCTTCTTCGATCCATGCGTCATCGTAGCCGTTGCCGTTGAAGATGATGCGCTTATGCTCCTTGATCGTCTTGCGGATCAGGTTATGAACGTCGTTTTCAAAGTCCTCGGACTTCTCCAGCACATCCGCAAACTGCTTCAAGACTTCCGCGACAGCGGAGTTGAGCATCATATTACAGCAGGCGATGGAGTTAGAGGAGCCGAGCATGCGGAACTCAAACTTATTGCCCGTAAACGCGAAGGGCGAGGTACGGTTGCGATCGGTAGTATCGCGTCTGAATCGCGGCAGAACGTCAACGCCGAGCTTCATATATTTCTTCTTCGTGCCCTCATACTCGGTATCGTTCTCGATTGCGTCCAGCACAGCAGTCAGCTCGTCGCCGAGGAAGATGGAGATGACGGCGGGCGGCGCTTCATTCGCGCCTAAACGGTGATCGTTGCCTGCGGTCGCGACGGACAATCTCAGCAGATCCTGATACTCGTCGACCGCCTTAATGACCGCTACGAGGAACAGCAGGAACTGCACGTTCTCGAACGGCGTCTCACCGGGAGTAAGCAGGTTGACGCCTGTATCTGTGCCGATCGACCAGTTGTTGTGCTTGCCCGAGCCGTTCACGCCCTTGAAGGGCTTTTCGTGCAAGAGACATACCAGACCGTGGCGCTCCGCGACCTTTTGCATGATCTCCATGGTCAGCTGGTTGTGGTCTGTCGCGACGTTAGTCGTCGTGTAGATGGGAGCCAGCTCATGCTGTGCCGGAGCGACCTCGTTATGCTGGGTTTTCGCGAGGATACCGAGCTTCCACAGCTCGTCGTTGAGATCCTCCATATAGGCGAGGACGCGCGGCTTGATGGTGCCGAAGTAGTGATCGTCGAGCTCCTGACCCTTGGGAGGACGCGCTCCGAAGAGCGTGCGGCCTGTATAGATCAGATCCTTGCGCTTTGCGTACAGCTCCTTGGGTACAAGGAAATATTCCTGCTCGGGTCCGACAGAGGTAACGACGCGCTTGACATCCTCATTGCCAAAGAGCTTTAAGACGCGCATCGCCTGGATATTCAGCGCCTGCATGGAGCGCAACAGCGGGGTCTTTTTATCCAGCGCGTCGGCGCTGTAGGATGCGAACGCGGTGGGGATACAAAGGGTCTTGCCCTTGATGAAAGCGTAGGAGGTGGGGTCCCACGCGGTATAGCCTCTCGCTTCAAAGGTCGCGCGCAGACCGCCCGAGGGGAACGAGGACGCATCGGGCTCGCCCTTGATCAGCTCCTTGCCGGAGAACTCCATGATTACTCTGCCGTCGGGAGAGGGAGTGATAAAGCTGTCATGCTTCTCGGCGGTGATACCGGTCAGCGGCTGGAACCAGTGAGTGTAATGAGTCGCACCCTTCTCGACCGCCCATTCCTTCAATGCCGCGGCTACGGCGTTCGCTACCTGAATATTCAGCTGCTCGCCGTCGTCGATCGTTTTGCGGAGCTGCTTGTAGATCTTGGGATCCAGCCGCTCTTTCATCGTCTTGTCGTCAAATACCAGACTTCCGAAATATTCTGCTACGTTTGCCATAATACCTTCTCCTTTTCATAAAGAAATAGACAAAGGCGTTTCAAACCACACAGGTTCAAAACGCCTTTGTCTTTACAGCACGCATTATACGCCCCGACTTTTCATTTGTCAAGGGTAATCGTGAAAAAATTATCAAAAAAATTTAACGCTTTGACGTTTTAAACGATTGACATATTATGCAAATAATGCTATAATATCCACGATAAACAAAGGCGTTTATTTGGGAGCTTGTTCCCGAATAGCGCCTTTTTACGTTGATCGTACTTCCGTGTACGGTATAAAAGGGGTGAAGGGAGATATGTCTTTAGAACAACTGCGCTATCAGGCGCTGGTGGTCTCGTCGTCTGAAAGATTTATGCAAGAGATAAGCTCCCTTCTGCATGAGAGGAATTTTCATACCGATCATGTCACGAACGCCGGCGAAGCAAGACGCAGCCTGACCGAAAAAAGCTATGACTTCGTGATCGTCAATGCGCCGCTCAAAGACGAGTTCGGCTCGCGCCTGTGCATTGATGTGACCGAGCATATCGGCACGCTGGCGGTGATTTTCGCGTCCTCCGACGTGTATGAGGACATCATGCAAAGAACGGTATCTCACGGCGTTTTCGTCGTTCGCAAGCCGTCCTCTCAACAGACGGTCATGCAAGCCGTATCGCTCCTGATCTCCGCGCGCGAAATGCTCAGGACGGTACAGAAAAAGGCAGGCAAAGCCGAAGACAAGCTCCAGGAGATCCGCATCGTCAACAAAGCAAAATGGTTTTTGATCGACAACGAGGATATGAGCGAAAGCGACGCGCATCAGTATATCGAAAAACAGGCGATGAACGCAGGGATCACCAAGCGACAGGCGGCTCAGATCGTGATCGACCGATACTTAAAATAGTCATTGCGAAGCCTAAACGGGGTCCCCGAAAAGCCCCGCTTTTTGGGGAGAGGAGGAGCCGCCACATGAGGTCAAGGCATACCAACCGGATATGCCTACCGAATACGGCGAGCGACGACGTGTGGCAATCTCAACCTTATTTCGAGACTGCAATCTCAACCGATCAAGGAAGGAAACAACATGAAAATCAATCGAAATTTTGATAACTTAGTACCGAACTATCTCTTCGCCGAGATAGCGAAGAGGACTGCGGCGTATGCCGCCGCTCACCCCGACCAAAAGCTCATCCGACTCGGTATCGGCGACGTGACGCTCCCTCTGCCGCGCACTGCCGTACAGGCGATGAAGGTCGGCGCGGGAGAGCTGAGCCTCAAAGAGACCTTCAAGGGCTATCCCGAGTATGAGGGCTATGATTTTGTACGTGAGGCGGTCGCAAAGTATTACGCGGGCTTTGGAGTAACAGTCAGAGCGGATGAAGTCTTTATCAGCGACGGCGCAAAGTCCGACACAGGCAATATCGGCGATATTTTCGGCACCGATAACGTCGTGATGGTTCCCGATCCGGTCTATCCTGTCTATGTTGACGCCAACATCATGGCAGGCAGAAGGATCATATACGCGCCCGGTACAAGGGAGAATCGGTTTCTACCGATGCCCGACGAGAGTGTTCATGCGGATATCATCTACCTTTGCTCCCCGAATAATCCCACCGGCGCGGCGTATGATGCCGAACAGCTCAAGGCATGGGTGGACTATGCAAACAAGAATGACGCGATCATTCTCTATGATGCGGCATATGAAGCGTTTATCGAGGACGACTGTCCGCGCTCGATCTTTGCGATCAACGGGGCAAGAACATGCGCGATCGAGTTCTGCTCTCTATCAAAGACTGCGGGCTTTACCGGCGTGCGCTGCGGCTATACGGTGATCCCGAAGGAGCTTGCCCGCGACGGTCACAATATCCATGCCCTTTGGTACCGCCGACAGGCGACCAAATTCAACGGCGTGTCCTATCCCGTGCAGTGTGCCGCGGCCGCCGTATTCTCACAGGAAGGGCAGAAAGAATTCAAAGCCAATATTGCCTACTATAAAGAGAACGCCCGGATCATCTCCAAGGCGCTCGACGAGCTGGGGATATTCTATACGGGCGGCAAAAACTCGCCGTATATCTGGCTCGAATGTCCTAAGGGCATGGGGAGCTGGGAGTTCTTTGATGATCTTCTTATGAACGCTCAGGTGGTTGGAACACCCGGCGAGGGCTTCGGCAGTCAGGGCGAGGGCTATTTCCGCCTGACGTCCTTCGGCAACAGAGAGAATACGATAGAAGCGATAGAGAGGATCAAAAAGATATTGAGATAAAATGAAGGCAGCCTGTTTGAACAGACTGCCTTTTGTTATATCAGCTACAATAGGCTTTGATAATGCTTTCAGGAATGAACCTCTTGATGAAGTCGCTGTTTAAAGCGGCACTTTGCGCCCTGACAAGGGTATCGGGCAGAAGCTCCGCTGCGTTTTGTTCCGACGAGGACAGGTATTGCTGCTGGGTATCGGTAGAAGGCGGAAGGGGATCGTTGTTCTCAATGCCGTCGACCGCCGCATAGATCATCAGCGCGAACGCCAGATACGGATTGGCGTTGGGGTCGGGTGAGCGAAGCTGTAAGCATCTGCCGCCGCTCTCGGTGTGAGTCGCAAAGATCAATTGAGCGCGGTTTTTGTCCGACCAGGTGATGTACTTCGGCGCTTTCATCTTGTTGAAGCGCTTGAAGGATTTTTCGGTCGGATTGAGGAAGATCGTCATAGCCGCGATGTTTTTCAGGATGCCGGCGATGGCGCGATCGGTGACTTCCTCACCGGTTTTTGCTTTAACCGACATTCTGATATGGAGCGCCGAGCCGGGCTTATCGGAGATTGGCTTCGGCGAAAAATCGGCATACAGACCGTTGCGCGCGGCGATCGTGCGAACGACGGAGATAAACGTGCTTGTATTATCGGCTGAGGGCAGGGCGTGAGCATACTTGAAGTCGATCTCATTCTGACCGGGTCCAGCCTCATGGTGAGAGCTCTCGGGCATGATCCCCATCTGCTCCAGCGTCAGACATACCTCGCGGCGGATGTTCTCACCCTTATCGAGCGGCGCGATATCCATATAGCCCGCGTGATCGTAGGGCGTATAGGTGCGGTTGCCGTTATCATCCGTCTTGAAGAGATAGAACTGCATCTCGGACTTGAAATGGAACCGATAGCCCTTTTGACGGGCATATTCCACGGCGCCGCGCAGTAAGGAGCGCGTATCCGCCTCGATCGGTCTGCCGTCGGCATAACAAAGTGAGCAGAACATACGGATCACCTTGCCGTGCTCGGGCCGCCACGGGAGGACGGAAACGGTATCCGCTTCGGGATGAAGCCAAACGTCTACTCCGTAATCGCCGCCGAAGCCCGCAACGTAAGAAGCGTCGATCGGATAGCCCTTTTCGAACGCTCTGTGGAGCTCAGTGGGCTGGACGGATATATTCTTTTGTACGCCGAAAATATCGCAGAAAGCAAGGCGGATGAACTTAACGTCCTCTTCCTCGATATACTGCATGATCTGGTTTTCTTCCGTTGTCACGGTGACACCCTCTTTAATCAAATCGCTCTGTGTGTATCATAACATTATCGAGGTGCCGTGTCAATCTTTCGCACATCAAAGCGTTAAAATAATTTTATAAAAAGACTTGACAATCGGTTTATCGGAGCGTATAATGCAGACAGTAAAGACAAAGGCGTCTTGAATCCCCCAAGGGGTTCAAGGCGTCTTTTTTGCTATTTTGGAATCCCAAAACCCTTCTTTTTTCGTTATCCTGATCTGTCACCGCAGATCGGGATCAACACGGACTTTAGGGGAGATTTCTTCAAACAATATATACTTCATCAACAATATTTATTGCCAAAAGAAAATTGCACACACTCCCCTTTGGTTTACAGACCCCGATTTGCGACGGGGTCTGTATTTTTTTGACTTTTCGAAAAGAACACGGCGCACTCCTTTGAAGAGTACGCCGTGTATATGTGTTCAATTACTCAACCGTTACGGATTTGGCGAGGTTGCGGGGTTTATCGACGTCGTTGCCCTTGTTGACCGAGGTATAGTAGGCGAGGAGCTGCATGGGCACCGTGGCGACCATCGGCATCAAGGTCTCGTTGATCTTCGGGATACGGATCATGTAGTCGACCGCGTCCGCGTCGATATCCGCTTCTTCGTCACAGATCACGATCGTCATCGCGCCGCGCGCCTTGACCTCTTTGATATTGCTGACGGTTTTTTCGAGCAGGGTATTCTGGGTCGCAACGGCGATCACCGGCATGCCCTCGGTGATCAGCGAGATCGTGCCGTGCTTGAGCTCACCTGCGGCGTAGCTCTCCGAGTGGATATAGCTGATCTCCTTGAGCTTTAAGGAGCCCTCCATCGACAGCGCGTAGTCCAAACCGCGACCGATATAGAGAAGGCTGTCGGCGGTGATCAGCTTGGTGGAGACATACTGGCACATATCCACGACGCTGTTAATCGTTTTCTCGATAACGTCGGGCATTTTGAGGAGCGCGGCAGTCAGTCTGCGGCATTCCTTCTCCTCGAGCTTACCCTTGGCGAGCGCCGTTTCAAAGGCGAAAAGATACATGACCGCAAGCTGGACCATATACGCCTTGGTGGAGGCGACGGCGATCTCGGGACCGGCGTGGGTGTAGATGACCATGTCGGCTTCTCTGGCGATAGAGCTGCCCTTGACGTTAACGATCGCGAGCGTCTTGGCGCCGCGTGACTTGGCAAGGCTCAGTACCGCCTTGCTGTCGGCGGTCTCGCCGCTCTGGCTGATAATGATGATCAGGTCGTCGTGCGTCAACAGCGGATCGCGATAGCGGAACTCAGAGGCGATATCGACCGTCACAGAAACGCGCGCGAGCTTTTCGATGACATACTTGCCGACCATACCCGCGTGCATGGCGGTACCGCAGGCAACGATAAAGATGTTTTTCAGATTTCTCAGCGTTCCGAAGATGATACCGCACTCGGATAGGTTCGGCAGACCGTCCTCGATGCGCGGCGTGATCGTTGTTTTGACAGCCGTGGGCTGCTCGTGGATCTCCTTGAGCATATAGTGCGGATAACCGCCCTTCTCAGCGCTGTCCTCGTCCCAGTCGGCAAAGAGCAATTCCTTTTTAAGCAGTCTGCCGTGCAGGGAGCGAAATTCTGCGCTGCCGTCTTTCAAAATGGCGATCTCGCCCTGTTCAAGCAGATAGTAGTTCTTGGTATATTTGATGATGGCGGGTACGTCGGAGGCGATGAACACCTCGTCCTGACCCTGACCGACGATCAGCGGGCTCTCGCACCGCACCGCGTAAACGGTCTCGGGACGGTCGGCGAAAACGATCCCCAGCGCAAAGGAACCGCGCAGCTCATGGAGCGTCTTGCGGATACAGCGGATAGGATCGCCGTCATAGTAGAAGTCGAGCAGCTGCGCCACGACCTCGGTATCGGTATCGGAGAGGAACTCGTCGCGTTCATTCTCGATCAAAAATTGCTTGAGCTGTTTGTAATTCTCAATGATACCGTTGTGGACGATGGTGACCCTGCGTCCCGAATGTGGGTGAGAGTTGACGTCGCTCGGCTCGCCGTGGGTCGCCCAGCGGGTATGACCGATGCCTGCGTGACCCTGCGGCTTGCCCTCCTTCTCCATCTTTTGAGTCAGATCAGCCAGTCTGCCCTTGGTTTTGGCGACTTCGATCCTGCCGTTTTCAAACACGGCGATGCCTGCGGAATCATATCCGCGATATTCCAGTTTTGTCAGAGCCGATACCAGCACGTCTGTACAGTCGCGCGGTCCGACATAGCCTACTATTCCGCACATAAGCGTTCTCCTTTACAAATAAAATGTCAATCAAATCTTCATCTGTCCGAAAAAGACAAAGACGCATTCCCTGTTAAGAAAATACGTCATTTACAGATATTTGTCAATGATCAATTGAGCTGCAAGCCGTTTGGTGATACCTGAGTCCATGGCAGACTTCTCGATATATTTATGCGCGTCGGCTTCACTCAATCCCTCCTGATCGATCAACAGCCACTTCGCCTTGTTGACGATGCGGATCTCGTCGAGCTTGCTCTCGGTATTGCCGACCTTCTTCTCCAGAGAGCGCAGGCGTTCTCTGGCGCATACCATCAGGGACACCGCCTGAGAGACCAGTGTTTTTGAAGTCGGCTTATGGAGCACGAAAACGCCGTGGACAGATACCTTCGCGTAGATCTCGTCATAGGTATCGTTCGCCGCAAAGATCGCGGCGATAGTCCCGTTGTTGCGGCTGATGTCGATACACAGTCGGGAGCCGAACTCGTCCCTCAAGGGCGCGTTGACGATCACAAAATCATATTGGTTTTCAAGCAGCTTACAGCGTGCGTCCGACGCGCTGCGGGAGCAGTCCTGCTGAAATTGATCGCCCTGCAGGAGAGTGCTGACGTCTCTGCTGAATCTGTCGTCTGAGGATACGATCAGCATTCTGTACCGATGCTCTGTCAATTCCAAAGTGCGCTCTCCTTTCTTTTGTCATTAGTGTGAAGTTACGCTATTCGGCACAGTAAATCCTTGTGATCGCCGAGGGGATGAACTGCTGTACCAGCGGTGAATTTGTCGCTTCGATACGCGCCTTCCCCAGGCTGTCGGGCAGCTTTTGCGGCTCTGCCGTATCGGTGCTCACAAACAGCGCGACGCTTTCATCCGTGGGCTGCGGCAACGCCCTGTTGTTTTCGATACCGTCCATGATCGCGTAGATCATCAGCGCGTACGCCAGATACGGATTTGCCTCGGGGTCGGGTGAACGCAGCTGGGCACAGCGATTCCCGTTTTCGGTATATCGCGCGAAGATAAGCTGTGAACGGTTCGTCTGTGACCAAGTGATATACTTCGGCGCCTTATGCTTGCCGAAGCGCTCAAAGGACTCTGCCTTCGGGTTGAGGAATACCGTCATACCCGCGATGTTATGCAGGATACCTGCGATCGAGGCGTCGGTCACATCCTCACCCGTCTTTGCTTTGGTCGATACAGAGATATGCAGTGCCGAGCCTGTCTTATCCTTGATCGGCTTGGGCGAGAAGTCAGCATATAGTCCGTTTCGTGCCGCTATGGTACGCACGACGCTTAAGAAGGTCACGGTATTATCCGCGGCTGTGATCGGATCGGCATAGCGAAAGTCGATCTCGTTCTGTCCGGGTCCAGCTTCATGGTGAGAGCTCTCGGGGTCGATCCCCATCTGTTCGAGCGTCAGGCAGATTTCACGGCGCACGTTCTCTCCTTTATCGAGAGGCGCGATATCCATATAGCTCGCACTGTCATAAGGAACGCCGGTGTTCTCGCCGTCGGCGTCCATCTTGAACAGATAGAACTGTAATTCAGACTTAAAGTGGAAGCGATATCCCTTTGACTGAGCATATTTGACCGCGTTCTTCAGCAGGGCGCGGGTGTCGGTCTCGACAGGAGTGCCGTCCTCATAGGTCAGCGTGCAGAACATCCTGACGACCTTACCGTGCTCAGGCCGCCACGGCAGCACCGTGATCGTATCCGTCTCGGGATGAAGCCAGATATCCTTGCCGTAATCACCGCCGAAGCCGTTGATGTAGGAAGCGTCGATCCCGATCCCTTTCTCAAACGCTCTGGGCAGTTCGCTGCGCTGGATAGAGATATTCTTTTGAACGCCGTAAATATCGCAGAAGGATAGACGAATGAATTTGACGTCCTCTTCTTCAATCTGCTTCATCAGCTCTTGTTCTGTATGATTCATATTACCGCACTCCTTGTGTTAGAGATACTGACAAAATAAAAAAGGCGACACTTAGGACGTAGAATCCTAAATGAACGCCATTGTTCATAACATAATCGGTTGAGATTGCCACGGGCTGACACGCGTGTCGAGCCCTCGCAATGACTATAAAAAATAAAAAAGCGCCATTTGGAGCAGTGCAAAATACTGCCTCAAATGAACGCCTTTGTTCCGCTAACACTTTAACATAATTATTTTTTTATGTCAATCCCTCATTTTGAGCGAGCCCGAACTTTTCACATTTTGCAAGAAAAGAAAGGCAATCCTGCAAAATCAATTAGTAAGATTTGTTAAAATTCGTTCTATCGCTTGACAAACGAATGATTTGGGCGTATAATTCGTGCTGTTGAGACAAAGGCGTCTCGGACACATAGTCCGAGGTGCCTTTATTTTTTTGTGTCTTTTTCAGTTCAAACAATTATTATTTTGGAGGGAATATCATGTCTTATGTAGATGAAGTACTGGCTAAAGTAAAAGAAAAGAATGCTTCCGAGCCTGAATTCTTACAGGCGGTAGAAGAAGTCCTTGATTCTCTTCGTCCGGTCATCGCGGCGAATGAGGAACTGTACAAAAAACAGGCGCTGTTAGAGCGTCTTTGCGAACCTGAGCGCCAGATCAAGTTCCGCGTTCCGTGGGCCGACGACAACGGTCAGGTACAGGTGAACACCGGCTACCGCGTTCAGTTCAACTCCGCGATCGGCCCGTATAAGGGCGGTATCCGTCTGCATCCGTCCGTATATATCGGTATCATCAAATTCCTCGGCTTTGAGCAGATCTTCAAGA
>DGUQ01000035.1:44820-45761 GCA_002394725.1 Ruminococcaceae bacterium UBA4306
GGCGGCGGCAAGGGCGGCTCCGACTTTGATCCCAAGGGCAAGTCCGATATGGAGATCATGCGCTTCTGTCAGAGCTTCATGACAGAGCTGTTCCGTCATATCGGCGCCGACACCGACGTCCCCGCGGGCGATATCGGTACAGGCGGCAGAGAGATCGGCTTCATGTTCGGTCAGTATAAGCGTCTTCGCAACAGCTTTGAGGGCGTACTTACCGGTAAGGGTCTGAGCTTCGGCGGATCTCTTGCTCGTACAGAGGCTACCGGCTACGGTCTGCTCTACCTCACCAGAGAGATGCTCAAGACAAACGGCATCGATATCGCGGGCAAGACCATCTGCGTTTCCGGCGCAGGCAATGTCGCGATCTATGCGATCCAAAAGGCTCAGCAGCTCGGCGCTAAGGTTGTGACCTGCTCCGACTCCACCGGCTGGATCTATGATGAAGAAGGCATCGACGTCGCTCTCTTAAAGGACGTTAAAGAAGTCAAGCGCGCTCGTCTTGACGCGTATGCCGCCGCTCGTCCTTCTGCCGTTTATCACGACAAGAAGGCGGAAGGCTCCAATGTATGGGATATCAAGTGCGATATTGCGCTGCCCTGCGCGACTCAGAACGAGCTCGGTATCGACGACGCGAAGAAGCTCGTAGCAAACGGTGTGATCGCCGTAGCTGAGGGCGCTAATATGCCGACTACCCTTGAGGCGACCGAGTACTTCCAGAAGAACGGCGTTCTCTTCGCGCCCGGTAAGGCAGCTAACGCAGGCGGCGTTGCTACCTCCGCGCTTGAGATGAGCCAGAACTCCGAGAGACTCTCCTGGAGCTTTGAGGAAGTTGATCAGAAGCTCGAGCAGATCATGGTCAACATCTTCCATAATCTTGACGCGGCTGCGAAGAAGTACGGCTTTGAGGGCAACTATGTAGTGGGCGCTAACATCGCCGGCTTTGA
>DGUQ01000040.1:0-10180 GCA_002394725.1 Ruminococcaceae bacterium UBA4306
GAGCTGGGTAAGACCGGCAACGGCGGTACGACCGTATCCGAGGATGAAAAGAGTATCAACACCATCAAGCAGTACGCGCGCAACCACCCCGGGGAGGGTAAGTACAGCGTGATACTCGATGATGAGGAAGAATCATAAAAATATCGATTAAGCCAAGGCTCTCGCAGAAATGCGGGGGCCTTAATTAGTGAGGAGTGAGGAGTTAGGAGTTAGGAGTGAGGAGTGAGGAGTGAGGAGTGAGGAGTGAGGAGTTGTCGAACGCTGAAACGTTTATTGTAGGGTACGGCGCTTGCCGACGTACCGAGAATGACGGGTGTTTCCTGTATCGAAAACGTCAGATAGGAAATAAACGATCCAGCCATGCGGTACGTCGAACACGCGTGTTCAAATGCCGTACCCTACAAATCCGTTGCAACGTCCCGAAACCCTTCCGCTACATGTCACCCAAATGCGGAGCATTGCTCATCCCTGCGTCTTTCCGTATGGGTGCGATGAACCGTCTGATCCACCACATCTTGATCCCTCGCAAAAACATATACAAAGATATTGGTGAAAAATTTGTAAAATTTATGATAAAAATGTTACAGATTCCCTTGATTTTATTTGTATCATAGTATATAATAGTTTCGTTGGTGGCGTTTAGTGTCATTTTGTGACATATAATGTCCGATAATTACCAAAAAGGAGGCGGCAGAATGTTTTTAGGTACCAGCGATCATCATCTCGACAGCAAGGGCAGAGTCATTCTGCCGACCGATTTCAGAGAACAGCTCGGCGAGAGCTTTTACATCACCATGGGCTTCAACCGATGCGCACAGGTGATGAGTGTTGACGAGTTCGATCGTCTGCGTGAGCAGATCCGTCAGCTGCCTGCCGATAAGGCGCTCTCGCTCCAATACCTGCTGATCTCTCCGGCAAAGCTCGTCAGCCCCAACTCTCAGGGCAGGATCATCATTCCGCAAAAGCTCCGTGAGGATGCCGGACTCAGCGCCGACGTCACCGTAGTCGGTATGGATTCTCGCATTGAGATCTGGGATAAGGCGACCTTTGACGTCTTTATGGAACAGCAAAAGCAGGCTTCCGTGCAAGAAGCGCTCGAACTGCTGCGCTTATAATACATTGCCGCAGCCCCGAGCATAGACGTTCGGTCAAGCAATTAGTAGCAGCAACGCTTTTGAACCAATGAAATGAATCTATCCTATTGAAAGTGAGTGTCTGCGCATGGAGTTCAACCATGTTTCCGTACTGCTGAAGGAAGCGGTCGATAGCTTGAATATCCGTGAAGACGGTATCTATGTGGACGGCACTGCCGGCGGCGGCGGACACTCTGCGGCGATCCTCTCGCGTTTGACGAAGGGAACGCTGTACAGCATCGATCAGGATCCCGACGCGATCGCGACCGTCACCGAGCGTTTTCGCGGTGACAGCCGTTCGCGTATCATCGAGGGCAACTTCGGCGATATGAGCCGACTCCTGCGTGATGTCGGGGTCGACGCCGTAGACGGTGTGCTCCTCGATATCGGTGTATCGTCCCATCAGCTCGACGAAGGCGCCCGGGGCTTCTCCTATCACGCGGACGCGCCGCTGGATATGCGCATGAGCCAAAGCGGTGAGACTGCCGCCGATCTGGTCAACACCCTTTCGGTCGGTGAGCTCAGCCGCATCCTCTCGCTCTACGGAGAGGAAAAGTACGCCTATTCCATCGCCAAGGGGATCGCGCGATACCGTGAGACAAAGCGGATCGAAACGACCACGGAGCTGGCGGATATCATCAAGGACAACGTACCGCAGAAGGCGCGTCGGGACGGACATCCCGCTCGTAAATCCTTTCAGGCGATCCGTATCGCGGTCAATCACGAGCTCGATGTGCTTGAAAGCGGCCTACAAGGCGCTTTTGAGCTGCTCAATAAGGGTGGACGGCTCAGCGTCATCACCTTTCATTCGCTGGAGGATCGTATCGTTAAGCAATTTATGCGCGATAAAGCGCAGGGCTGTACCTGCCCGAAGGACTTTCCCGTGTGCGTTTGCGGCAAAAAACCGCAGGTCAAGATCATCACGCGCAAGCCGATTTGTCCCACTGACGAGGAAAACGAGCGCAATCCGAGGGCTCGCTCGGCAAAGCTGAGAGTCTGCGAAAAGCTCTGAGTTCAACTATATTTCCCTATCGGAAGTATAAGAAAAATATTCTGGCAAAATGAGCAAATTCATCATGTTTCCGTTCCATATTTGTACAGTTTCACTATGGACATCGGCGACAGTATATAGTAAAATAATAACAAGATTGTAATAATTGTTCTACACAAGAAATTGTGATGAGATCTGCTGTTCAACACATTATCCTGTGAATTCGGACGCAATATGTCACAATTTCGGTTAAAATTAGATTACAGAATCATTACAGTCGATTATTCGGATATCTACATTCATTTATATAGAAACAGAAACAGAAACCAAAGTGCTTGAAACGCACGCATCGATTTGATTGGGGTGCAAAATGGCTTACTATTCGAGTAGCAGCAGCGCCTATGACTTCACTCTTTTTGAAGAAGCGTTTGATTCTTCCGAGAGAATGAGAGCGAAGGCGGAGGACAGTTCCGCCGCGGAGGACGGCGGCACACAACGGAATAAGAGCAGAAGCGAGGAGCGCCGTGCCGAGTCACAAGCGAAGATCAAGCGGATGCGCAGACGCAAGTCCAATATCGCGCGCATCGTGATCGGCGTCGTGTTCGGTATCGCCGTCGCGTTCATCGTCGCTTCCATTATTCACGGACAGGTTCAGCTGACCGAGCTCAATCAGGAGATTTCGGAGGCGAAGGCGCAGCTGGCAGAGCAGCAGAGTGTGTACACACAGCTGGAGATGAAGGTAGACTCTTCCATCTCCACTACCGTAGTGGAGGACTACGCGAAAAACAACCTCAAAATGAGCAAAGCGACCAACTCCCAGAAGGAGTTTATACAGCTTTCCGACAGCGATAAGGCAGAGGTCACTCTCAGCAAGGACAAGAATATTTTTGAGACGATTGCAGAGGCGGTTTCTTCCTTATGGTCATGATTTGGTATATATTGAAAGCGTTTGAATAGAATGTAGATGAGATAAGAGTTGAGATTTGTCTTAACTCTTATTCGTGTTTTATAGAATATTGATTGTTGTATGCCGCGGCAGCGTTCGGCGCTCCGAAATCGGTCAAATTCCGTCAAAAATCGGAGCAAATCGCTGCATAATTCAGATCAGTCGAACGACGCGAATCGTTTGACTCTCTATGGAGAAAGGAGAAATCGCTTATGGGTGCTAACCAAAAGCTCAGAAGAAGAACCGTATGGCTTTTGATTATTATCTTGGCGGTTGGATTCGGCGCTGTCATTACCCGACTGGCATTCCTGCAGCTGGTACAGGGCGAAGAACTCCAGCGCAGAGCGATTGAACAGCAGCTTTCGGATACCCCCGTATCCGCAAAGCGCGGTACGATATATGACACCAAGGGCAAGATCCTCGCCCAGTCCGCCTCCGTGTGGCAGGTGGTCATGGCGCCGGCGTATTTTGACGACGGTACCGAGGGAGAGGAACAGCGCCGCTTTGTCGCAAAGCGCCTTCATGAGATCTTAGGCGTGGATGAAAACGAGACCTATGAGGAAACCACGCAGAACACCTACTATGTCTCTGTCAAGCGCAAGGTGGAGACCTCGGAGAAGGAGCAGATCATCGAGCTGCAAAACGAGCTCTCCGAAAAGTACCAGAAGGCAGGTATCATCTCCCTGCTCGACGACTATAAGCGCTACTATCCCTACAGCGACCTCGCGTCATCGGTCATCGGCTTCACCGGTTCCGAGGATCAGGGTCTGTCGGGCGTTGAGTATCAATACAACGATTATCTGTCCGGCACGCCCGGCAGGATCGTATCGGCGCAGAACGGCGTCCAGACGGAAATGCCCTTCGACTATAACCAGAACATCGGTGCGATCGACGGCAGCTCCATCGTGCTCACGATCGACGAGACCGTTCAGAGTATCGTTGAAAAGTACATGAAGCAGGCTGTTATCGATCATGATGTACATGAGCGCGGCGTTTGTATCGTGATGGACGTCAACAACGGCGAGATCCTCGCGATGGCTTCCGTCAACGGCTTTGACCTGAACAAACCCTATTCCATCAGCGATGACCAGCAAAAGGAGATCGACGCGATCAACACCGATTACCTCATCAAGCACGATTATATCGAAGAGGGCGTCGACCCCTACAAGCTCAGCGAATCGCAAAAGAATGAGCTGATCGAAAAGGCAAAGGCGGAGGCGAACAGCGCGGCGCTGGCAAGGAACTGGCGTAACAAGGCGATCTCCGACACCTACTATCCCGGTTCGGTTTTCAAGATGGTCACCCTGTCGATGGCATTACAGGAGGGCGTTGTCAACAAGGACAGCCGCTTTAACTGCTCGGGCGCGTTCCAGCTGTATAACGATACCATCCACTGTCATAACACCGCCGGTCACGGCTCCCAGACCTATCAGGAATGTCTGTGGAACTCCTGCAACCCCGGCTTCATCCAGATCGGACAGCTGGTCGGCAAGGAGAAATTCTGGGATTACTATCAGGCGTTTGGCTTCTCCGACAAAACAGGCATCGATCTGCCCGGTGAATCCGACGACCAGTTCTTTGTTCACGACGGCGTAGAGGGCAATATGCTCGACACCGACTTGGCGGTTGCCTCCTTCGGTCAGAACTTCTCGATCACCCCGATCCAGATGATCACCGCCGCGAGCGCGGTATCCAACGGCGGCAAGATCGTACAGCCCCATGTCGTCAAACAGATCCTTGATTCCAACGGCAAGGTCGTCAAAAATACCTCCACCGAGACAAAGCGTCAGGTCATCTCCGAATCCGTATCCAAAGAGATGTGCGGTATCTTGGAGGAGAACGCGACCACAGGCTCCGGTAAAAACGGCTATGTCGCCGGTTACCGCGTCGGCGGTAAGACGGGTACATCCGAGAAGCTGATCGACGTCAACGACGACGGCGCGGATGACTATATCGCGTCCTTCTGCGGCTTTGCTCCCGCGAACAATCCGCAGTACGCGGCGCTGGTATTCTTTGACGCTCCTCTGGGCGGCAGCTATTACGGCTCCGAGGTAGCGGCTCCCGTTTTCGCGAGCATCATGAGCGAGGTACTGCCGTATCTTGACGTCGCCGCGCAGTATACCGATGAAGAGATGAGCAACATCGATACCGCCGCCGGTTCCTACACCGGACAGAGCATCGAGGACGCCACCAAGGCGGCTGAGGCGGACGGCTTCAGCGTGACGGTCAAGGGCGAGGGCTCGACGGTCATTTCTCAGAGCCCTGCTACCGGCGCGTCGATCCCGACGGGCGGTACCATCGTCCTGTATACCGATCAGAGCGCGTCCACCGATAAGGTCACGGTTCCGAACTTTGTCGGACTGAGCGTATCGGAGGTCAACGGCGTTGCCGCGTCGAACAACCTGAACGTCAGCATGACGGGTATGGTATCCTCCTCGGACGGCACTTCTACCTCACAGAGTATCCCCGAGGGAAATCAGGTCGCGCCGGGTACGGTCATCACCGTCACGTTCAGCAGCAGCGGCATAGCAGATTAGTGACGCGCGTCATTATCATTTTTGACTACAACGTTATCGAGTCGACAGATCAGCGTTGGTTATGTTATCTGCCGACTCTTTCCTCAGAGGGCACGTTCTCTCTGAGCTATCATCAAAACAAATGAGGTGTAAAAATGGAGACAGGTTTATGGGCGTTCGGCGTAGCGGCAGTATCCTTTGCCGTTACCGCTGTAATAGGAAAGTTCTTGATCCCTTTCCTCCACAAACTGAACTTCGGTCAGACGATCTTAGAGGAAGGACCGAAATGGCATAAGAACAAGCAGGGTACTCCCACGATGGGCGGTATCATGTTCATCATCGGCATCGTCATCGCGACCACCGCGGGCGTACTGTTGTACGCGGTCGGTCACGGGATGGATTCCGTGGGCTACTTTGTGTTCATCGGTCTGCTGTTCGCGCTGATGAACGGCGCCATCGGCTTTGTCGACGATTATGTCAAGGTGGTCAAAAAGCGCAATCTCGGCTTGACCGCGATTCAGAAGCTCGTCCTGCAGTTTTTGGCGGCGGCGATCTATCTGTTCCTGATGCACCTGTGCAAGGACAATACCGAGATCCTGATCCCCTTTGTCGACCACTATGTCGATCTCGGCTTCTTCTACTACATCATCATGGCGATCGCACTGGTCGGGATCGTCAACGCGGTCAACCTGACCGACGGTATCGACGGACTCGACGGTTCGATCACCTTCTTTGCGTGCCTGTTCATGATGCTGATCGCCAACGTATTGGGCGGTCATGAGGCGAACGTGCTGTACACCGCGGCAGGCGCAGGCGGTTGTCTGGGCTTCCTTGTCTGGAACTTCCATCCTGCCAAGTGCTTTATGGGCGACACCGGCTCGCTGTTCCTCGGCGGTATGGTATGCTCGATGGCGTTCGCGATGGATATGCAGCTCATGCTGCTGTTGATCGCGCTGACCTACCTGCTCGAGATGTTCTCGGTCGTGCTCCAGGTCACCTATTTCAAGCTCACCCACGGCAAGCGTATCTTCAAGATGTCGCCGATCCACCATCATTTTGAGATGTGCGGCTGGTCAGAGACCAAGATCGTCTGCGTATTCTCCGCGTTCACCGCTGTTTGCGGTCTTATTGCGCTGCTGCTGGTGATCTTCGGCATCGTACAAGCGCCGACGGTATCAATATGACGCGCTCCCCGTTAGGGGATAGGGTGGCTTAATCCACGAAACGAAGGAATGAGGCATATGTCAACAATCGAAAACACCTCGCGCCGCAGGGCACGGGATTATGAGCGTGATCGCCGTGCCTCTGACAAACGAGGCAGACGAAAAATCAATTTTTCCATGCTGAATATCGGCAAGGGTATCGATATACCTTTTGTCCTGTTGATATTGGTACTGCTTGCCATCGGTATCACGATGATGTTTTCGGCAAGCTATCCGGTCGCGTATTACGAGATCGGCGACAGCTATTATTATCTGAAGCGTCAGCTCCTGTTCGCGGTGATCGGTCTTGCGATCATGTTCGGTATCTCCTTTTTGGATTACCACTACTACCACCGATTTGCGGCGATCATCCTCGGACTGAGCTATTTTGCGCTGCTGCTCGTGTTGGTGCTGCCGTCACAGGAGGGCGGCGTTCACCGATGGATCGGCGTCGGCGCGTTCGGCATACAGGCGTCGGAGATCAGTAAATTCGCGATCATCCTGTTTTTGGCGCACTGGGGCAGCCGCTATTATGATCGGATGGGTACGTTCAAATACGGTATCCTGCCCGGCGCGGCGGTGTTCCTCTCCACCGCGCTGCTGCTGCTGTTTGAGCCGCACTACTCCTGTATCGTTATCATCGGCATCCTCACGGTCGTCATGCTCTATGTATCGGGCATCAAGGTCAAGTGGCTTGCCATCGGCGCGGCGATCCTCGCGGTGCTGATCCTGCTTTTGTGGGTGACCGGCATGCTGACCTACGCGATGGAGCGTATGGACGGCTGGGGTCAGGCGCTGAACGAGGATCTCGACCGCGATATGTGGAACAGTACATGGCAGACGCGCAACAGCCTGTACGCGATCGGCTCGGGCGGACTCTTCGGGCTGGGTCTCGGGCAGAGCCGACAAAAGTATTTGTACTTACCCGAGCCGCAGAACGACTTTATCTTCGCCATCGTGTGCGAGGAGCTGGGGCTCGTCGGCGCGGTCATCATCCTGCTGATCTTTGCGCTGCTGGTATGGCGCGGCGTTATCATCGCGCTGCGCGCGCGCGACCGCTTCGGCAAGCTGCTCGGTATCGGCTTGATCAGCCATATCGGACTGCAGGTCATACTGAATATATTGGTTATCACGGACTGGCTGCCCAACACGGGTATCTCCCTGCCGTTCTTCAGCTACGGCGGTTCTTCACTGCTGACGCTGATGTTCGAGATGGGCGTCATCCTCTCGATCTCCAGATCGTCGAATATAGAAAAGAGTTAGTCGGTTAACGGTTAACAGTTAACGGTTAACGGCGGTGGGAAACGCTCCGCGTTTTGATTATATTTAGAATTGACCGAGCGAAGCGAGAAACCTTCACCGTTCACCGTTCACCATTCACCGTTCACCCAAAAAAACGGAGTTTATTATGAAAGTATTACTCGCCGGCGGCGGTACCGCCGGACACATCAATCCCGCGATCGCGATCGCTGGCTATATCAAAAAGATGGAGCCGGACGCTCAGATCCTGTTCATCGGCAACCGTGACGGCATGGAGCAGCGCCTGGTCAAGCAGGCAGGCTTCCCGATCAAATCCGTCGTTATCACCGGCTTCAAGCGCAGTCTGGCGCCGAAGAATCTGATCCACAACATCAAGACCGTGGGCTATTCCTTTACCTCACGCTCTAAGGCGAAGAAGATCATCAAGGAGTTCGCCCCCGATATCTGCATCGGTACGGGCGGCTACGTCAGCGGTCCGGTCATCCTCGCGGCATGCAACCTCGGCTGCAAGGCGGTCATCCATGAGCAGAACGCCTACCCCGGTGTGACCAACAAGATGCTCGCGAATTCCGTCAACCGCGTCATGCTCGCGAACGAGGACGCCAAGAGTCGTTTTTCGGACAAGGCGCGTTTCGTCCTGACGGGCAACCCGATCCGTCCCGCGATCCTTTCCGCCAAGCATGATGAGGCGAAGGCGAAGCTGGGACTGGATGACAGCAAGCCGATCATCCTCTCCTTTGGCGGCTCTCTGGGCGCGGAGTGCATCAACCGCTCGATGGCGGAGCTGATCGCGCGATCCGCAAAGGACAAAAAATATCATCATATCCACGCCTACGGACAGCAGGGCACATGGATGCCCGATCTGCTCAAGTCCATGGGTGTTGACCCCAAAGAATACGACAATCTTGACGTCAGACAGTATATCGACAATATGGATGAGTGTCTGGCGGCATGCGATTTGGTGGTGTCGCGCGCCGGCGCGATCACCCTCTCCGAGGTGCAGGCAAAGGGCAGACCGGCGGTGCTGATCCCCTCGCCGTTTGTCGCGGAGAACCACCAGTACCACAACGCGATGTCCATGGTGAACAAAAAGGCGGCAAAGCTGATCGAGCAGGCTGACCTCACGGGCGAGCTGTTGATCGAGACCGTCGACAGCATGCTCACCGACAAGTCCGTGCTTGAGGAATACCGCCGAAACGCCCAGAAAATGGCGATCACCGACGCGAACGAAAGGATCTATCAGACGATAAAGGAAGTCCTTTTGGAGAACGGTTAACGGTTAACGGATAACGGTGAAGGGCGGGATACCCGCACCCGTTTTATATACGAGAATACAACGTTTTGTTTATATGAAA
This sequence comes from Ruminococcaceae bacterium UBA4306, assembly GCA_002394725.1. Lineage (GTDB taxonomy): Bacteria > Bacillota > Clostridia > Oscillospirales > Acutalibacteraceae > Ruminococcoides. Next base: position 9,404 of record DGUQ01000040.1, read on the forward strand.
TAGGAATCAAAACCGAAGGTTTCCCATAACCGTTCACCATGCACCGTTCACTATTCACCAATCTGTCACCTTTCCGTCTTTCCCAACATAGAATAAAAGGCAAGAGCTTTTGGAAAGGGTGTTGGGTGTGTCAGTGTTTGTCGTTGACGGAGGCAGAATATTATCGGGGAAGGTGCGGCTGCAGGGCTCTAAGAACAGCTCTCTGCCGATTTTGGCGGCGACGCTGCTGTGCCGCGGAGAATGTGTATTGCACAACTGTCCGCGGCTGAGTGATGTGGAAGCGTCGCTCAAGATCCTGCGATACATAGGCTGTACGGCTCACCGTGAGGAAAACACCGTCATTGTCGATACCGGCAGTGTGACGCGGCATGAGATCCCCACCGAGCTGATGCATCGGATGCGTTCGTCGATCATCTTCCTCGGCGCGATGATCGCGCGGTTCGACCGCGTGAAGATGTCGTTCCCCGGAGGGTGTGAGCTGGGGCCCAGACCCATCGATCTGCATCTCAACGCCCTGCGTGAGATGGGCGTCGAGATCTCGGAGGATCACGGCGAGCTTGACTGCTGTGTACGGGATGTTCTGCACGGCGCGAATATCGTCCTGCCGTTCCCGTCCGTCGGCGCTACCGAGAATATCATGATCGCGGCGGCTGCCGCCAAGGGCACCACGATCATCAGCAACGCGGCAAGAGAGCCCGAGATCGTCGATCTCGCGGATTTCCTCAATTCCTGCGGCGCTCAGATCAACGGGGCAGGGGAGAGCACCATCATCATCGA
>DGUQ01000040.1:10297-11902 GCA_002394725.1 Ruminococcaceae bacterium UBA4306
GTCGCGGCGACCTTGATGTCAGCCGCCGCGGTCACGGGTTCGGATATCCTGATGACGGGCGTCGTCCCGTCCCATCTCGAGTCGGTGTTCCCTGTTTTTCGGGACAGCGGCTGTGAGATCATCATTGACGGAGAAGGCGTTCGTATCAGCGCGCCCTACCGCCTGCAAAGCCCTAAGCTGATACGCACCATGCCGTATCCCGGCTTTCCGACCGACGCGCAGGCGCCTGTGATGAGCATGGCGGCTGTCGCCGACGGGATGACGGTCTTTGTCGAGAATATGTTTCTCAGCCGATACAGCCATGTCAGCGAGCTGTGCCGCTTTGGCGCGGATATCCGCGTGGAGGGCAAGGTCGCGGTGGTTGACGGCGTGAGGAGATTGCTGTCCGCCAACGTCCGCGCGCAGGATCTCCGGGGCGCCGCCGCGCTGGTGGTCGCCGCGTTGTGCGCGAGAGGACAGAGCGAGATCAGCGGCATCGAATATCTGGAACGCGGCTATGAGGATCTTGAGCTGGTGCTCTCCTCACTGGGCGCGGACGTCAAAAAGCTGTAATCAGCGTCATTTGATTGAAATCTTAACAGGATTATGATATAATACCTATTTAGTACAAATCACGGAAGAAAGGAGGGGTATCATGGCATTCAAACGCAGGAATAAGGGTAAGAAGAATCCCCGTAACGCGCCGAGAAAACGTCCGTCGCGCCGACCGGCTGAGCCGTTGTATGACGACGAGAGGATCGACAGAGATCCGCTTGATGAGCGCTATGATGAGCGTTACGATGAGCGTTATGATGAGCGCTACGACGATCGTTATGACGACAGATACGACGAGCATTATGACGACGACTACGGCGATGATGACGCCTACGATCTGCGCTATGAAGAAGCGCGGCGTGATCGCCGCGATGATCGCCCACGACGGGATGATCCGTATCGTGATGACGATATGCTCAATGAATTCTCAGATGATACCAACTCCTTCTATACCGATGAGATGAGCGAGCGTGAACGCCGTGAACAGGAGTTCATCGACGAACGCGGCAGGAGATCACGCCGCAGGAAAGGCATATTCGGCAAGGGCAAGAAGAAAAAGCCTTCTCAAAAGACGAAAAAAGCCAAGAAGAAGCCCGAGAAGCCGCGCAAGCCGATGTCGCCGACCCAGCGCAGGATCATCCGTATCATCAGCTATGTTTCGATCGCAGCGATCGTGCTGATCATCGGCGTGATCCTCTCCCTGACCGTGCTGTTCAAAACGCAGGCATACGAGGTATCGGGCATCACCAAATATACCGAAGAACAGATCATCGACGCCTGCGGCATCAAAAAGGGCGAGAATATCTTCTTAGCGCCCAAGCGCCCTGCCGAGAATCGTATCAAAAAGGCGTTCCCCTATGTAGAGGAAGCGACCGTCAGCTTCAAGATCCCCGACACGATCCGTATCGCGGTCGTCGAGGCGGTCGAGGGCTATCTGATCAAGGTGAACCAGACCGAGTATCTGGTCATCAGCACCGAGGGACGCATCCTTGACAGAATCACGGATATGTCGCAGTATAACCTGCCGATCTTTATCGGTCCGACCCTCACCTCGGGTGAGATCGGCGATTA
>DGUQ01000045.1 GCA_002394725.1 Ruminococcaceae bacterium UBA4306
ATGATCTGCTCTTTATCCTCGGCGGTCAGCTTGCGTCGGAAAGCCGCCAGACCGATGGTGCGATACAGCGCGCCCGTATCTACATAGATATAACCGAGTTCCTTTGCGGCAAGACGCGCGATAGTCGATTTACCGGCTCCCGCGGGGCCGTCGATAGCAATAGCGATAGACATAATGTTCTCCTTATATAGTAATAATCGGTTGAGATCGCCAAAGGCTTAGGTTGAAGAGACTGCCGCAGATTCTCCGGCGAGTCTGCCGGTGCAGTACGCGATCTGTAAATTGAATCCTCCGGTATAAGCGTCCAGATCCAGCACCTCACCTGCGAAATACAGACCCTTGACGAGCTTGCTTTCCATCGTGCGCGGATCGATATCCTTGACATCGACGCCGCCGTGAGTCACGATCGCCTCATTGATCGGGCGAAAGGCGTGGATCCTCACGCTGAAACGCTTGATTTGTTCTGACAACGATTGTCGCTGTGCCGCGGTAATGGTATGACACTTCGTATGCGGCGCGATCCCTGCGCGTCGAATGATAACGGGGATCAGCTTTTTCGGGAGCAATTTGCCGAGTGAATTGATGATGTCCTTGTTGATAAACTCAGAAAAATCACGCAGGATCCGCTTATCCAAGGTATCATCATCCAAAGCAGGCTTCATATCGATAGTTGCCGTATAGCGATCGGGCGACATATTCCGCATATGGGCGCTCGCGGATAAAACCAAAGGTCCGGAAATACCGAAATGCGTAAACAGCAGCTCCCCCCTATCGGAATAGACCTCTTTATTGTTTTGACTGTCCGTAACAGACAGACGAACATTTTTCAAGGATAATCCCTGTAATTCCGGGATATCCTCATCCTCCGCCACCAAGGGAACCAGCGACGGCAGGAGAGGTGTGACGGTATGTCCGGCGGCTTTCGCGAATGTATATCCGTCGCCGGTGGAGCCTGTCGCTTTATACGACATGCCGCCGCAGGTGATGATCACCTTATCGGCAAAAAGCTCCTGATCCGGCAAACGAACGCCTTTGACGACGCCGTTCCCGATCAAAAGCCCTTTTACCTCCCGATGAAGGATCCGCACACCGAGCTCTTTTATATAATCATAGAGGGTATCGACGACATCCAACGCCTTGTCGGATACGGGGAATACCCGATTGCCGCGCTCCACCTTAGTTGCCAGTCCGTGATTCTCAAAGAAAGCGACGGTATCATAGCAGGAAAAGCGGTTGATGGCGCTGTACAGAAAGCGCGGATTGGAGGTCACGTGCCCGATAAAGGTCTCATTATCACAGAAATTGGTGATATTACAGCGGCCTTTACCCGTGATGGCGAGCTTGCGGCCAACCTTTTGGTTCTTTTCTATGAGGATCGTATCGGCGCCGTTCTCAGCGGCGGCGCCTGCCGCCATCATTCCGGCAGGTCCTGCGCCGATCACGATCACTTTTGTTCGCTTTTTTGTCATGTTCTGGTACTGTCGATTCGGTTGCCGGCGTAGACATTTTGCTCTCTCCACACCTCTTCCAGATCGATGAAGGTATTTTTGATATCTTCCTTGCGCTCAATGACGATCGCCACCAACAGCGCGTTGATAAGACTCAAGGGCGCTACCAGCGTATCGACTACGGACGCGATATCGGAACGTGCCAGCAGCACTTCATCCGCGTCCTTAACAACGGGCGCTACCATACTGTCGGTAATGGCGATGACCTCGGCTCCGCGATCATGCGCAAAGCTCATCGCGTCGACCGCCATGGCGGAATAACGCGGAAAGCTGATACCGATCATCACATCCTCTTTGGAGATACGGAAGAGCTTCTCATAAGTTGTTGTCTTTGACGTTGAATTCAGAATATGCACATTGCCGAAGATCAGGTCGAGATAATACGCGAAAAAGTTCGCGATATAAGAGGATGATTTCGCGCCGAAAACATAGATATTGCGCGCGTTGATGATCGCGTTGACCGTCTTTTTGAAATCCTCGCGCGATACCTCGTCGATGGTGCGGCGGATCTTGTCGATATCCTGATTCAGAACGCTCTCCACGACGTCGGAATCCCCGATACGACCGGTGGTCACCTCGATACGCTGAACGGAGTTGAGCTTATCGCGGATCATCTCCTGCATCGCCTTTTGCAGATACGGAAAGCCGTCATAACCGATCTGAGTCGCGAAACGCACGACCGTACTCTCCGATACGCCGACTTCTTCACCCAATTTCGCGGCAGTCATAAACGCGGCGGAGTCATAATGCTCCTCAATATAATCAGCAATCTTGCGCTGACCCTTAGAAAAATCCTTGCGGGATAAATCGATTCTGACCAATAAATTCGATAACATCGTCATCACACTCCTCTGGCATTTGATCATTGATTCGGTCAAAAGCCAATACTCTTTCATTTTAGCACATAATCCTGCAAAATACAATATGATAATCACCAAAATAAAGGAAATATGAAGTATTATATTCGTGCGATTTCAAAATATCGGTTTATACTAAGTAGCAATAAAAAGCTTTAAAAAGATATTAGCGGAGAATTTCGCAGAACAAGGCGGAGGGCGCAGGCAGGCTGGCGCCTGTCAAGACTGACAACGCAGTTATGCGGA
>DGUQ01000103.1:0-2532 GCA_002394725.1 Ruminococcaceae bacterium UBA4306
ATGCACTTTGCGGAGGATCACTTCCTACCCGAGATCATCGACACCGATACCGGCAAGCGTCTGGGCGAGGGTGAGGTCGGCGAGCTGGTCGTCACTACCCTGACCCGTAAGGGTATGCCGGTGCTCCGCTACCGCACCAAGGATATCACAAAGCTCGATTATCAGCCCTGCTCCTGCGGCAGAACCCATTGCAGAATGGCAAAGACCATGGGCAGAACCGACGATATGCTGATCATCAAGGGCGTCAACGTATTCCCGACCCAGATCGAGAACATCCTGATCAATATTCCCGATATCGCGCCCCACTACATGCTGTACATCACACGCAAGAATTACCGTGACAGCTTAGAGATCAAGGTCGAGGTCATCAACGAGGCACTGCTCGACAATTATCAGATGCTCGACGGTCTCAAGAAGCGGATCGAAGCGAAATTGCAGTCCATCTTAGGGCTGAGAACCAAGGTCACGCTCGTCGCGCCCAAGACCCTCGAAAGATTCCAGGGTAAGGCAAAGAGAATCGTTGATCTGAGAAACGAATAATAATGTCATTCCGAGGAGGGATTTATCCCGACGTGGGAATCTCAACCTCTATATTCCGTTTTTGCGGAACGGGAGGGGCAAGCCCCTCCCCTACATTTACATGAAGGTGAGTTAATAAACTATGAAAGACTTATTGATCGGTAACGCCGCGGTCGCGCGCGGCTTATACGAGGGCGGTTGTGCTGTGATCTCCAGTTATCCCGGCACTCCCAGCACCGAGATTACCGAATTTTTCGCGAAATACGACGACGTCTACTGTGAGTGGGCGCCCAATGAAAAGGTAGCGATGGAAGCGGCGTTCGGCTCCGCGCTGCGCGGTAAGCGTTCCGCCTGCTGTATGAAGCACGTCGGCTTGAACGTTGCCGCCGATCCGCTGTTCACCATGTCCTACACCGGCGTCAACGCAGGTATCGTCATCTGCGTCGCCGATGATCCCGGCATGCACAGCTCCCAGAATGAGCAGGATTCGCGTCATTACGCGATCGCGTCCAAGATCCCGATGCTCGAACCGTCTGATTCTCAGGAAGCACTTGACTTTGCCATGCTCGCGTATGAGATCTCCGAACAGTACGACACCCCTGTTATGCTCAAGATGTGCACCCGTGTAGCGCACTCTCAGAGTATCGTGGAACTGGGTGAGCGCACCGAGATCACCAAGGAATACACCAAGAATCCGCAGAAATACATCATGACCCCCGGTAACGCGCTCAAGCGCCATCCGTTTGTCGAACAGCGCACCAAAAAGCTCACGGAGTACGCCGAGACCTCTCCCCTCAACCGCGTGGAAGAAGGTGACGGCAGCCGTGACTTCGGCATCATCACCTCCTCCACCTCTTACCAGTATGTCAAGGAAGCGTTCGGCGACAGCGTCGCCGTATTGAAGCTCGGCATGATCAATCCCCTGCCCGTCAAGCTGATCCAGGATTTTGCCGCAAAGGTCGGCAAGGTTTATGTGATCGAGGAGCTCGATCCGATCGTTGAGACCCATTGCAAAAACATCGGTGTGGATGTCATCGGCAAGGACAAGTTCTCGATCCTCGGCGAATTCAGCCAGAAGAGCATTGAGCAGGCGTTTGAGATGGCGGATAAAACCGTATTCAACCTTGATACCGAGATCCCGGTACGTCCTCCGATGATGTGCTCCGGCTGTCCCCACAGAGGCATGTACTATGTGCTCGCCAAGAACAAAATCACGGTACTCGGCGATATCGGCTGCTATACGCTCGGCGCGGCGCCGCCCCTGAACGCGCTCGACATGACGCTGTGCATGGGCGCGTCGGTATCCGGTCTGCACGGCTATAACAAGGCAGGCGGCGATCAGACAGAGAACAACACCGTCTGCGTGATCGGCGACTCCACCTTCATGCACTCCGGCGTCACGGGGCTCATCAACATCGCGTACAACCAGAGCAACTCCACCGTCATCATCCTCGACAACTCCATCACCGGTATGACGGGTCATCAGCAGAATCCGACCACCGGCTACTCCATCAAGGGCGATCCTGCCGGCAAGGTCAACCTCGAGGATCTGTGCCGCAGCATCGGCATCAACTCCGTGCGCGTGGTCGATCCGTATAACCTTGAGGAATGTGAGACAGTGCTCAAGGAGGAGCTCCAAAAGAACGAGCCCTCCGTCATTATCTCACGCCGTCCCTGCGTGCTGTTGAAGTACGTCAAGCCCAAGAAGCCGCTCTATGTCAATCCCGAGAAGTGCCGCGGCTGTAAGAAATGTATGAAGTTCGGCTGTCCGTCCATCTCCTTCCGTGACGGTCACGCCGTTGTCGATACCACCCTTTGCGTCGGATGCGGCGTTTGCGCGCAGCTTTGTCCCTTTGACGCGTTTGAAAGCGAGGTGCCCTCTGATGACTAAGAATATTATGATCGTCGGCGTAGGCGGACAGGGTTCCCTGCTCGCGTCCAAGCTGCTCGGCAGACTGCTGGTCGACGAAGGCTATGATGTAAAAGTATCCGAGGTGCACGGCATGAGCCAGC
>DGUQ01000103.1:2583-7211 GCA_002394725.1 Ruminococcaceae bacterium UBA4306
CACGGCATGAGCCAGCGCGGCGGTTCTGTCGTCACCTATGTGCGATTCGGCGATAAGGTCTACTCCCCCGTGATCGAGAACGGCGAGGCGGATTTCATCGTTTCGTTCGAGAAGATCGAGGCGGCTCGTTATGTAGAGAACCTCAAAAAGGACGGTACCATTATCGTCAATACCCAGCAGATCGATCCCATGCCGGTCATCATCGGCGCGGCCACGTATCCTGATACCATCATCGATGAGATGAAGAACAAGGGCATCCATGTGGACGATATCGACGCGCTGGCGCTGGCGAATGAAGCCGGTTCCTCCAAGGCGTGCAACATCGTACTGATGGGCAGACTCGCCAAATACTTTGATATGCCGAAGGAAAAGTGGCTGAACGCCATTGAAAAATGCGTCAAGCCGCAGTTTGTCGCAATCAACAAAAAAGCGTTTGATTTAGGTTATAACTGCTGAATCATGCACAGCTTGCCACGTGTGTGCCGTGCTAAGCAACAACATTATCACGCAGTATGGTATTATGAAAAAACACAAGAAAGGATGAAGCCCCATGCAGAAGAAATTCTATCAGCCCGAAGCTGAAACCATGCCGGTCAATGAGATCAAAAAGCTGCAGGAGTACAAGCTCATTCGTCAGGTGCGCTATGTATACGAGAACGTCGAATACTACCGCAACCTGATGGATGAAAAAGGCGTCAAGCCCGAGGATATCACCTGTCTGGAGGATATCAGCAAGCTGCCCTTCCTGAGCAAAAACGATTTAAGAGAAACATATCCCTACGGAATGCTCGCGACCGACCTCAATAACTGTGTACGAATCCACTCCACCTCCGGTACCACCGGCAAACGCGTTGTCGCGTTCTACACCCAGAACGACGTTGATATGTGGGAAGAATGCTGTGCTCGTGCAATTGTCGCGGCAGGTGGCGACGAATACGATGTTGTTCAGGTAGCCTACGGCTACGGACTGTTTACCGGCGGCGCAGGTCTGCACGGCGGCTCCCATAAAGTCGGCTGTCTGACCCTGCCGATGTCGAGCGGCAACACCAACCGCCAGATCCAGTTCATGATGGATCTCAACGCCACCTTCCTCTGCTGTACCCCCTCCTACGCCGCGTATATCGGTGAGTCCTTGAAGGATAAGGGCTTTAAGCCGGAGGATAATAAGCTCAAAGCCGGTATTTTCGGCGCGGAGCCGTGGACGGAGGAAATGCGCAAGGATATCGAGAAAAGTCTGGGTATCAAGGCGTATGATATTTACGGCTTGACCGAATCGAGCGGTCCCGGCGTAGCGTTTGAGTGCTGTGAGCAGAACGGTATGCACATCAACGAGGATCACTTCTATGCCGAGATCATCGATCCCGATACCGGCGAGGTACTCCCCGAGGGCAGCAAGGGCGAGCTGGTGTTCACCTCTCTCGATAAAGAGGCGTTCCCCCTGATCCGTTACCGCACACGCGATATCACCGTTCTCTCGCGCGAGAAATGCTCCTGCGGCAGAACCTTCATCCGCATGCACAAGCCGATGGGACGCAGTGACGATATGATGATCATCCGCGGCGTCAACGTCTTCCCCAGCCAGATCGAAGCCGTCCTGCTGAATCAGGGCTACGCGCCGAACTATCAGATCTTGGTCGATCGCGTCAACAACACCGATACCTTTGAGATTCGCGTCGAGATGCTTCCCGAGGACTTCTCCGATACGCCGAAGGTCATCACCAAGAAGGAGAAAAAGCTCCAGGCTGCGATGAAGGAAATGCTCGGTATCAACCCCATCATCCGACTGGCGGCGCCGAAGTCGATCGCGCGCAGCGAGGGCAAGGCTGTCCGAGTCATCGATAACCGCAAGAAGATGGGGATCAACATTTAATCAGACAGAACAAGTCGCCCGGATCGGCTGAATAACAAGTCCGGGCTCGCAATGACAATATTGAAAGGAGCAACATTATGGCAATTAAACAGTTATCCATTTTTGTAGAAAACCGTGAAGGTACTCTCGTCACTGTCACCGACGCGATCGCCAAGGCAGGCGTAGATATCCGCGCGATGAGCGTTGCGGATACCAATGATTTCGGTATCTTCCGCTTGATCGTCACCGATATCGCCAAGGCAAAGCAAGCGCTCGATGACGCAAACGCGTTTGTATCCATCACCGAGGTCGTCGGCGTTGCCGTACAGGATGAGCCCGGCGCGCTGGCAAAGGTTGTCAAGATCTTGGCGGATAACAATATCAATATTGAGTATATGTACGCGTTCATTACCGTTTCCAAGCAGTTCGCGTATGTTGTCCTCCGTGTCGAAGATAACACCGCTGCCGAGAAAATCCTCTCCGAACACGGCATCACCCTCGTTACCGAAGAGGATATGGCGAAGCTGTAATCTGTAACTATCATAAATGATATCCGTATTACTGAACATGAAATAACGAGAAAGACCCACCGATCACGGTGGGTCTCATTTTTTATGCTCATTACAGCGTATTGATATAGTTTTCAATATCAAAGGGGTCGAGGGGGGTATCCTTCCGCAGATAGAGCGGATGATGCGGATGCCCCTTTTTGGAGATCTTGCCAGCTGAATACCACTTAGCGTGATGCTGTGTGCCGAGTTCGATCATCGAACGAACACAGTCGGGCAAATACGGACGTTTTTCGATGATATTTCCCCATGCCGCCCAGACAGCCGGCTCCTTGCTCAGTCCCAGAATATAGTCAAAGGCTTTCATGTTCTCCTCATGGAGCAGCGTGTTACACTCACGCTCCATGTCATCGGGATCAGTGGCTCGCTGCGCGTAGACATTGAACATGATAAAGCTGTCGTAGCCGTTCGCGTGCGCGATCCGCTCGACCGATTTGAGCGTATTATCCAGATCATCGGGCGCGGCGGTAGAGGGATTGATACCGATACAGATCAGCGGTCTCTCCCCTCTTGTGCCGAGGATATAACGGTACTCGCTGTAGAAATCGGGTACATACAGCCAGTGGTTTTTATCATAATCATCATTCGTGCTGATCATCGCGTCCGCAAAGGTCAGCACCTCAATATCAATGGTATCGGATGACGGAACGTGCATAACAGCCTCCAATCGAAGATTGTGTTCATAGCTTCAAAAGCATAACATCGAAAAACAAATTCGAAACGTTACGGAAAACGGGAGCAGACCGAAGCCTGCTCCCGTATTTAAGTGGGATCATTCACAGCTTGCGCTGATAGAAAGATTATTTCCAGCCGATAGTAAACTTTTTACCGCTGCCCCATCCTGTGAAGTACAAGGTGCCGGACTGCATCTTTACATCCTCAGACTGGTTCCAACAGGTATTCCAATCCGCGGAAGTGGAACCGGTGGGCATTCTGACAACAAGAATGTTACCATACTCAGCCGCGCCGGAGAAGACGATGTTGGAGCCGGAAGCGGTGCCCTGGATCCATGTGCCCTCGGAGCCATCATTCCAGACCCAAGCGAACCATGCGGGATCAGCCTGACCGGCGTCGCCGGGCTCAAAGGTAACGTCCTTGCCGCTGGGTGTAGGATCGGGATCGGGGTCGGGATTCGGAGTATCGCCGCTGATATCATAGAATTCAACCAGATAATTACCCGCGCTATCCTTATCGGTCATGTAAACGCCGGTAGCGCCGGTGAACGGAATATCAACCGTCTGCTGGGTGCCGTCGTTGATGATGAAGTTGGTCATACCCTCGGGCATCTCGAACGAATATCTCTGCTCGTTCATCTCGTTGGTATCATAATAGGTCATCGGAACGCCCGGCCACTCGACAGGCTGATCGCTCTCAGACCAGTAATAGATATTAACGGTGCTGAAGCCCTTGTTGTTGGAGAAGATGATGGTGTTGCCGGAGGGCTCGGGGGTATCGCCGCCCTGAGTGGGCTCGGGAGTAACAGCCTCAGTGGGAGTGGGAGTCGGAGTAGAGCCGTTGTCGATGTACATGTAGCCGCCGAACGCGCTCCAATCAGCACTGCCTGCCGCGTTGAAGTATACGGTTACATTGCCGGCGTGAGCCGCGTCAACCGTGTACTCATTGCCTTCGCCGTCGGGATACCAAGTCTGAGTACCGTTCTCGACCTTAACGACCTTCACGCCGTCGCCCTCAGCCAGAGAGGTGGAGATCATGTACTCGCCGGGAGCGGCGGAGTTCTCGCTCATCTTATACTGAGCGTCGGTTGCCCAACTGCTGAAGGTACCGACAAGGTATACACCGTCGTCGCCTACGGGAGCAGGTGCGGTCGTGGGCTCGGGAGTCGGCGTCGGATTGTCGCCGCTGATATCATAGAAGGCTACCTCATAGTTACCTGTGCTGTCCTTATCGGTCATGTAAACGCCGGTAGCGCCGGTAAAGGTGATATCAACAGTCTGCTGAGTACCGTCATTGATGATGTAGTTGGTCATACCCTCGGGCATCTCGAACGAATATCTCTGTTCGTTCATCTCGTTGGTATCATAATAGGTCATCGGAACGCCCGGCCACTCGACAGGCTGATCGCTCTCGGACCAGTAATAGATATTAACGGTGCTGAAGCCCTTATTATTGGAGAAGATGATCGTTCTGTTGGTGGGATCGGGGGTGTCGCCGCCCTGGGTCGGCTCGGGAGTAGGTGTATCGCCGCCCTG
>DGUQ01000053.1 GCA_002394725.1 Ruminococcaceae bacterium UBA4306
TGTTTTATTGCTACTTAGTATAATAGGAGGATAAGATGAAACCGAGAGAAAAAGAATTTTGCCGTTTGATGACGGTAGTTGCCGATCCGATCAAAGCCGCGAGGGAAGCTGGCTACAAGTACCCCGAGAGAGCGTGGTCCGAGCTTGCCGCGCGTGAGGAGATCGTCAGCGAGATTCGCCGCCGATGTGAGAATATCCGCTCAGTATATGAGCATACCGCGATCTGCGGTCTGTACAAGCTCGCCTACGGCGGTGTGAGCGACGTTTTGACATTGCTTTATCGGGAAAACCTCAGTGAAGAGGATCTGAGCCTACTCGACCTGAGGCATGTATCGGAGATCAAGCGTACGGACAAAGGGATCGAAGTAAAGCTTTTTGACAGGATCAAGGCGATCGATAAGCTGCAGGAGCTGTTGGGCGACAGCGCGGAGCAGGGGAGCGGTTCGGGTTTACTGGACGCGATCCTCTCTTCCGCCGAGGCGCTCGGCAGTCGCTCCGGGAGTGAAACCGATGACCTATAAATCGCTGTCTGAAAAACAGCTCAAGGCGATGTTCTGGTGGGCGAAGGGCTCGGGCTACGAGCGTTATGACGCCGTCATCTGTGACGGAGCGGTTCGCTCGGGCAAGACCTTTGCGCTGTCACTGTCCTTTGTCCTGTGGGCAAGCGTTACCTTTGACGGGTCTTTGCTGGGCTTTTGCGGCAAGACGATCACGGCGCTGCGGCGCAACGTGATCATGCCTCTCCTGCCTTGCCTGAGGGAGCTCGGCTTTGACGTCAAGGAAAGTGTGAGCAACAACCGCTTGACCATTCGTTACGGACAACATGAAAATACTTTTTTTCTCTTTTCGGGTAAGGATGAAGGTTCCGCTTCGCTGATCCAAGGGGTCACCCTGTCGGGTGTGCTCTTTGACGAGGTGGCGCTGATGCCGAAGTCGTTTGTGGAGCAGGCGCTGGCGCGCTGTTCTGTGAGCGGCTCACGGTTCTTCTTCAATTGCAACCCGGAATATCCTTCACACTGGTTTTACCGGGAATGGATACAGAACAGAAAGCGTAAGAACGCGCTGTACATCCATTTTCGGATGCGGGACAATCCCTCTCTTTCTCAGAAGATGCTCAAGCGGTATGAGAGCCTGTATACGGGTGCATTTTACCGCCGGTTCATCGAGGGAGAATGGGTGAGTGTCTCAGGCGCTGTCTACCCCTTTATGGGGGACAGCGGTATGTTCATCCCACCGCCCGACCTACAGTTTGAGGAATACTGTGTCTCCTGCGATTACGGCACGGTCAATCCGACTTCGATGGGGTTGTGGGGGCGTATGGGCGATACTTGGTATCGCTTGCGTGAGAGCTATTATGACGCGCGAAAGGTGGGCAAAAGCAGAACGGATGAGGAGCACTATAATTCCTTAGAAGAATTATTAGGCGAACTGACACCCTCTGCCGTGATCGTCGACCCGTCCGCCGCCAGCTTTATCGAGGTGATCGAGCGGCATGGGCGCTATCCTGTCGTCAGAGCGGATAACAACGTCATCGACGGTATCCGCAAAACGAGCCAGGCATTGCGCGACGGGGAGATCGTCATCTGCGACACCTGCACCGACGCCATCCGCGAGTTCTCAGTCTATCGCTGGGATGAGAACAAGCCGATGGATACGGTGATCAAGCGCGACGATCATGCGATGGATGACATACGATATTTTGTCAGTTACATAAAGGCGAATGAGGAGCCCCTCAACTTCACCTTTATCGAACGAATGTAATACTAAGTTTCATTAAAACACTTTAACATTTATTGCGTTAAATTCCGTATAACTTCGTTGTCCTCCTTGACAGGCGCCAGCCTGCCTACGTCGTCCGCCTCGTTCTACGAAATTTTCCGTTAATAAATTTGTTAAAGTGTTTAATGGAAACTTAGTATAACCACTACAGGAGGTAAATCTTGCGATTGTTTTCGAAAAGAAATCGCCCTCGTGTGCCCGATGTACAGACCTGTACAGCGGCGGACAGGGGCATCATCCCTCCGTTACACCTGTCGGATCAGCCGCATGAGATGCGTTTGTACCGCGCTCTGAGAGATCAGGTGCCGATCGTCGACGCGGCGATCATGAAGCTGATTCGTCTGTTGGGTGAATTCACGATCGAATGTGCCGACTCCGGGGCACAGGCAACGCTGGATCGTTTTGTATCGGGAATACCGGTCGGCGGAACAGGTACCGGACTGCATACCTTTATCTGTTCTTACTTTGACCAGCTGTTGACCTGCGGCAGGGCGATCGGCGAGATCGTGACCTATGAGGACGGCGGTATCGCGGCGCTGTATAACGCGCCCGATGATGCTGTGACCCTGCGTATGGGCGACAGTCCCGTGGATGTGCGCATTTTCCCGAATGGCTTTGGCACGAAGGAGATCGAGCACCCCGAGCTGATCTGCCTGACCCTGCTCAATCCGCAGCCGGGGACACTGCGCGGCACGTCGATCCTCAGCGGATTACCGTTTGTCAGCGAGCTGTTGATGAAGATCTTTCGCTGTGTGGGTCAAAACTTTGAGCGTGCCGGTAATGTGCGCTACGCCGTGACCTACCATCCGCCCACGGGAACCGGCGCGGTCGGCGCGCGGCAGCGCGTCAAGGAGATCGCGGAGGAATGGAGCCGCGCAATGCGTGATAAGGGCAGAATGTGTGACTTTGTCTCGGTCGGCGACGTCAACATCCGCGCGATCGGCGCCGACAGCCAGATCATCGACTGCGACGTTCCGATCCGCCACGTACTCGAGCAGATCGCGGCTAAGCTCTCCATTCCGCCGTTTTTGCTGGGACTGTCATGGTCGTCGACCGAGAGGATGTCCTCTCAGCAGGCGGATATTTTGACGTCGGAGATCGATTACTACCGTTCCCTGCTCACACCGGTGATCGAGAAGATCGCGCGGATCTATCTGGAATCCGTGCGACTGGATCCGGCTGTCAGCGTGGAGTGGAACAATATCAGCCTGCAGGATGAAACGGAGCTGGCGTCGGCGCGACTGGACAACGCGCGTGCGGCGCAGATCGAACAGAGTACGGAGGTGAACAGATGAAGAACGGACAGGTGATCAAAAGCGCGGACAGACTTGATCTGACAGAGGAGATGGCGCTCGTGAATCAGTATTCACGGCGACAGCTCACTGCCGACGAGGTATATCTCTTCTCGGTGGCGCTGTGCGACAACGACATCGACCGCGACTATGAACGCTTTACGGTGGAATCGCTGTTTGCGCTCGAAAAGCTCTTTGTCGGCAAGACCGGCATTATTGACCACGATCCGACCGCCAAGAACCAGAAGGCGAGGATCATCTCCTGCAAGGTCGAGAGCGTGGACGGCAGGTACACTTCACGCGGCGATCAGCTCTTTCGCCTGACAGCAAGAGCGTATATCCGCCGTACCGAGGGCAACGCGGAGCTGATCGAAGCGATCGAAGCCGGCATCGTCAAGGAGGTCTCGGTCGGATGCAGTGTGGGACACACCGTTTGTTCCGTTTGCCGCAACGAGATGCACTCGCCGCTGTGCAGTCATCAAAAGGGCAGAGAGTATGAAGGCGAGCTGTGCTACGGTGAGCTGACAGAGCCGCGTGACGCATACGAATTCAGCTTTGTCGCCGTGCCGGCGCAGCGTGCGGCAGGTGTGATAAAAGGATATAAGGAGAAAGATATGAACGAAATTTGTAAGGCTCTGACAGGCGAGGGCGAGGTCACACTCTCCAAGAGTGAGGCCGCCTCGCTGAAGGAGTATATCGAACGCTTGGAGAGCGACAGCGAATACGCCAAGGCGTACCGCGAGGAGCTGGTACAGAATCTGAAAACCGCTCTCAGAAATAAGGGTGTACAGCTCGACTTTACGGTCGAGAATTGTATTCTCTCCAAGCTCAGTATCGACGAGGCAAAGTCGCTCTTGAAGGCGCTTTGCCGCAAGGAGCAGAAGGTCAAGGTCCAGCTGAGCGGCAAGGAGTCCGACGAGCCTGTCGGCAACACAGAATTCAGAATCTAACGGAGGTAACTATGAATATCAGTTTTGCAGGTTTTAAGGAAAATGTCCTGACCTTTGAATGTACCAACACCGTCAAGAAGGGCGACTTCGTCAAGATGTCCGCTTCCGGCAAGGTCACCAAGGCGGCTGCCAATGACAGCTTTATCGGCGTATGCGTCGGCGAGAACGACGGCTATGCCGCCATTCAGATCGAGGGCTATGTAGAAACGGTTAAATCCGGCACCGTCAGCGTCGGTTATGTCAAGCTCGCGGCGGCAACCTCGGGCGTCAAGGCGGCTGAGAACGGCATTGACAGACTGGTCGTCTATACCGACGACAGCACCGTCGGTTTTATTCTGTAAAGGAGGAGATCATATGGCGAATTTTGAAAAAATCAATCTGGAAAAGGGTATGTATCAGACCGGCAGATCCCTGACCGAGATCCTGGAGGAAATGGATCCTTCCGAGAACTATAAGGGCACCGCGCTGGAGGGTCTGGACGCGTTCTCACGTCAGCTCAAGCGCTTTGACATCAAGGTAAGCGGCAAGGGCTCCGATACCATCGAGAAGTTCTTTGCCACCACCGATTCGGCGGCGCTCTTCCCCGAGTATGTCAGCCGTGCCGTCAACGCCGGCAGGGAGGAGGCCGATATGCTCGGCGATATCGTCGCTACCGTCACCAAGATCGACGGCATGGATTATCGTTCCTGCACATCGAGCCTGAGCGATGACGATAAGAGCCTCAAGCGCGTCGCGGAGGGCGCCTTCATCCCGACGACCGAGATCAAGACCAGCGACAATCTGGTGCGCCTGCATAAGCGCGGCAGAATGTTGGTCGCGAGCTACGAGGCACTGCGCTTCCAGCGTATCGACCTCTTCACCGTGACCCTCAAGCAGATCGGCGCGTATATCGCGCGTACCCAGATGGCTGACGCGGTGGACGTCATCCTCAACGGCGACGGCAATCAGAACGGCTGCGGCAGCGTCACTCCGGTTACTTCGGGCAGCCTGAGCTATGCCGACCTGATCAACATGTGGACGTCCCTTTCACCCTTCGAGCTGAACACCGTGCTCGCAAGCACCCGCGCGATGACCGACCTGCTGACCATGTCCGAGATGAGGGACGCGGTAGCCGGTCTGAACTTCCAGGGCAGCGGAAAGATGATCACGCCGCTCGGCGCGAACCTCATCCATTCCCCTGAGCTGAACGGCAAAAACATCATCGGTCTGGACAAGAATTGCGCGCTCGAGATGGTCGTGGCAGGCGACGTAGCGGTCGATTATGACAAGCTGATCGATCGTCAGCTTGAGAAGGCGTCGATCAGCTGTATCGCCGGCTTTGCGAAGATCTACAACGGCGCTGCTAAGAAGCTGAGCTACTAAGGAGGTTGTGACACTTGCGTTTCAAAGAGATCATCGAACGCTTTACGCTGGTGTCGGGCCTTGAGATGAAGGAAGTGTCGCGTTTTCTGCCGATCATCGAGGACTGTAAGGCTTTTTTTGAATCGAGGTGCGGTGAGCTCAGTGAAGGTGATCTGCGGCGCGCCGAACACGCCTGCGCGGTCTATGCCTTCTATCGCGTCAGTCAGATGGGTCGTCTGGATGACTTGAAGTCATTCAAGGTCGGCGACGTGCAGATGGACACGGAGGCGGTCGGGCAGGCGGCGCAAAAGCTCTGGGAATCGGAGCAAACGGACATATCCGATATCATCGATTTCGGCGGTGATTTTGCTTTCAGGAGTGTGAGAATATGAAGCTGACAAATTATCTTGATCGCGCACTGAAAAAATTCGGCAACACCGTTCGGATATCCCGCGGCGGCAGGACAGAGGTCATCAAGGCCTTTGTCCAGCCGCTCAGGCGGCGACACCGACTGTATATCAACGACCGCTATATTCCGGCAGGCTATTTTGATAACCGCTATCTGCTGTATATCGGCCCCGGCGATCGACCGCTGGAGGACGGCATGCGCATCCGGTGCAAGCACACGTGGTATACGGTGGTGACGGCTGAGATCTTTGCCGCGCATGACGAGGATATCTATGTATGGGCGATCTTGATGCCGGAATACAGGCGTAAGGAGGACTATTATGATAACTTCGATCGAGAACAGGATCGATGAATGGATCGCGCGCGTCAAGGACTACGGCGCTGTGAAGGCGTTCGAATTCATTCCGGGCTATCCTGCACATAAAACGCCCAGTCCCGTCACAAAATATACGGTAGCTGTCACCGAGAGGGAAGAAAAGACAGGCACCTTTTTCATCGGCGATCAAATCGCCGAGGGACGCACGGGGAGACTCCATGAGATCGAGCTGTGTCTGAGGGTCTACGCGCCGGAGGGCAGCTCGGGCGCGGCGCTGCTCAGAGCAAGCGCGCTGTTGATGGACGCGCTCGAAAAGCAGGACGATGAAAACGCGATCAACGCGCTGATCCTGTCGGGCATCGGCTACGATACCGCCGCTCGTGTTGAGTACAGGGACGTTACGGCGCGCCTGAGTATGATAGAGGAGGCGGTCGCGTGAAGGAGCTGAGGATCGTCAGGGGATCTGACGTCAAGCTGTTCATCGGGGATGTGCCTCTCTTTGGTGTGACGGACTTCACTGCCGTGCAAAAACCGCGTCAATATGAGGTGCATGAGTATCTTCGCTCTGAGCCGTGTGAGCGGATCCCTCAGGGATCGCTCTATGAGATCAGGCTGGAGTTCATGGCGCTGTTTGACAATCAACTGCCGACGCAGGAGGATTTTACACTGCGCATAGCAGACGGCGGCACGGTTTATCGGTATGAGGACTGTCGTGTGACGGAACAAAGGACACAGCTCAAGGGGAATGAAAAAG
>DGUQ01000159.1:0-8617 GCA_002394725.1 Ruminococcaceae bacterium UBA4306
CCGACAAGCCGATGGATGTGTTCCGCGGCTGGACGGACTACGTCGACCGCCTCAAAGCCAACTGGGAACGGCTCGTGACCGATGACGATACCGTCGTCGTCGCCGGGGATATCTCGTGGGCGATGAAGCTCGAGGAGTGTGACGCGGATTTCTCGTTCATCCACTCCCTGCCCGGTCAAAAGCTCTTCCTCAAGGGCAACCACGATTACTGGTGGCAGACCAAGAAGAAGCTCGACGATTACCTTGCCGACCGCGGCTTTGATTCGATCAGGATCCTGTTCAACAACGCCTTTATGATCGAGGGAAGAACCGTCTGCGGCACACGCGGCTGGTATTATGACAAAGAGGGCGAGCACGATCTTAAGGTCATCAACCGCGAGATCGGACGGCTCAAAATGTCGTATGCCGAAGCAAAGAAGCTCAGCGATACGCCGCCCATCGTCTTTCTCCATTATCCGCCGGTATACGGCGATGTGGAATGTGAGGAGATCATGCAGGCGCTCTTGGAGCTCGGCGTCAAGGAATGCTACTACGGTCACCTGCACGGCGAGCGCACTCACCAAAACGCCGTGACCGGCAATTACAAGGGGATCAACTTCCATCTGATCGCCTGTGACTACACCAAGTTCGTCCCCGTTTTGGTACGATGATAAAGGCTCCCTTTGGTAAAGGTGAGTTGTTGTCCAAATCTTTGATTTGGGGTACAACAACCATACACCGGAGAGCTGTCACCAAAGGTGACTGAGGGATTGCACGGATTGTACGAGCGTTCAGCGAGTAACCAACAATATAAACTTTACAAATTATACATAGTATTTTATTACCATGTGTGATATATTAAAACGAAATGATTCATTCAGGAGGAATAGAATAATGGCATTAAAATCATCCAATTTGACAGCAGCCAACACCTATGAGGTAGAGGTAGAAGTAGACGGCAAAACCTTTATGGAGGCTGTTGCGAAGGTATTCAAAAAACAGGCAAAAAAGCTCGCTGTACCCGGCTTCCGCAAGGGTAAAGCGCCCCGTGCCATCATCGAGAAGATGTACGGCGAGGATGTTTTCTATGACGACGCCATGCAGGATTGCTATCCCGAGGCGCTGGACGAGGCTTGCGAGGCGGCAGGCTTGAAGGTCATCACCGTCACCGGTCTTGAGGCGACCCATGTGTCCAAGGAAGGCTTCACCTTCAAGGCGACCGTTGTTGTTGAGCCCGAGATCGAGATCAAGGACTATGACGGCATCGAGGTCGAGAAGCTCTCCACCGAGGTCACCGATGAGATGATCGATGAGGAGATCGACCGCGTTCGTGAGCGCAACAGCCGCATGATCACCGTTGAGGATCGTGCCGCTGAGAACGGCGACACCGTCGTCATCGACTTCGAGGGCTTCTGCGACGGCGAAGCGTTCGAGGGCGGCAAGGCGGAGGAATATAACCTCGAGCTCGGCTCCGGCAACTTCATCCCCGGCTTTGAGGAGCAGATCGTCGGCCACAACTCCGGCGACGAATTCGATATCGACGTCAAGTTCCCCGAGGAGTATCAGGCTGAGAACCTCAAGGGCAAGGACGCTGTCTTTAAGATCAAGCTCCATGAGATCAAGACCAAGGAGCTCCCCGAGGTTGACGATGATTTTGTCAAGGATGTATCCGAGAAGGATACCGTCGCCGAGTACCGCGACGAGCTCAAGGAGCAGATCGCTAAGCGCCTCGAGGGTGAATCCGAGCGCGATCTCGACGACAAGCTGACCAACGCGATCATCGAGAAGGTCGAGGGCGAGATCCCCGAGCAGATGTATGACAGAGAAGCGCAGAACATGGTGCGCGAGATGGATATGCGTCTGCGTCAGCAGGGCATGGACTTCGACACCTACATGAAGTACACCGGCATGGACGCGAACGCCGTCCTCGAGATGTACAAGCCCGAGGCCCAGCGCAGAGTCAAGATGCGCTTAGCGCTTGAAAAGATCGCAGAGCTCGAGAAGATCGAGCCGACCGAGGAAGAGATCAACGCGGAGTATGACAAGATGGCGGAGGCTTATAACATGGAAGCCGACAAGGTCAAGGAGATCATCCCCGTTGACAGCGTCAAGGAGGACCTCGGCGTCCAGCTCGCGATGAAGCACATCAAGGACAACGCGGTCATCAAATAAGGTGAATGGTGAACGGTGAATGGTGAACGGTGGATGGCGGGCGCTGCCCGCACCCGATTCTATGTATGTCGCCTTCATCGTATGAATAATACGGATAACACAGATAATAATATTATACTGCGAAAGGAAGATCAGTTATGGCATTAGTACCTTATGTAGTAGAACAAACCAACCGCGGAGAGCGTTCCTATGACATCTTCTCCCGTTTGTTGAATGATAGAATCATCATGCTCAATGAGGAGGTCAACTCGGCGACCGCCAGCTTGGTCGTCGCCCAGCTGCTTTACCTCGAAGGACAGGATCCCAACAAGGATATCTCCCTGTATATCAACTCCCCCGGCGGTTCTGTCACCGACGGCATGGCGATCTATGACACCATGCAGTATATCAAGTGCGACGTTTCCACTATCTGCATGGGCATGGCGGCTTCCATGGGCGCGTTCCTGCTCGCTGCCGGTACCAAGGGCAAGCGTTACGCGCTGCCCAACGCCGATATCATGATCCACCAGCCCTCGGGCGGCGCTCAGGGTCAGGCGACCGATATCGAGATCCATACCCAGCACATCCTGCATACCAAGCAGAAGCTCAACGAGATCCTTGCTAAGAACACCGGTCAGCCGCTTGAGACCATCAAGCAGGATACCGAGCGCGACAACTTCATGACCGCGCAGCAGGCGCTGGAATACGGCCTGATCGACAAGGTAATTGAACACCGCTGATTGATATCATTTGTAGGGGAGGGGCTTGCTCCTCCCGAATAGAATCGTATGCGGGTATCCGATAAAGACGATTCATGACAGGATATCAAGTAAGGAGATTCGTATGGCAGGAAAAAGAAAAGACGACAACGTATATTGCTCCTTCTGCGGCAAGCCGCAGGAGATGGTAGGGCGTCTGATCGCCGGCAACGGCGTGTATATCTGTGATCGCTGCATCGATCTGTGTATGTCGATCTTGGAGGACGGCGAGCCCGAGCCGGTCGAGATGCCGAAGGAGACCGCCGTTTCCAAGGATAAGCTCTTAAAGCCGGCAGAGATCAAAAGGATCCTCGATGAGTACGTCATCGGTCAGGATATCGCCAAAAAGACGCTCTCCGTAGCGGTGTACAACCACTACAAGCGTGTGTTCAACCACGACGATAACGTGGAGTTCTCCAAGTCCAATGTGCTGATGCTCGGTCCGACCGGCGTGGGCAAGACCCTGCTCGCGCAGACGCTCGCCAAGGCGCTCGACGTGCCCTTTGCGATCGCGGACGCCACCACGCTCACCGAGGCAGGCTACGTCGGCGAGGATGTGGAGAACATCCTCTTAAAGCTGATCCAGGCGGCTGATTTTGATATTGAAAAGGCACAGCGCGGCATCATCTATATCGACGAGATCGACAAGATCGCGCGCAAGTCCGAGAATCCCTCCATCACCCGTGACGTCAGCGGCGAGGGCGTTCAGCAGGCGCTCTTGAAGATCGTCGAGGGCACCGTAGCCAATGTCCCTCCGCAGGGCGGCAGAAAACACCCCCAGCAGGAGTTTTTGCAGATCGACACCAAGAACATCCTCTTTATCTGCGCCGGCGCGTTCGACGGTCTCGAAAAGGTTGTCAAAAAGCGTATGGGCTCCTCTGTGCTCGGCTTTGAGGCGGACGTCGTCGATACTAACGAAGAACTCGAGAACGAGTGGATGAAGCACGTGACGGGTCACGACCTGATCAAGTTCGGTATCATCCCCGAGCTGATCGGCAGACTGCCCGTTATCGCGGCGCTGTCCGATCTGAGCGAGGACGATATGGTGCGTGTGCTGACCGAGCCGAAGAACTCCGTCATCGCCCAGTATAAGCACCTCTTCAAGCTCGATAACGTGGAGCTCCTCTTTGAGAAAGAAGCGCTCTACGCGATCGCGAAGAAGGCGAAGGATCAGAACACCGGCGCGCGCGGACTGCGCGGCATTATCGAAGGATTGCTGATGGATCTGATGTTTGAAACGCCCTCCGATACCACGATCGAGAAGATCATCATCACACGCGACGTGGTCGAGAACGGCGCCGAGGCGCAGATCATCCGCAACGATTCCGCTTTTCCGCTCAAGCACGAATTTGATGAAGAGGAACAGGACTCCGCTTCCTGATTCATACCTCATCGCAAAGCAAATCAATGTTTCGTAGGGGACGGCGCTTGTCGACGTACCGAAACCTTTCCGATAAACGCATTTAACCGCGAAGCAAATCAATTCTTCCGTAGGGATGTTCCTCAGCCGGAGACGGTACCCCTCTGTCGCTATGCGACACCTCCCCTTAGGGGAGATCACATTGGTCATCCGAGAATGACAGGCGGTTCCGCGATCGGGAACGCCGGATAGGAAACAAACGCTTCTGCCATGTGGGTCGTCATAAATGCCGACCCCTACAAATCTACTGCAACGTCTATCGTAGGGAAGGGGCTTTGAGGAGTTGTCCAAATCTTTGATTTGGTATACAACTCCCATGCAACAGCGCTCCAAGAGCTGACATCTTTGTCAGCGATTGGCTAAGCGCCACTGTGCTCCTCCCGTTACCCAAACCGATAAAAGGCTGTATGTAAAACGCATACAGCCTTATGCTGATTATAGAATACTGTGAAAACCGAAACACAGTACCGATCCGACTATTATCTACCTAAAGAAATAAGGACGCGTGTCTTTGTGAGCTGAATGAAGCAGGAAACAGACGCACGCGTCGAGGAGTATTATGAAAGACTTTACCGAAAGCCTGAATCTACCGGTTCTGCCGCTTAGGGGCGTCGTCATGTTCCCTAAGATGATGCTGAACTTTGATGTGAACCGTGCGCGTTCCAAGAGCGCCGTCGATATGGCGGTCGAGGGGGAACAGCTTATCTTCGTCACCGCGCAGATGGACGCCGGAGTGAACGAACCCACGGTGAACGATATATTCAAGGTGGGCGTTGTCTGCCGTATCAAGCAGGTCGTCAAGGAGGACCGCAAGGCCACCCGTGTGGTCATCGAGGGTCTTTGGCGCGGCGCGATCGTCGAGAGCGTGCCCAACGACAGCTGTCTGTACGCGGCGATCGAACCCTTCGGCAACAACCGCAGACAATCTTTGACGACCCGGGATATCGCCCTGATGCGTTCGCTCAAGGCGACCTTTGAGAGATACATAGAGCTCGCGCCCAAGCTGCCTGCCGATATCCTGTTCAAGATCGGCATGGCGAACGAGCCGGGCGAGCTGGCTGATTTTGTCGCCTCCAACGTCATGCTCGACGTGGAGATCAAGCAGATGATCCTCGAGACCGTCAACCTGTCCGACCGTCTTGAGGTGCTGATCGACGCCATGCAGAACGAGATCTTCATCATGAGCGTCGAGCAGGACATCATGGAAAAGGCGAAGGAGCGCATCGACCAGAGCCAGCGTGATTACTACCTGCGCGAGCAGATGAACGTGATCCGTGACGAGCTGGGCGAGGGCGGCGAGTTCAACGATATCGACGAGCTGCGCAAGAAGATCGCCGATATGAAGCTGCCCGAGGAGGTCGAAAAAGCACTGATGAAGGAGTGCTCCCGACTGGAGCGCCTCCCTGTCGGCACCAACGAATCCAGCGTGATCGAGACCTACATCGACACCGTTTTGGAGCTTCCGTGGAACACCATGACGGAGGAGAATATCGATTTGGAATCCGTGCGCGAACAGCTCGACCGCGACCACTACGGTCTTGATAAGGTCAAGAAGCGCATTATCGAGCAGCTCGCCGTGCGCAAGCTCAGCGACAAGGCAAAGGGACAGATCATCTGTCTGATCGGCCCTCCCGGCGTCGGCAAGACCTCGATCGCGACCTCGATCGGTGAGGCGATCGGCAGAAAGAGCCACCGCGTCGCCTTGGGCGGCGTGCGTGACGAGGCGGAGATCCGCGGTCACCGCCGCACCTATATCGCCTCCATGCCCGGCCGTATCATCAACGCGATCCGCAAGTGCGGCACGCGCAATCCGCTCTTGATCCTCGACGAGGTCGATAAGCTCAGCTCCGACTACAAGGGCGACCCCTCCTCGGCACTGCTCGAAGTGCTCGACAGCGAGCAGAATTATGCCTTTGTCGATCACTATATCGACCTGCCGTTCGATCTGTCCGACGTGATGTTCATCACCACCGCCAACGACGCCGACGCGATCCCGGCGCCCCTGCGCGACCGTATGGACGTGATCGAGCTGCCGTCCTATACGCGCGTCGAAAAGTTCAATATCGCCAAAAAGCACCTGCTGCCTAAGCAGATGCAGCTCTGCGGCGTCAAGCGCAAGAACTTCCGCATGACCGACAAGGCGATCTATTCCGTGATCGATTTCTACACGCGCGAGGCAGGCGTTCGTCATCTCGAGCGCGAGCTGATGGCGATCCTGCGCAAGGCAGCTGTCGCGATCCTCTCCGATCCCGAGACCGTTGTGCGCGTCAGCGACAAGAACCTCGACGCTTATCTCGGCGTCAAAAAATATCTCGATGATATCTCCGCCAAGAAGGACGAGGTCGGTCTCGTCAACGGACTGGCATGGACGGCTGTCGGCGGCACACTCCTGCCGCTCGAATGCGTCGTGATGCCCGGCTCCGGCAAGATCGAGCTGACCGGCTCCCTCGGCGACGTGATGCAGGAGAGCGCCAAGGCGGCGATCACCGCCATCCGCACCCGTTGTGAGCGATACCGGATCGACGCGGATTTTTATAAGAACAACGATATCCATCTGCACGCCTTAGAGGGCGCGATCCCCAAGGACGGCCCCTCCGCCGGTGTGACGATGGCGACCGCACTGTATTCCGCATTGACGGGGCTGCCTGTCCGTGCCGACGTCGCGATGACCGGCGAGATCGGTATCAGCGGCAAGGTGCTCCCCATCGGCGGACTCAAGGAAAAGAGCATGGCGGCATATAAATCGGGCGTCAAGCACGTGATCATTCCCAAGGAGAATGAGCGCGACCTAGCCGACTTTGATCCCGAGATCCGTGAGAACATCACCTATCATCCCGTCGAGACCATCGACGAGGTGCTCGCGCTCGCGATCGCTTCAAAGAAAAAAACCGCCGCAAAGCCGAAGAACAGCAGGAAGAAGGCGGCTAAAATAATGAGGAGTGAGGAGTTAGGAGTTGAGGTGCTGTCCAAGAGCAGTTTTAACTGCGATTGGCTAACAGCACCCATGCAAGGCTCTCCCAAGAAGCGGAGCACTTAGTGCGAACGCTGATTGGCTGAGAGCTACTGCTGACTGCTTATCACTGAATGAACGGAGTATCTATGCTGAATGTTACATTTACCTATTCCGCGGGACTGAGCTCCCAGCTGCGCCCCGATGACCGCCCCGACGTGGTCTTTTCGGGTCGCTCCAATGTGGGCAAGTCCTCGCTGATCAATAAGCTGTGTAATCGCAAGGGGCTGGCGCGCGTCAGCTCCAAGCCCGGCAAGACCGCTACCATCAACTTCTTTGACGCGGAGTCGTTCAATCTTGTCGATCTGCCCGGCTATGGCTACGCCAAGGTCAGCAAGGTCGAAAAGCTGAGATGGGCGGAGCTGGTCGAGGGCTACTTTGCCGCCGGACGCGACATCGCGCTGGTGGTGCAGATTATCGACATGCGCCATAAGCCGACCGCCGACGATAGGAACATGATCAACTTTCTCTATGACAACGGTATCCCGTTCATTGTCGTCGCCACCAAGGCGGACAAGCTCAACAAGGGCGAGTATGCCGCGCAGCTCGAGCAGCTCTCCGGCATGATGGCGAATTATCCGAACGTCGGATTATATCCCTTCTCCGCGCTTAAGGGCGACGGCAAAGAGGCGATCTTGGACGCGATACAGGCGCATCTTTAAAAAGCCTTCCCCTTGAGGGGAAGGTGTCGCCGCCGACTGAGGCGGTGACGGATGAGGTGCAAGCCTATCCGGACAATCAATTTACGGTATGAGGAGGAAGCGTTTCCGCCTCATCCGACCTTTTCGACTCTCAGAGAGCCGAAAAGCCCATCTTTCCCTCAAGGGGAAGGCTTTCAAGTTATGATTTTGGGAGGTATGAGTATGCAAAAGACACCGTTTTTGACCAAGGAGCAGGCACAGGATATCATCAAGGATATCCCCACACCGTTCCATATCTACGATGAAAAGGGCATCCGCGAGAACTGCCGCCGTCTGTACAAGGCGTTCTCATGGAATAAGGGCTTCAAGGAGTATTTTGCTGTCAAGGCGACCCCGAATCCCTATCTGCTGTCTATCCTCAAGGAAGAGGGCTGCGGTGTTGACTGTTCGTCGCTCACGGAGCTCGTGATGAGCGAGGCGTGCGGCTTCTCGGGTGAGGACATCATGTTCTCCTCCAACGTCACGCCCGAAGAGGATATGAAGAAGGCATATGAGCTGGGCGCGTATATCAACCTCGACGATATCAACTTCGTCCCCTTCCTCGAGCGCGTCACCGGCGTTCCCGAGACGATCTGCTGCCGCTATAATCCCGGCGGCA
>DGUQ01000159.1:8773-17069 GCA_002394725.1 Ruminococcaceae bacterium UBA4306
TTCACACAGCTCAAAAAGGACGGCGCCAAGCACTTCGGCATCCACGCGTTCTTAGCGTCCAACACCGTTTCTAACGAGTATTACGCGGAGCTCGCGTCCATCCTCTTCCAACTCGCCGTTCGCCTTAAAGACCGCTGCGGCGTGCATATCAGCTTCATCAACCTGTCGGGCGGCATCGGCGTCGATTACCGTCCCGAGGAGCCGACCAACGACATCATGATCATCGGTGATCTGGTTCGTCAAAAGTATGAGGAGATCTTAGTGCCCGAGGGCATGGACGATATCGCGATCTTCTCCGAGCTCGGCAGATACATGATGGCGCCCTACGGCGCCTTGATCGCGACCTGCCTGCACACCAAGCATATCTACAAGGACTACATCGGTCTGGACGCCTGCGCCGCCAACCTCATGCGACCGGCGATGTACGGCTCCTATCACCATATCACCGTGCTCGGCAAGGAGAACGACCCCTGTACCTTCAAGTACGATGTGACAGGCGGTCTGTGCGAGAACAATGACAAGTTCGCCGTTGACCGCATGCTGCCCGAGATCCTGCCCGGCGACCTGATCTATATCCATGACACGGGCGCTCACGGCTTCTCGATGGGCTACAACTATAACGGCAAGCTCCGCTCTGCGGAAGTCCTGCTCAAAGAGGACGGCTCCCATCAGCTGATCCGCCGTGCCGAGACCATGGACGATTACTTCGCGACCTTCGACTTCTCGCCCTATCATTTCAATACCAAGTAATAGGAAGAAGCAAACTCCCTCACCTGATCGGGTGGGGGAGTAGTTGTATCACAAAAGCGCCGCCACTCTCGTGACGGCGCTGTTCCTTTTTATGTTCTGCCTTATCGACCGTTCGGGACAGGGGTCCTGACGTCCTCGTCCGCGTTCAAATCGCTCAGGCTTCTGTACGCGTTGTTGATATCCGAGGTAGTGATGACGTCCTCATCGTCAAAGCGAGTGATCTCCAATTTGATTCTCTCGTATTGCTTTTTCATGTCATGACCTCCCTCTTCAAATTCCTGCCATTTCGGCAATCGCGTTGTAATTCGTATAACAGCCTCCGATGACGTTCGTGCCGCGGTAATCGCTGTACGCGACGCGTTCCAAGCCGTTGGCGTCGGTATACTTGATGTACGGACGGGCAAGCACATTGGTATCCTTACCTGCGGCGTCCTCGCCCTCGTAGGTGATCACAAGGGAGTAGAGCAGATATTGGTCAAAATTCTGATGGTCAAGATTGACCACGCCGTTTTGCCTGTTGGCTACCTTGGACGTGCAGTTGACGTTCTTCGCAAAGCCGTAGTAGTTTTCATTGGACGCGTTAGCGGACGAAGTGTCGATACCGTTGGCTGTCTTACTGACATACTGGAGCTTTTCATCGCCGTTGAGGGCTTTGCGATGATACTCGATCCACTGCTCGTGGGTCGCGGCGACATAGCCGTATTCGATATTGTTCGGCTTGATGGCGTTGATCTGCTTGACAACGTCCATGTTCAGCGAGGTGATAAAGCGCAAGCCGCCGGGAGTTTTGGGCACGTTGTCAAAGTTGTAGTCGCGCATCTCCTTGCGGATCTGCACGCCCGGCAGGTCAAAGCCGCCGTAGATGCCGTTATAGCTCTTAGGCGGAGCGTAGGTGTCTTTCTCGTCCTTCGCGACATTCTCCACCTTGATCCAGTGCGCGTAGATATCCTTGGCGTACTTGTCGGTACCGAATTGCACGGGATGGGAATCGTTGTCGTTCTCCTTATCATAGTACCAGCCCTTGAAGATGTAGGGGCAGCTGTTCGTTTCAGTCGGAATGACCTCGGGAACTGTGTAGAATTCTTCGATCGTCTCGCCGACCTTGATCTCTTTCGTTGCCGCTTCCACATACGAGGTGAAGATATCGTTATTATTGTAATGATCGTCGATCTCGGTGTTGTTGATATGGTAATCAGGCTTTTTGCGGACGAGACGGACTTCGTCATCGGTGCCGGTTTCTACGCTAATCTGAGCTTGCTTTGGCTCATAAGATACGATTTCGAGCTTTGCGGCAACATCGCCGTATTCATCATATTCATATAAAACATTATCCGGAGGATCTAAGTTTACATAATTTATAGTGCTTTCTGTGTAATCATCTGAAAAAACGAAATCGTAGGATGCTGGGTTGTTGAGATAAGTATCACCGTTCGAGGTTATCTGTAACACCAGTTCTCGCGAGTTAGCATATCTTGATTGGCTGTTTGTTGTTGCTGTAAAAGTAACGCTGCCCAAATACGGTCGTATTGTTCTATTTGCATTATATGTTAAGGTTACTTCATTCGTATTGGGTGCTTTTTGAAGAACAATTGATGCTACCGAAACACTGGAATCTTTAGGTGTATATCTAATATATGTCGAACCTACACTCGCATTACTACTGTCGGTTTTATTGTACTTATTCGTGCTTTCTAAACGATATTTCAGTTCGCTAATAATTTCATTAGCGGTTGAAATATTTGTTAATTCTGGATTTTGAATATCTGTTATGACATATTGGTACCTGTGACCTGCAAATGCTTTAGGATTTGCGCTTGAATTTAAAGGATGCCTTTTAACCTTGTATTCACGATATGTTTTTGAATCAGGATCAGGGGTAGTCGTCGTGGTTTTTTCGGTTCTTTCTACAATCCATGTTTCGTGGTCGGAAGTAAAATACTCGCTTGGGTGAACCTCAGGATTATGTTCTTTATAACCGTTTGTCAAAAGTTCTGCCGCGCCATCGTCGGGAGCTTCAATATCGCTCATCCCGTCGTCCCAGAGACTCGGGTCGGACAGACCGATCTTTGAACCGCTGAGGTCTCCGTCTACATATACCGGCTTGTCAACGCTGAGTATATTCAGATTATTCAAAGCGCCGTTGAACTTATTGTTTTGAATAACGTCCGCGCCTGAGATATGAAGGGCAGAGTTCTTGTCATAGTAAACACCTGCGCCGCGGTCGCCGGAGGTGTTATCGGTAACGGTGGTTTTTTTCAAATTAGTATAACCGCCTGAGCCGTTAGTCGATAACATAATTCCGCCGCCTTTTGTTACCGCCGAATTGTCGGTGATAGTACAGCCGTCGATGTCCATTTGTGTCCAGTAGCCAAAGCTCTCAATACCTGCGCCGTTGTCGGCTTTGTTGCTTGAAATAAATGCGTTATAGATTTGAATTTTGGCAGCAGATTTAATCATAGCGACTAAGATACCGCCACCCATATCTTCGGCTTCGTTTTGTTCGATCGTGCCGCCGTTGATATACAAGCCGGGGTTATCTGTTAATCCGGTTCCCTGCGGGTACATTTCAAACGCGCTGGAAAAGGCGTAAAAATAACCCGAGACAAAAATACCCGCACCCAGCCATGCCTTATTTCCTGAGATTGTGCCGTTGTTGATGGTTACATTACTCTTTGGATTGCCCATCTTATATAAATCCCATTCATCTTGATCTGACATGCTGTCCGAGCTTGCCATGGCAATGCCGCCGCCCATATTGGTTGCCTCGCAGTTACTGATCGTACCTCCGTTCATAGTGAAAGAGGAGCCGGCGGTAACGAATACACCGCCGCCCATAGCGGTAAAGCAACGATTGGGGTCATACTCATCGGTATAGTCTGACCGAACGTAGCATTTTGTTATAGTACCGTTATCCATAATAAAACTGCCTCCGGCAATTACAGCGACACCGCCGCCGTAGCATACCGAACCGCTGTCGATACCGCAGTTCTCGATCGTACCGCCGTACATATGAAAGGTGCCGCCTTTTACCGTAACGCCGCCGCCAAAGTAGTTGTCGCCCTTGTGATCCTTCAACGTAACCTTGTCATACATATTGCAAAAGGAATCATACTGGATATCGACTATGCCTGCGACGTCGTTATTATTTGCGCTTGTCAAAGTTAAGGCGGATTCTCCGTCACCCAGATTGACTGTCGCGCCATTAGCGATATAGACCGCCGATTCGGAAGATGAGACCGTGTGCCCGTTACCGATGACGGTGACGACCGCGTCGCTCTTTGTGATTGAGACTTGATAGCCTTCGATATCGTCGGTCAGATTGATGGTGTAATTACCGCCGTTTGTATTGATTTCGTTACAGGCGGCTTTAAGCTCGTCCGCCGTGCCGACGTATTTGACGGTGCCTTCCTCAGTCGCCGCTGCGTCGACAGCCGCCGCGTCAACGGTGATCGGGATGGCTGTAAACGCCATGCTTATCATGATGACCGCGAGCAGCAGGCTCAACGATTTTTTGATCATTATTGTTCTCCTCCTTGATAAAATATCATGTTTGAATAACAATTAACTGTAATGATTCTCGGATAATATTCCGGAATAAAAACATCTTATTTTTAGTATAACTGGTTTGCGTTGAAAAAGCAATAAAAATTAGTGAAAATTAACATAAATCTTCAGAACTTTTCATACAAATTATCGAAGGAGGATATTTATGTACAGAGATTATCTGAATTCCGGCAACAATCCCGGAGAGATCTACGCGCCCGACAGGGTGCTGCCAAAGGGCGAGACGCCCTTTCGCGACGAGTATGAGGAGTATATCCGCGCGTATCCCGGACGCGGCACCTTAAAGGTGCAGATCAGCGTCGCGCGCGGCGCCTTTCCGCTCAAAAACGTGCTCGTTGATGTGTCCCAGATCTATAACGGTGTGCGCTACAGCCTGTATAACGACGTCACCGATATCTCGGGCATCGTCGATAACATGGTGCTCCCAGCACGATCGCTCGAAAGCACGCTGAATTTTGAGTCGTCACAGATCCCCGAGGCGGAGTATCTGGTGACCGTGTTCCATCCCGATTTCCGTGAGATGAACGACTGCGCGGTGGTCATCCATGACAAGACCGAGACCATCCTGCCCATCTCACTGGTGCCGCGGACAGGGGAGAGAGAAGATGGCTGAGCTGCCCACCATCCCGTCCACCATCACCGTTCACCTCGGCGCGCCGAACAGCAACGCCGAGAATGTTACGGTGCCTTTTTCGGATTACATCAAGAATGTCGCTTCATCCGAGATCTACCCGAACTGGCCTGTTGAAGCTCTGCGCGCGAACATCCTCGCGCAGATCTCCTATACCCTCAACCGCGTCTACACCGAGTATTATCCCAGCCGCGGCTACAATTTTGATATCACCAACGATACGCGCTATGACCACGCCTACACCAAGGACGGCGAGGTGTTCGACACCATCAGCCTGATCGTGGATGATATTTTCAACAACTATATCCGCCGCAAGGGAGCGATCGAGCCGCTCGCCGCCAAGTTCTGTGACGGCAGGATCACCATGTGCAGCGGACTGTTGCAGTGGGGCACGGTCGATCTTGCCAATCAGGGCTATACCGCGATGCAGATCTTGCAGTATTATTACGGTGACGACATCGAGCTGGTCGAGAACGCCCCTTTGAACGATAAAACCCAGTCCTATCCCGGCGTCGCCCTGTCGCGCGGCTCCTTCGGCGACGATGTGCGCACCATCAAGAATGAGCTCAACCGCATCCGCCGCAACTATCCTGCCATTCCGAGCATCAATACCGCTACCTCGGTTTATGACAGCGAGACGGTGGAAGCGGTCACCGAGTTCCAGCGCATTTTCAACCTTACGCCCGACGGCGTCGTCGGCAAGGCGACGTGGTATAAGATCAAGCAGATCTACGCGGCTGTCAAGCGGCTGTCCGAGCTGACCAGCGAGGGACTGACCATCCCCGAGGTGGAGCGTGTGTTCCGCACGGAGCTTTCCCTCGGCGACAGCGGCGTCGAGGTCGAGGCGGTGCAGTATTATCTGGCGTTTTTGGGCTATTTCTATCCCCAGCTGCCGCCGATCCCGATCACAGGCTTCTTCGATGAGCTGACGCGTGACGCGGTGTTCACATTTCAGAACGAATACGGTCTGCCTGTCACGGGCGTTGTCGATCTGAGCACCTTCTATACCATCGAGCGCGTGTACAAAAACGCGGTCGCCGATTTGCCGGCGAACTACCAAAGCGCCATCGGAGAGCCGTATCCCGGACGTTTTCTCGTGGAGGGCGACAGGGGCGAAGAGGTGAGCGTGATCCAGCAGTACATCAACCGTATCGCGCAGTCCGATCCTGCCGTGCCGACGATCACCGTGGACGGCATCTTCGGTCCGCAGACAAGGCGCGCGGTGATCGCGATCCAGTCACAGCTCGGGGTGGAGCAAAACGGCGCGATCGGCCCCGTGGAATGGGTCGAGATCATCACACGCGGCAATAATCTGTAAAATGTCATCGCGAGGCGTTCATGCCGCGGCAAGCTCAACCGAATAGAGATTGAGATGACGAGGAGCGCAAGGGTTCCCGACGCTCTCTTCTTGCTTCGCCAAATTATTACATGATTTTTCCATTGAAGAAATATCCCTGCGGCGAACTACTATATAATGTGTTCTGGATATATTGTTTGCATATTTTATGGGGTTGGATATGGGAAAATATAATGATGATTATTTTATCGACTTCGAGGATATGTCCTCGGATGTCGTTGACCGCCGTCGTGCCGGAACGGGTGAACAGCATCCTCGTTCCGGCAGACGGCAGTATAGAGATGAGCCGCGCCGACCTGTTCGCCGACCCGAGTCGGACAGGGATCCGCGCCGTGTCACAAACGTGTATGACAGCCGCCGCGAGGATAGCCGCTACAGGGATGACCGCGGCTACAACAGAAGCAGATATCACGACGACCGCAGCCGTGAACGAAACGGGTATGACAATTTTGATGTTGACGGAACCCGTAATGACCGCAGCCGCGCGCAGGCATCCGACCGCCGCGATCCGCGGCAGGGAAGGAGAAGGCGCAGAAAAAAACCGAATATGTTCCGTGTGGCGGTCATATCGGTCGCGCTGCTGCTCTTGATCGCTATCATCGGCGGTATCGCCGCGGCCGTGTCGGCGAATTCTGTCGGCAGCGTCAAGTGGCTCAAGGTCTCCGAGATCGCCGCCGATCAGGTGCTCCTCAGCTGGGAGAAGGTCAGCAAAGCCGACGGCTACCGCGTGATGGTGGCAAAGGGCGACGCCGAGTATCAGGAGTATCAGACGATCAGCGATCCCAACGCCGAGAGTATCACGATCTCGGGTCTCGATCAGGCGTCGGGCTATCGCTTCTCGGTCACGTCCCTGCGCGCCGATAAGGCGAGCAAGCCGACCGAGACGGACGCGGTCTATACCCTGCCCTCGGCGCCCGAGATCACGGGTCTCTTTTCCTCCGATCCCGGCACGATCCATGTGGATTGGTCAAAGAACGATGCGGCGAACGGCTATCTCGTCGAGTATAAGAAGAACACAGAGGACTACAGCAGTGATATGACGCTGTCGATCAGCGATCCCTCGCAGTGCAGCGCGGACATCACCGATCTTGCGGTCGATACCGATTACACCGTGCGTGTGTACGCGACCGCCGAGCTCGGCGGCGCCGTCAAGAGCGCTCCTTCATTGGAGCAGACCGTTACCGTCACCGCGAAGAAGGTCGAGCCTATGCCCAAGGCGGTGGATCAAAAGCCGGATCAAAGCATCGATCCCAACAAGCCTATGATCGCGCTCACCTTTGACGACGGTCCTGCGGTCAACACCGATTCCAGCGACCGTATCCTCGATGTGCTCGAACAAAACCACGCCAAGGCGACCTTCTTCATGGTCGGCTACTACGCGTCGCAGAATCCCGATAACGTCAGGCGCAAGGCGGAGCTCAAGATGGAGCTGGGCAACCATACGTGGGATCATTCGCGCTACGGCAATAACGTCACGCCCGACGATATCCGCCGCACCAGCAATCAGATCCACGATATCACGGGACAGTTCTCGACCTGCTTCCGTTCACCCGGCGGCATGACGACCTCCGCGATCCTCAGCGAATGTGCCGCTGAAAACATGGCGGCGTACTACTGGTCGATCGATACGCAGGATTGGAACTCACGCAACGCGGACGCTGTGTATCAGTCGGTGATGAACAATGTCCAAGACGGCGATATCATCCTGATGCATGAGATCTATGATTCCACTGCCGACGCGGTCGAGCGCATGGTGCCCGAGCTGATCGCGCAGGGCTATCAGCTGGTGACCTGTCACGACCTGATCACCTTAAAGGGCGGCGCCGAGCCTGTCCCCGGAACGCAGTATGTCAACGCGTTCACCAAATCCGAAATTTAAAGAACAAGGCGTTCATCGTATCGGTGAGCGCCTTTATCAATTTATAATGCAAGGTTTATCGTAGGGGAGGGGCTCGCCCCTCCCGAAACATTTCCGTTCAAGCTCACCCAAATGC
>DGUQ01000178.1 GCA_002394725.1 Ruminococcaceae bacterium UBA4306
GCTCTGATAGACATATCTACGATTTTTTCTACATGATTTGCTTCTGCTTTGACAATATACATCCCGCTTCTCCCAACTGTCTTACAACTTCCGATTCTCCAATTGTCTGTTACAATGATTGATTCTCAAATGATTACACAGGCGTCCCGACTTCAATCAGATTGCCGTCCAAGTCGTAAAAGCGGATAACTTTCTGACCCCAACTGTGTGTCATCAAACGATTGACGTATTTCACATCCGGATAATACATTTCCAATTTTTCGATAAAGCCATCAATGTCGGCTTCCTCAAAATAAAGCTCGCAGGCATTGTTTTGAGGAACGATCTCTTTTCCCAGAAACTCTTTCCAATACCTTTCTTCCTGCAATACCAGACCTTCCGTCAGGATCATGTTGCCGTCATTGTCCGTTATCTTTTCAAGCCCGAACAGATCATGATAAAACTGCTTTGCTCTACCGATATCCTTGACCACGATCAGAAAATTTTTCAGTTTCATACGAACCCTCTCTGCACGCACTTTTTACCGTTTTTTATTTCTCCCGAACCGGTATTTTATCTTTCAATTATGATTCTCCCATCAATACCGTATCGAATGCAAACGGAAATGCCTTAACTGTCTTTTCAGTAAAGTCGATCTTGTAGCCTATACCGTCTTTATGAAAGAAACCTACGGTAGGATTTATTTTGATATAGCACATATTCTCATCTGCTTCATTGTTGTGATTGAAATACCACGGCTCAAATGCTTTTATCAACGCGCTTCTGATTTCCGCGTTTTCGGGATTCAGCGGATGACCGATGTTTTTTGCCTGTCCGCTGAAAGCGTGCATTTTTTGACAGCAGAGGGATACGTTTGGGTTGTCCGCAATCTCGACAGCCTTTTGTGACAGCATGTGTGTCACGACATAAAAGCTCTCGCCATCAAAATAAGTATCGACATAACGCGAAGACGGTATGTTGTTTTTTGCGGTAGACAGAGCGAACTGATAATCTCTGCCGAACAATTCTTTCATTACGTTTATTGCGTTTTCATAATCTGTCATTTTGTTTCCCCTCGAAAATCAGTGATTACTGTACGGCTCTCCATGATTGCCGCAACTGTTGCGACAACGAAGACAAGCCCGGCGGTGTATTGTATGTTGATGATTGGAATGGTAAAGGGAAGAATAAACACCAACACGCCGGCAACCTTGTTGATCACAGAATGAACCGCTGTCAGCGTGTGATGCCGGACGAATCCGATTACGATATTGACGAGCTTGATCAGCGCGATCACACCGACCCACAAGATTATCCACACAGGTAGCGCAAGGATTGGCAGGAGCTTAATCAATACGACCGCGGCAAAAACGATATCGGCAAAGGTGTCAAGCTTCGCGCCGAATTCGGTTGCGGTATTCGTCTTCCGCGCGATCCATCCGTCAAAGATATCGGATAATCCGGCGGCTGTGTAAAGCGCATAGAACGGCGGCGACAGCGGCATACAGAACAGCAGCGCAAGACTGCACAGTATTCTGACAATGGTTATGATGTTCGCCGCATTACCAATAATTATTCTGCTCACGCTAATGTCCTCTGTGTTTTTCTTTACGCTTTTGCTGTTTCAACTCGAACAACCGCCGCTTTTCGGCTTCTCTCTGCTCGCGGGATCGCTGCTTGCGTTCAAGCTTGTTTTCTTCATACTGCTTTTGGAGTGCCTGCTGCGACTTGGTGCCGACGCCCGATTTTTCGAGCTGCTTCTGCGCGTTTCGCTGGCGACGTTTGGGATTGTCCGCCTTTTGCTTTTGCTCCACCTTGACAGGCGCGGAGAATTGCAGTCTGCGGTAGTTTGCCTGAACGAACTCCCAGACCTGAGCGTCGGTCGGTTCCGCGCCAAAAGTAACCTTGCAGACAGATAGCTTCCCGTTGTCAATCCTTTCAAACACGCCTACCCAGAACGGCTCTTCATAGTATATTGTCAGCTTTGACTCAACCGACTGTTCCATTGACGATTTCTGCGTACTGCTCCTCGGGGATCATCGGCGAGGTTATCTCTTTTAATAAATCCTCGCCGATCGTTCCGCTCTCGGCGTACTCTCTGCCTGCTTTGCGGATGAGGTTGAGGCGCGGCTCGGTGACGGCAGCCGCTTCGGGCGCGTTGAACATCGGGCTTTCGGGAACGGTGATAATCGTGTGCTCGTTCGGAAAACACCGCTCGAACTGCATTACGGCAGGT
The DNA here is from genome assembly GCA_002394725.1 of Ruminococcaceae bacterium UBA4306. Taxonomy (GTDB): domain Bacteria; phylum Bacillota; class Clostridia; order Oscillospirales; family Acutalibacteraceae; genus Ruminococcoides. Next base: position 2,216 of record DGUQ01000178.1, read on the forward strand.
TCAAAGTTGTGTTGGCTGTTCGGGAAGCCGCAGCCGCAGATCATCACATATTTCAGGTGAGAAAAATCCGCCTGACCGACATGCTCATAGCGGTCGCCGACCTTCTGCATCGTCATCCTTGACAGCGGCAGGGTGCGGTCGAGCAGGGCTTTCAGCGGTGCGGGCATACCGTAGCAGTAGAGCGGATAGCTCCAGATCAGCAGGTCGCTGTCGAGGATTTCCTCTAATATTTCGCGCATATCGTCGCGATGGATGCAATCGACGCCGTTTCGCATACAGGAGAAACAGCCGGTGCAGTATTCGATGTGCTTGTCGATGACGGTAATGATTTTGATCTCGTTGTGAGCGACCTCGTTCATGCCGTCAAGAAATGCGCGTGTGATGTGCATGGTGTCGCTTTTATCCCTCTTGGGGCTTCCGTTTAATACGAATATTTTCATTTTCTCACCCCATCATATATACAGCGCAAAAATGCCGCAGGTGCTTTTCTATGTCCTGCATAACCTTCTGCCGGTACTGCGGCTGTCTGTCGGCTTTTGCAATCATCACCACAACAGGCGAGGTCAGCTCCATGGCGAGAAGCGACGGGTCGTCCTGCTTGAACAAGCCCTCGTTCATCATATCTTCGATGATTTTGGCGTACATCTTTTGAACACCGCCGACTTGGTGGCGTGTGGTGATTTCGGCAAAGCGCTCGCTTCTGAACTGCTCACGAACAAGGAATTTACGGATTTTCCCGATTATCGGGTCAAAAACGGTAAACTCCACCTTTTTCATAGCGATTGCAATAAATTCATCCCGGTTGTGCGGCAACTTGCCGAAATGCTTCTCAGAGCCGAAGCTCTCTTCATAACGCGCCTCTGCCGTGTCGATCAGCGCGTTCAGAATATCCTCCTTGCCCTTAAAGTGATTGTAGAGCGACGGCGCTTTAATGCCGACCTTTTCGGCGATCTGCTCCACGCTCGTTCCGTCAAAACCGTTCTCTGAAAAGAGCGTCAGCGTTTCGTTCAGTATTATATCTCTTGTCGTCATAATATCCTCCAAAGAAAAAGACTAATAACCGTTAGTTTCATTATAACTAATGGTCATTAGCTTGTCAAGATAATAGATATATTTCAATGAAAAAATCGGTCAGCGGCATTAATACCACTGACCGAAAATAGTCTCTTATCTTTTTTTATAAAGCACAAGCTCCGGATTCTTGCCCTCCTCCTCGTATGTGCAAACCAAAATAAAATCCATATTAGCTAAAACGCCAAAGCAGCGTTCGCCGCCGAATTCCGACTCAAGCTGGTTGCCGAGATAAGTCGTATTGTCGTCGAGGAATTTCGCGCTGACACCGCTCGGCAGGGGATAGGCGAGATTGACGAAGCTTCCGACAAGCGCGTTCAGGCGCTCTACCTTCGGCAGTCCCTCGATGTGCAGAGCGTTGATTTCGTCGATCAGCTGTTGCTTGAACTGCTCAAACTCGCCGTTGTCGCTCAGCTGTTCATAGCGCTTCCAATAATCGAGCTGTGGCAGCGTTTGCTTCAAATAGGCGCGCGCCTGCTCCTCGGTGAACTGTTCGCTCACCATATTCTTTACGCAGACATCGATCAGCTCGTCCATATCGCTGTAGGTGTACTGTCCGTCCGCGTAGCACCATTTACAGTAGTTCTCGTTCAGTGCGCCGTCCTTATCCGTGCCGATAATCGTATCGTCAAGCGGCATACCGCAGCACTGACAGATCAGCTGACGTGGCGAACCAAGCAGCGTGTTGATCGAAACATTGAAAAGATTTGATAGCAGCTTCAACGTTTCGGTGTTCGGGACAGTATCGCCGTTTTCCCAGCGCGACACCGCCTGCCGTGTTACAAAAATCTTTTCCGCAAGCTCATCCTGCGACATCCCGTTCCTTGTCCTCAATTTATAGATAACGTCCTTTGTGTTCATAAAAACACCTCCCTGTTACCAATACTAATACAAACCGTAATAAAACACAAGCAACCCGCTGTTGCTGAAAATTATCTTTTCCCCAAAAGATTGCTATTCTTTTATGTCAGCTCCTTCCGCATATAAATGACCTCCTGATACCCTGTCAGGCGGGATTTGAAGTCGCGCGGATTCCTGCCGTATTCCGTGAATCCGGCTCGCTCATACATCCGTACCGCGCGTTCATTCTCGGCGACGACCTCCAGCTCCATTTGTTCATAGCCGGCTTTCTTCGCACATTCGATACAGGCTTCTGTCAGAGCGCGTCCGAGACCGAGACCCCAATACTTCTTATCAATACTGATCCCGAATTCACAGCGGTGTCTCAGCTTGTACTTCGGGCTTTTCTGTCCGATCCCGGCGGTGCCGACAATCCTTCCGCCGATCTCCGCGAGGATCTCGATCTCATTCTCACTGTCAGCTTTCTTTTGCAAAAAATCCGCCTCTTCCTCCGCAGTGAAGGTGATCTCGTCCGGATAACTCAGCAGATTGTCCGTCTGTTCGTGCGTCAGAATGAAGATATCCAGCGCCGCCTGTCCGTCCTGCGCGGTACCGTTGCGGAGGGTGCAGGTTTTCCCGTTTTTTAATTGGATTGTTTGATGATATTGCATATTGATTTCTCCGTTACTTTTTTCTCAATACGATCTTGATAAAATTCAGATATTTTCCGCCGCCTGCTTCCATAGCCTTACGGTCGCCGACGGCGTATTCATTCTCCTGTTTGAGCCAGTCAGCCCAGACCTCGCCGTTAGACGCCATCTCACTGACTTCTAATACATCTGCGCCCTTGCATACGCCGACGATGCTTTTCCAGTAGGGGACGTCGTGCAAATAGTCGAGCTGTTCGGGCGTCCATGAGAGCAACAGCTCCGGCGGCAGGTCATCGTGACAGTCCTCTTTCATCCCGGGGACGGTGATATAGAGATAACCGCCCGGCTTTATGAACGGCAACAGTTTATGATCGAGATAATCGGGATCGCGTCCGAAATAGTTATACGAATCCGTCGATACCACCGCGTCGAAAAACGCCTTCTCAAACGGCAGGTTCTCCGCATCCGCCTTGACGGGGACGATCTCATCCTCGCTCAGTCCCATCGTGTCAAAGAAACGTCGGTTCTCCCCGGGATCACTCCACAGGTCGGCGGCATAGACTGTAAAGCCGTATTCCTTCACCAGAAACACGCTCGTCAATCCCTGACCACTGCCGAGGTCACAGACGGTCGCGCCTTTGGGGATAAGATGATTTGTCAAGAGTTCTTCTTCGAGCTTGACGGGATTCGGTCCCATGATCTTTGCCATCAAATCGGCGGTCATATATTTTTCACTTAGTGGGTAATTCATGTTTTCCTCCTAAATATCAGACAGCCCTTGATCATCAGAATGGCAAAACAGAACACGCCAGCGTAGGGCTGTCGGGTGATAATAAACAGCAGACACACGATAACAGATAAAGCGATACCTGTTATCAATCGGTGCTTGCTCCACAGCGGTTTGTCAAATCGGCTGATGATCAGTCCGCAGATGCCGTTCAATACGGTAAGGCTTATGACAACAGTATATACTATTTTTATCCAAAGCGGCGTGTTGGAAAGGACAAATAAAGATACCGATTGCTTTTCCGCGCCGTTTCCGAAAACAGGAATGAACAGCAGTAACGCCGTGAATACATCCATCACATGGCACAATAGTGAGGTGTAATTACCGATCAGCTCCCGTTTTTCTTCCTCTGCCGCAGCGATGATCTCATCCGGAGAGATCAGTTCATCAACGGTCACACAGAAGAATTTGGCAAGCCCCTTGAGTGAATCGATGTTCGGGTAGCCTCTGCCGGACTCCCATTTCGATACAGCGGTTCTGGATACAAAGATCGCCTGCGCCAGTTCCTCCTGCGTCAGTCCTTTGCTTTTTCTCAATTCCTGTAACTATTCATTGAACTCCATTTTTGTTCCTCATATCTGTTGAGATTACCGCGCTTTGGTAGAGCTTGAATAGACCGAAGCTCAAGAGGACGGCGCCGATAATATCCGTCGCCCAGTGAACGCCCGACGCCAATCTGCCAATGACCATAAAGGCAGAAAACAGAATTGCGAGTATCATTATAATTCGTTTTATCATCGGACTATTACATCTTCTGTTGATCTGAAATACCAACGTCGGCATAACGGACAGCACCAAAAGCGTTGTCGAGGACGGATAGGACGCTTCCAAAAATCCGTCAATCAGGATCGGGCGGTAATTGATCGGCACCATCTCAAAGAACAGATAGCCGAAAATCACAAGAATGTAATAGCCGCCTAACAGCAGAATATCCGCGTCTACCTTAAACAGACTTCTCCTTTTGATGAACTGAACCAGTCCCAAACAGCCGAAGCACAGGCATACGACAATCGGTACTAATCCAAGCCAGTCCGTGACAGTATATAGCGTCATGTGTACGCCTGTCAGCTGATGAAACCATGTGTTAAAGTTTGCCAGTCCAACCTTTGATTCATTCGGTCCTACCGCCTGCACATCAACAAACATAATCAATATTGTCCACAGTGCAAAGGTAATTAACAATACGATACCCAATGTCAAATTCCTTTTCAAATCAATCAGTCCTTTCAAATTGGTTAATTTGAAAGTAACATAGATTGAGCTAAAAGGAAAGAAACGCTCCGTCACATGGATGACACGATGCGTGTCAGTGCTGATTTTGGTTTAAATACGCTTCAAATTCAGGCGTTCTCGACCAATATTTGACGCCCCAGTTTTCAAAGCTCCATTCTTCCATATAGCCGTTGCACTCATAGTCAATATAGTAAAGCAAGCCGCCCTGAACGACAAAGTTTGTCGGGAAGTAATCAATATTCAGTCCTGCGTTTTTCGCAAGCGCCGCCATTTCACGGACTTGCGGTAAATACGCTGCAACGGAACAGCCATTTTTTACCATTTCAAAAATCGTATCGCCGTCGATATATTCCTTGACGATTCGCTCGTTTTTGATATCAATATCAAGCATTTTCGGGATTCGGATTCGCGCATCCGTCAGCCGTCGATAGTCGTTTTGTTCCGCTTCGATTTTGTTGCCGAAGGTGTAGTAGTCGCACGGCTCGTGATGAGTCTGCTTGACAACGTACTGCCTGCCGTCACGTTCTGCAAGGAAGGAATAGCCGCCTTTGCCCTTGCCGAGCAGCTTAATCACGTTGTATGTTACATTGTTAACAGTTATGTTGTTCAGATTAATTGCCTCTTTTCCAATAGAAAGTGAACTGCTTGTCCTTGATAAACCCGAGCCTATCGTAAAACGACATATCGGACAGCACATATGCTTTCTTTGCACCGAGTGATCTTGCGCGGTTCAGCGCTTCATAAATCACTGCTTTCGCTACGCCTTTTCCACGGTAGGACGACACGGTGCAGACAGGCTCAACATAGGCGTAGTCGGTCTTATCAGAGTACCACAGACAACAGTAGGAAACATATTCTCCGTCGCGATTTTTAGCCGCTATGCTGAGCGCAAAATTGAAATGCTCGCGGAATATAGGAATTTCCATGATAATATCGCCATTCCTTTCAAATTCCGCTTTGTCTGTTCCATGGTCGAAGCCCTGCCACAAGAGCCATTGGAAGGCGTACGGCTCTTTCACAGGGTCAAGCTCTGCATATTGTAAGCCGTCGGGCAGATCGGCATGAAGCACCTTTATAAGATCAATCCGCATAACAGTTTCTGTTTGTTCGGCAGGTGCGAAGCCTGCCGATTCAGCCATGTTGATTTTATCGGCACAGTCATCGCAGATTGCGATGCCCAAGCCGTTTTCATCCTTCAATTCACGATAAGCATAGTCGAGGATCTCGGGATAGAGTGCGCCGTATCCGGGCAGAACGCCGACGAACGCCTCGCCGAAATACATGTCATAGATCGCCGCGCCGACGACCTTCTCGCCGTCTGTCCAAAGCCCGATCGAGCGCATCAGGCTCTTGTCAAATTCGGGATGCTCCGCCATCCACTCGAACCGTCCCCAGTTCCAGTTGATATGGTTCTGATCCTTGCGGTTCAGCTCGATCAAAAAATCGCAGACCGCTTCGTAATCCTTTTCACAGTAATTCCTGAATCTCATAGTCCTCACCGTATCATCTTGAACATTCCCGGACCGTCCCACTCACAGGGGCGTTCCTCGAAACCATGCTTTTGATAGAACCCGACCGCTTCCTTTGAACTGATCAGCTCCAGACTGACCGCCCAACCGGGGGCGATATGCTCCCTGATATATTGCTCCAAAGCGTTCAGCAGCAGCGTGCCGACGCCCTTTGACTGATATTCGGGGACGACGGCAAAGTCCTTGATGTAGAACGACATACCGCCGTCGCCGATCAGACGTACCATGCCGACAGGCGTATCATGATCGTAAGCTGTAAAGGTCGCGATGGTATTCTCAAGCGCCGTTTGTACCTGTTCGATTCCCGGCGGCTCCCATCCGACAGAGGCGTAGAGCTGCAAAAACAATCCAGCGGATAATCCGTTAGCTTTTACTGTCATATGATTCTCCTTTTCTGCTTTTCTTCCAAGGACGCGCCTTACCTGTCCAACCTTTCTCTCTCCAATAGCGCATATCTGCCTCATTCCAACCGCTTTTCTGCATGAGGTGCATCAGCCAAAAGTAGCCTTTGGTTTTCAGACCGGGCTTTACGCAGCCTTTATGACGACAGATCCTTTTCGCGATGGAGTCTGTTTCCCTTTTGATTCTCTGCTTTTTCTTTTCAGACACCTTGCTCCAATCAATTGCGGCAACTCCGAGTCCGAATTTGTATATCTTAGCCACGCCCCAGAAAAACAAGCTGTATGACATATCCTTATTGGTGGATTTCATGCCGCCGCCCGCGGCTGTGGAAATGCACACGCCCTGCTTTTCAAACATCTTTTCCTCAGGACGGTGAACCATCCACCTGTAACCGTAGTGATCTAAAAACGCCTTCATAGCTCCCGTTGCGTGATAGACGTAGACGGGACTTGCGAGGATAATCACATCCGCTTCATCAATTGTCTGTGTGATAGTGGCGAGCTTGTCATAATGCGGACATTTAGTTTCGCTTTCGACAAAACAACGCGTGCATCCGCAGCAAAATTCTCCGAAATCCCTCGGTAAAAAGAATTCAGATATTTCTCCGCCGATTTTTTCCGCAAGTATACGCGCAATATGGTAGGTCGATCCTTTGTGGCTCTGACCGTGAATGATAACTATTTTCATTTTGATTTCTCCCTGATCCAATTATCTAAAAACTGCATCTGTTCCTTTGTGTGAAACCAATGCTCGCCGTTTTCCATAACGGTAAGGCTTGCGTGACGCTTTTTGGTAAATGCGATGATCGTTTCATAGGAAGTGAGCGCGTCATTCCTGCCGTACAGAATCGTCGTAGGAACACTCCATTTCACCGGGTGCTCACGCACATAACAAAGATATTCCCACGACAAGTCCTCACCGAAATCGGTGCGGATCACGCCCTGCTCCTTCAACTCGTCCTCGGTCACATTCGTCCAAGTCATCCTATCGGCGATCAGCTTTTCCATATCGACGATCGGCGAGATAAAATAAGCTCTATCTATCATCGCGCCGATATCAGCGTTCATGCTGAAATACGCGCCGATACTGTTGGCAATCAGGATAACACGGTCGTATTCCTCTTTCAGCCTTGTGACCGCATGATATATCTCTTTACCCGTCTCCCACGGCGTAAAGGTCTGATAATCCAAGCCCATCACATCATAATCGGGAAACAGCGACTTGTAATGCTCGCTTTCTGTCGCACTGCCGCCCTTACCGTGGATATACAAAACTGCGTTTTTCATATTTCCGTATTCTATTCAACTATCCTAAGCGCTCATATACACATCACAGAAATGTCGGATGTGCCGCTCAATTCTATCTATTATCTCCTGCTCAAACTGCGGCTGTCTGTCCGCTTGGGATATCCAAAGAACAACAGGCGATACAAGCTCTGTCGCGAGCAGCGCGGGGTCATCCTTGACGAACAGCCCCTTCTCCATCATGCCCTCGATGATCCTTGTGTACATCTTCTGAACGCCCTCGAGCTGGTGGCGGGTGGTGATAGCGGCAAGTCTGTCGCTTCGGAATTGCTCCTGCACCAGGAATTTGCGGATCTTGCGGATCATCGGGTCGCGCATGGTGAACAGGATCCTTTCCATCGTGACGCGGACGAAATCTTCCCTGCTTTCGGGAATCTTTCCGATGTGCTGCTCCGAACCGAAGGATTCCTCATACCGCGCTTCCGCGTTGTCGATCAGCGCGTTCAAAATATCCTCTTTTCCCTTGTAATGCTTATAGAGCGACGGCGCTTTGATCCCAACCTTTTCGGCAATCTGTTCTACACCCGTTCCGTCGTAACCGTTCTCAGCAAACAGCGTTAACGCTTCATCAAGTATTCTATCTTTTGTAGACATAATTCCCTCCAAAAAGAAAAGCTAAAAGCCATTAGCTTTATTATAGCTAATGATTATTAGCTCGTCAAGAGTATTATAAGATTATTATAAAAAAACAGGGCTATTACTTTCTGTAATGCGATAACCCATAATCCTGTGTCTCTGAATTTATTATATGCGTTTACCTATACACGCACCTACTATTTGCTTAGAATATTGTATTTCTATGCTAACTATTGGTAAGGCTGCAAGATTGTACGATTGCAAGTGGGCGTACGGTTTTGCAATCTTACTTTAGCTGTTTAGCACCAAGCTAAAAGCTGCCTTGGCTTTCCAAGACAGCTTTCTATATCCTATTCAGTTTTCACTTTCTCCGCTAAGGACATCGCCCTTTTTGGGGAGAGGAGGAACCGCCACATGAGTACGGGAGTGGTCACACTTGACCGCTCCCACCGAATACGGCGCGTGACGACGACGGATTGATGTTCCCAAAGTAGATGTCCTCTAATGTGGTCATGATATCACGCTCCCGACTGCACAACACAATACCACAAGTTTTGGAGAAGTCAAGACAAAGATAGTAAGGGTAATCGTATTCTATGAACAATTGAAAAATACAACCGCCAAGCGGGATAATCTCCTGTTTGACGGCTGTAACTTTATTCTTGATTCAACCAATCACGGATGGTTTGGTAATCCTTCTCATGAACGATGCCGTGAATATCATCGTCATAGGTGATAAAGGTACAGTCAGTGTTGTCCTTTAACTTCTCGTACAACTTCTCCGCCTGACTGTAAGGAACCTGTTTGTCCTGCTTTGCGTGGAACATCAGCACGGGTATTTTGATTTCGTCCGCCCAATAAACAGCCGAGCGTTCTTTGTACTCCTCGGGCTTTTCCTCGGGCGTAAAGCCTATTGTTTCCTTCAAAACGGTTTTCATATCGTCGCGGACTTCATACGCTTCAAACAAATTGCATAGGGCGCTGAGAGCGATTATCCGCTTGATCCTGCTGTCCTTTCGTGCCGCAGGGTAGGTCATCACGCCGCCGCGGGAAGAACCCGCCACGCAAAAATCGTCCATATCAATAAACGAGAAATGCTTTTCACACAGATCGATCAGCTTGATAACGTCATTGAGGTCGTCGCCGCCGAAGTGATCCTCTCCCTCCGAGCCACCGCAGCCTCTGTACTGAGACGCGATAACAATGCGGTCACACACGGCGCAGATCGGGGCGAGCGTGTTGTTTTCCAGCTTACCGTAATCTCTGTTGCCGCCGTGGTTGAACATGACACATTTGCCGGGCTTCTGCGTTTTTTCAACGGAAAGCGGTATGGACAAGTAGCCTTCGATTTTCAGTCCGTCCGAAAGGTAGTTGAATTTATATGTGGTACAGAACCCATCATATTTTCCGCCCTGATTGACCTTGACGAAGCCAAACACCTCGCTGTTTTCGTAATTCTCCATATCGTAAATATTGGTTTTCTCGGTTGCAACTGCTGTCTCACTGACGGACTCTTGATTCTTTACGATGCTGTTTTCACTGCAAGCTGAAAAAACTATTGCCGCCATAACCAGCGACAAGATGATAGCTGTTAATCTTTTCATTTCTATTACCTCGTTATAGTGTCATCTGAATTACAAGCTGTCTCTTGCGGTATAATGTCGCCGCCATGTATATGATAAGGATTGGAATCAGAGAGAGTGCAAAGACGCGAAGCGATGAGATGATAAGATATTTAGTAAGCTTTGCGGTTCCGAGAACCGAAATCAAGCTGCTGATATAAGCCCCAAAAATCTTCATCATTACCAGACCCGCGCATATACAGACTGCAACCGGTTTCTGCGGCTTTTTTCCGAGAAAAAACAGCAGCACCGAAATAATGAACGCCGCATCTATCGCCGCGCTGAGTGCAATGCTCCATGCGGAAGCCGGATTGTTTTTCCTCCAATCCAAATATTGTATTACGAATATATTAATGAAATCAACGCCGATAAGCATTACCGCAATTTTCGCCGCAGCACCGGGGGTAATCGTATCCTTTATCGATTTTATCAAGCCAAAAAGCAAAACGGCTGTAATCAAGCCTGCGCTTATCGCGTTTGCAATCTGCGCGGCAATCTCATAATTCGTTTGGAATGCTCGGTTTTCAGTCAGGTTAAAACAAATGAACCATATTAGCTGCACAAGATTTGTAACAAACGCCGCAGTAAAAATGGCTGTCTGTATTCTTTTATATAATGGATATTCGATTACCGGGTTCACATCGGGATAGTTTTGCATATCATCATTATCTAACAGCTTATCCAAAGTGGTGTCAAGTGCCACGGCAAGTGACTTTGCCGTCAGTAAATCAGGGTAGCGCGATCCGTTCTCCCAGCGCGAGACCGCCTGACGTGAAACAAATAATTTATCCGCAAGCGTTTGCTGGGTGATTCCTTTTTCTTCTCTTGCTTTTCTTATGTTTTCCCCAAATTCAGCCAAGTATAACTACCTTTCCGTTTTTTCTTCATTATATATTATAACCGCAAAAAAAGAAAGCACCACCTACCAAAAACGATGTTGACAGTATGGTGCGTTCAGTATTTAAGCCGTTTTCACGATTATAGGCTTTCTGACTGGGGAGAGACTATTAAGATAATTGTTCATATTCAACTTTCTAAATAACTGAACAAAATATTGTTAAGCGGGATAGTCTCCTGTTTGGCGACTCATTTCTTTGAATAATAACCACTTATAATATTGTTACGTGCGTATAAGTGTATAATTGCTCATCGCAACTCCCACGTCGGTAGTATAGACAAATGTCTGTTTATTTGCTATAATAGACTCATCAATCAACGGAGGGTTGAAAATGAGCGTCATCGGAGAGCAAATCAAGAAATACCGCAATCAAAAGAATTATACACAGGAAAAGCTCGGCAACTTAATCGGCGTTACGATGCAGGCGGTCTCTAAATGGGAACGAGGCGGTACGCCCGACGCGGAGATTCTGCCGAAGCTCGCCGACGCGCTGGAGGTAAGCATCGACGCGCTTTACGGCAGAGAAGAACAGGATTTTCAGCTTGCCATCATTAAAAAGCTGAGTTCCATGCCGGGCGATGAAGCTTTTCGCTGTGCGTTTAATTTCTGCTGGTCGCTGATCCTGGGGCTGACGGGAAGAGAGAACTTCTCTGAGGATTTTGCCGATACCTTTGTCATCCATTCCGAGAAAAAAAGAGATCCCTGCCCGGATTATTTTGCCAAGCTGTTGAACGACGACGGCTTAGCCTTGGCGCGGATCTCAAATGACTTCCGTCATTTCTTTCTGATGACGCGTCCTAAGACAGACAACATTCTCTCGCATTTTGAAAGTGAAGACGCGATCCGGCAGGTTTTCGCGCTCTTTGCGGACAAAAAGCTCCTGCATATCGTCTATTATCTGTATACGGTGTCTGATATACCGGTCACGGCGCCGCTCATCAGTCAGGGAACCGGACTTGAATTGCAGGACGTCGAGCGCTGTATGAAGACACTCTGCGACAAGCAGATCGTGCATCCCATGAAGATCGCGTCCGTTGACGGAGAAATCAACTCCTATATCATCCGTTTCGAGACCAATGTTCTGCCGTTGCTTTGCTTTGCGGATGGGATCGCCAAGGGCTCTCCGCACCCTGTTTTCGGTGTGTGCGACAGGAAAAAACCGGTTTTCTAAACTAACAGTTGTATTATTCTATTATCCGTTGGATAGATGGTTTAACAGTTGCTTGATATTGATCAGGCAGCTGTTTTATTATATAGATAGTAGTCAACTCGCAAATTGTTGTTGAAAGGATGATTTATATGAAAACTGTTTTGACAAAAGTCTTAGCTTTGATCCTCGTTATCTTTATGATAACCTCCTGTGCTATAACCGTTGTCAACGCACAGGACATGAATTATCAACCGCAGTGCTCCGTCGAAGAGGCGATCGCTCAGGCGGAATCAGCGGCAGGAGAATCGATCGCCACCAACCGTATCTACTTCCAAATGCCCCGTTTGGACAGCTGGTACAGCGAATACGGCGTCTATCAGGACAGGTTTTGCGCAGGCATTTACTGGTGGGACGGTTCCGTTATTCCTCAAGCCTATCCCGGCTATCGCGCGTGTGTTGAGCAATACGATCAGGGCGTCTACTATGCCGACGTCCCCACAGACGTTACCAACGTAATCTGGAACAACGGCTTTTTCGCGGAGCAATCGGAGAACCGTGACGTGTTTGATCAGCATTGCCAGACAGAAAACGTAAATATCGAAGGAGCGTACGCAGGCGACTATGAGACCCTCCCCGAGGGCAGTCCCAATCAAGATAATATGGACGGCTGTATCTTCATCGTCGATCCCGATCCCGAGATCACCACAAGTCAGTACTTACCCATAAGGCCGTACGCCGGCAACTGGTATGTTTATTACGGCGACGGCTGCTACGGAAGCTACGCGACAACGAGCAAGAGCTTTATCTCTTATGAAGCAAACTGCCTGAATCCCGATCACTTTGACGAGAACGGCAACCATATCGGCGGCAATCACATCAAAGCGCCGATCACGTTCGTCTATGGTGACGCCGACTACGACGGTGAAGTCACGATCCTTGACGCGACTGTGATCCAGCGTGTATTGATTGATATGGAATGGGAGCCATTTAACGAAAAGGCCGCCGACGTCAACGGGAACGGCTTGGACGTCACCGACGCAACCTTGATCCAGCGATTTGATGTGGAAATGATCGATCGCTTCCCTGTAGAAAATGAAACGGCAAACGGATAAACATTTTAGTTGAGGAACAGAGGAATGAGAATAATTATCACAAGAACGATCTGCGTCATTCTGTGTATTTCATTCATCATGATCGCCGTGGGATGTACCAACCGAACAAAAGAATCCCAAAGCACCGAAACCATATCGGAAACGATCTCAACCGGCAGGAAAGCTCAGACGGACGCAGTATTAACCGATCATCAATTCAAAGGCATCGTGCAGATCACCAAGGGCAGCGATGTGATCTATCAGTATGTCAACGGCAACGACGATAACGACAAGCCGCTGACGATCGGCGCTTCTATGCCGATTGGTTCCGTATCAAAGCAATTCTGCGCTGCCTGTATTATGCTGCTTTGCGACCAAAATAAGCTCAGCTTGGATGATACGTTGGAAAAGTTTTTTCCGGAATATAAAGAGAGCAAAAGACTGACGATCAAAAACCTTCTTAACATGAGCTCGGGGATCAAAAATTATCTTGAGCTGGTGAACCCGTCAACTATGGGTACAAATGAAAAGGATAACGTGAGTATCATTAAAAATGCGATATTCCATGAGGAGCTGCGTTTCGAGCCCGGCAATGATTATGCGTATTCAAACTCCAACTATTTTCTGCTCGCTGAGATCGTTGAACAGGTAAGCGGCGTCCCTTATCACGAATTCCTCAGGAAAAACTATTTTGAACCTTTTGAAATGACTCACACAGGCTTCACGGATGAGGTAACCGGGAATAATGAATGGAACTTCGCGCTTTCCGAAACAGAATCAACGCAAGAAGGCTTCTACGAGCCCGGATTGACCAAAGGAGCCGGCGACGTTGTATCTAACGCTGAGGATATGGACAAGTGGATGCATGGGCTTAGCAGCGGAAAAGTGATATCTTCCGACGCTTTCCGTCAGATGACGCAGGACGCAAATCCCGAGAGCGGAGAAGAATACTGCTACGGCTTTTGGCATATGCCATATGGCGGCGTGGGTCACGTCGGACAGATCCCGCCGCATTTCGGGGCGGTGGATTACATCAATACCGATCGTGACGTCTATCTGTTCGCAGTTTCAAACTCCGGTCGTGGAATGTCATATGTGCAGGAGATCCCTCAGGCGCTGCTCAGTATTCTGTTTGAAAAGGAAGAGGAGACTAGCTTATCATGATAAGAATAACAGCTATGATAATGAGCGTGATTATGATGATTGCATTGATGACGACATTGTTAACTGGGTGTTCAGACTCCGGGAATACAACCAAAGGCACAGATGAAATCGACGTCACAACGCTACCGTCGCGATTTGATCTGAGAAATGTAGACGGCAAGAATTATGTCACACCTGTCAAAACACAGCGTTATGGGGATTGTTGGACGTTTGCTATGGCAGGTTCTGCCGAGATCGCGTATTTATATGCGAACGATATGGGCGTTTCTGTGGGAGAGAAAAACGATCAGGTCGATTTCTCCGAGAAATATATTGCGTGGTATATGTTTCACGGTATCACAAAGGATGACGTTGTAAAGGGCAAGGTTCGTTCCTCGCAGGAAGGAGAAGGCTTTGATCCGTCCGTCATGGAAAAAGAGCAGGGCGAGCTCACCGCATATTTTATCGGCGGACCGTTTGTACAAGCCGCGAACTTTTTCGGCTCGGGTTTTGGACCGGTTGATGAAAGCATGGAAATCAACTCAGAGAAACCTTATGCGTATAATGATTCATGGAAGGGAGAATGGACGCTTCCGTTGAACGCAGAGTATCGCGGCGTTCCTGCTTCCGCGCTTTTCAGAGACAGCCGTATCCTGCCGCCTCCCGCAACTTTTGATGCAAACGGCAGCTACACGCTGAACGCAGACGGACTGAATGCAATCAAGTCGGAGTTATATCAGGGACATGGTGTTACGATAGCCTTAAATGCTGAACACCCGGGCTTCAACAGCAAAAACCGCGCCGTTTACGACAACGGTGACAATGAGCCGAATCACGCCGTTGCCGTCGTGGGATATGTCGATGACTTCCCGAAGGAAAAGTTCACAAGGACAAAATCAGACGGTACGGTGATCGAGGGGAGCACACCACCCGACAACGGAGCGTTGATCATTAAGAACAGCTGGGGTCTGACGACCTTTGACGGAGATATCGACGACGGCTATTTATATCTTTCCTATTATGATCATAGTTTGTTAGCCGCATTGAGCTATGTGTTTGATAACAATAACAAAGCAAAACACACCACGCGGAATATCGATCAGTACGATCTGATGATGACGATATGGTACGGTACCTCGAACTATGAAGCTGAAACCAAAATGGCTAACGTATTTGATGCCGAAGAGGATGAAAGCCTATTTCAAATCGAGTACAGAACAAGCTATCCGGACGCTCAGGTGAGCTACGAGATATACAAGGATATCGACAAGAATGATCCTTCTTCCGGTACACTGCTGGAAAAAGGAGAACACACCCATCAGTATGCCGGCTCTCATGTGATCGACCTGAATCAGGAATACTCTCTTAAAAAAGGAGATCGCTATTCGATCGTTCTGACGATGAAACGCGGTGAGACCTATACCGAGGTATTCCCGTACGGTACACAGATCAACTGGGAAATGATCAAGGGCTTAAAGATGACGGGCATCATCAATCCGGGCGAGAGCTTTTTGTTTACCGACGGCAAATGGAGCGATATGTCAGAGAGGAAGGACAGCCTCATCGACAGCGCGTATCAACAATGCGCGCAGGTCGTCGCTTCCGACAAAGCCATTCCTCAGTTAGAGCTGAATAAAAAGGATTTTACCATTGACAACTATCCGATTAAGGCGATCCTCGCGCCAAAAGAGAAATAGCAAATCATAAGAGGATGAACTAAAATGAAAAGAGTTATAGCGTTAGTTTTGATCGTGGTAATGGTTATGCTGTTTTCGGTTGGCTGCGGCGGTACAACAGAAGAGTCTGAGAAAAAACCGCAGCCTGTTACGAATCTCTCTAAGCCCGATCTGACAAAATGGCACTACAACGAAGAATTCGATCTTTACTATCAAACCGGCATCGACTATTGTGAGAAGCCTGCTGATGAACAGTATGAACAGCTGGCGGTATTTGTCCCCGGCGCGTATATGGATGCGAGTGATAACGGCGACGGTACCTATACCTGTAAGGTGAGCGAGAGCGCAGAGCTCAACGGATACTCCGCGGCAACAGCTCCGATTATGATCCCGGTCGAAACACCCGGGTATGCTTCCGCCAAGGCTTTGAACGATGAGATCCTGATGACGCATCAGGGTATGCTTGAACAGCTTTCCTACTATACCTCTCAGGGCTTTGTATTCGTTCTATCCGGTTGCCGCGGTACCAATGAAGGCGCGCCTGCAGGCGTTACCGACCTGAAGGCGGCGATTCGCTACATCCGTTACGCTGACGACGTGATTGCCGGAGACGCGGAGAGCCTTTTTGTATACGGAATGAGCGGAGGCGGTGCTCAGGCGACGATCCTCGGCGCGTCAGGCGACAGCGAGCTGTATGATCCGTATCTCGAAGCGATCGGCGCGGTACAGGGCGTGTCGGACGCGGTACAGGGCGTGATGGCATGGTGTCCGGTCACCAATCTTGATACCGCCAATGCGGAATACGAATGGATGATGGGCTGTACGCGACCGAAACGAACCGACGAGCTGAACGCGATCTCTGACAAGCTGGCACACGCCTATGCCGCTTATGTCAACCAAGCGGGCTTTACCGACGAAAGCGGTAAGCCGCTGACATTGACTGAGTCAGAAGAAGGTATCTATCAGGCAGGAAGCTATTATGATCATGTCAAAGGTGTGATCGAGACCTCGCTCAATCATTATCTGACTGATACTAAGTTCACCAATATCACGGCGCAGGATTATATCAACAGTCTGAACACAGACAAAAATTGGGTTATCTATGATAAGACCACAAATACCGCCACGATCACAAGTGTAGCGGATTTTGCAAAGCACTGTAAGACCGCTTCCGATCTGCCTGTTGCGTTTGACGGGCTCCGGGGTAAAAACACGCTGTTTGGCAGCAGTGAGGGCGAACTCTCCCACTTTGACCGTATCCTTGCGGATGTATTGACTGAAATGAACAGCGAATATGCCGCAGATTTCGCGGCAGATCTGGCAAAAGCAAATTTCGTCGGTCATACTGTTGAAACACGCGTGAATCTATATTCTCCGCTGTTTTATCTGATGAAAAGCCGCGAGGGATACGGTACATCCAACATTGCAAAATACTGGCGTATCCGTTCCGGAATCGAGCAGAAAACCAACTCGCTGACGACCGAGATCAATCTTGCTATAGCCCTTAAAAGCTGTGACAAGGTCGATAACGTTGATTTCGAGACCGTATGGGCGCAAGACCATACTGAGGCGGAACGCTCGGGCAACAGCACTGAAAACTATATTGCTTGGGTCAACACTTGCATGAAAGGATAAAATTACGATGAAAATGAAGATAATTCTATCAGCCTTGTTGTGCGGCGTTATCTTTCTTTCACTGCTGACAGCCTGCTCCGATAACGCAAAAAGCACCCCTGACGAGAAATCGGAGCTAATGCACAGTTTCGTTGTCAGAGCACCAAAGAAAACAACGGAGCTGACAGCGACGTTCCTGAATACGGGTAACGGCAAAACCGCGGACGTTACGATGGAAAAGGACAGCGAGGATGACAGCAGTACCGTCTTTCGCTGTGAAGCGGACGTCAACCTCTACAACATGGTGCACGTGACCTATCAAGATGAATCGAGCATGGACGTCGCATTCAACAGCTTTGTCAGCGGCTGGAATTATACCGGCAAGGATTTTCTGCCGTATACACAAGGCAAAGAGCCTGTCTATGATCCGAAGTTCGAGACAAAGACATTTCAGTTTGACGGACGGGACAAGCTCGTCTATATTTGGACGCCCGAGGATTACGACGCAAAGTCGAAAGAGAAATACTCCGTCATCTATCTGTTTGACGGTCAAAGCGTTCTTGCGACAGGCAAGGACCGCGGCATGGACAATGATCTGGTCTGCTGGAATGTTGCCGAGCATATCGAGAGCATGATGGCGACAACCGAGCATAAAGCGATCGTGGTCGGCATCGAGAATAATGACGTCTACCGATGGGATGAGCTGGTTCCCGATCTCGGCGAGATCAATATGGAAGAATCCCCCGAAAACGCTAAAGAGGAGGATCTGACGAAGAAGCGGGGCACTGCCTTTGCGGATTTTCTCATCGATACCGTCATGCCGTATGTGAATGACAATTATCATGTTTATACCGACGCAAAGCACACGGCGCTGGCAGGAGCGTCCTTAGGCGGTCTCGAGACCTTCTATACCGTTCTGTCCCATCCCGACAAGTTCGGCACGGGCGGTGTGATGTCGGCGACCTTTGATATGTTTGCCGATAAGGAATGGACAGCGTTTTTGAAGGATAAGATGAAGATGAAGAACGCGCCGTTTCTGTATTTTTACGCAGGCAGCTATATGGGCGACAACGGCGATGTATCTCAGTCCATGTATAACAAGCTGATCGAGGACGGCTACGCAAAGGATAAGCTCGTGTTCAGTAAATATGAACCCGGTGAACACCTGATCGAGTATTGGAGAAATATCTTTCCCGAGTTTTTGGAGGCGGTTTTCACACAGAAGGTCTCCGCGCTCGAATTTGCCGCTCCTGTTGAGTATGAGGATAAAAGCGATCATCTCGAAGAGATTCTTGACGATCTGGAGCTTGATCCCAATGACATCAAGCCCGGCTATCTCTATTATGACAACAGTGAAACAAAGTGGGATAAGGTCTATGCCTACTGGTGGGGCGGAATGGCATTCAACAGCTTCACCAAGGAGCCCTATTATTTTGCCGAGTGGCCGGGATTCCCAATGGAACAGATCGGAGATACCGACATCTATCGCGTCAAAGCTCCGTGGGGCAATCAGGGGATCATCTTTGACTCGGGCGTGACCGACAGAGAGGTCGCCGAGGGTAAGCCGGCGTTCCAGACGACCGATATCCAGTATAACAACGACCTGATCGGAAAGATCTACAAGATCGATCTGTCGGTCGAACCGAAAGCCGACCCCGGCAATATGAAGTCAAAGCTGAGATATTCCGCCGGAAGCTGGTCTGACTATTCACCGGAACAATAACGGTCAGCGATCCTTTGAAGCAAAGTACACAAAAAGGAGAACGACATGAAACAAGCAGTCGCTTTGGTATTGATGCTGGCGGTTTTACTATCCGCGACTTCCTGCTCAGTTTCACCTAAGACTGAACAAGCCGAAAAACCCACTGTCGTGAAGACAGACGCTGAGCTTGCTGCAACCATCGACAGCAAGCTCGCGGACATCAAGTATGACGGAGTCATCTATCTTACGCACAACGGTAATGTCGTATATCAAAGAGCGACGGGCACGGATGCGAACGGCGATCCTTTGACAATGGATACATCCATGTATATCGGTTCTGTGTCAAAGCAGTTCTGCGCCGCCGCTATCATAATACTGCGCGATCAAGGCAAGCTCAGCGTTGACGATACGATCGACAAATATTTTCCCGAGTACAGCAAAGGCAAAGATCTTACGATCAAGCACCTGCTGACGATGCGTTCGGGTATCCGCGATACGGTGGGCGAAGGTTTTGCGAATACACTGCCTTACGGGAACACGGAGAAAGAGAACACCGCTTTGATCAAGGAGTGGATCTTCGGTGAGTCTCTGTTATTTGAACCCGATACCGCGTTCCGTTATTCCAACTCCAACTATATCCTGCTCGCGGACATCGTGGAACAGGCCTCGGGTCAGTATTATAACGACTTTCTGCGCGAATACATTTTTGATCCGCTTGATATGAAGCATACCGGTTTGATCACCGAGATCTCGGATTCTCCCACATGGGCAGAGAATCTGATCGCCGATGACGATGTAGAGGAGGTCAAGATCAAGGGCGTTGCAAAGGGCGCGGGAGATATCGTTTCCAACGCTCCCGATATGGTCAAATGGATGGAAGGCTTATCCGGCGGCAAGATCGTCAGCGCGGAGACCCTCCGTGAGATGACAACGGATCATTCACCTGATTACGGCGAAAAATACGGCTACGGGCTGACGCAGATGTTTTCGGGAGGCGCGGGGCATTTAGGTGCTATTTCTGACTATTCCTCTGAGGAGTACTTCAATACTGAACAGGGATATTGCTTTTTCTGCGACAGCAACGGAAGTGATCCGGGAGGTATGGCATGGATGTTGCTCGGTGAGTTCCTATCTGAACATAGCGGCTGATGATATACCTTATGGAATAAATCCTTTGTTTCATCAACGGTTAATCCCAAAGCAAAAGCAATCGCAAACATGGATTTACGGCTTGTCTCACCTTTATGGTCATACATATCACACCCCTTACAAGCACAACAACATACCACAGCCCATTTGAAAAGTCCAGAGAAATATACTCGTAAAATCAGTGAACTTTTACAGAATGAACAGCTATTACAGAACATTCTCATAACTATTTTATGGTATCATCTATGCAACACCATTGTGTATTGACCACAATTCTGACCACAACAGAACCGGAACGGATCGTACAGGAGAGCGCTAAACGGAAAACTGACGTGATATCCCCGGACAAAAGAGCGCTAAAAGCGGTAGAACGACCGTAATGTATACATTGTAAATGGCCCTTGCGGCGCTACGAACCAAAAGGTCGGGGGTTCGAGTCCCTTCCAGCGTGCCATAAATGCTCATACACCGTTTGGTGTATGAGCATTTGCTTGAATGAAAGAGTAGATGTGTA
>DGUQ01000120.1 GCA_002394725.1 Ruminococcaceae bacterium UBA4306
TCCTCTACCCATAACGCGGGGCGTTATGGGGACCCCAAGAGTTGACAGGCGCCAGCAGTGACACTAAGCCAATCGCTTCGCTCTTGGAGTGTTGTTGCATGGGTGTTGTTAGCCAAATCAAAGATTTGGACAGCACCTCAAGCCTGCCTGCGCCCTCCGCCTTGTTCTGCAAAATTCTCCGCTAATATCTTTTTAAAGCTTTTTATTGCTACTTAGTATGAAACCTGTTTACACGAACGTGATACCGCGCTCTACGGACGGTTCATCCGCGGGGTTGGTTCTGGCGAGCAGATAGCCCTGGATATAATCGCAATCCGCCTGTGAGGAAGCCGCCAGCTCCTCGTCGGTCTCGACGCCCTCACACAGCGCCTTGATGCCGAGGAAATGCGACAGCCGGATGATGCCCGTCAGCAGGCGTCTGCCCTTTTCGGTGCGCGAATCGCTGACCAGCTCGCGGTCGATCTTGATGATGTCGATCGGATAGTCGTTCAAGTCCTTGACCGAGGAATAGCCGCAGCCGAAGTCATCCAGCGCGATACGGCAGCCCAGCTCCTTGCAGGCGGTGATATTGTCGCTCACCTGCTGCTTACTCTCGGCAAAGGCGTCCTCGGTGATCTCGATGACCAACTTGCCGATATCAAAATCGTACTGCCGGACAATATCCTTCATCCGCTCGATAAAGTTCTCGTCGGATAAGGTGATACGCGTCATGTTACAGGACAGCCAGAGATTCTTTTTAGGCGTATCCTTCCACTCCTCCAGCGTGCGGCAGCATTCGCCGAGGATGTAGAAATCGAGCTCGTCGATCATCTCGGCGGTCTCCAGCATATAGATGTAGTCCGACGGCGTGATCACACCATCCTCGGGGCTGTCCCATCGGGACAACGCCTCGGCGCCGCAGGCTGTCTTTCCCTTGCCGTCAAAGATATACTGCACGTACAGGCGGAATTCCTTTTTGTCCAAAGCGTCACGCAGCTTCTTTTTCAAGCCGTTCACATATTCCTCGTGCCGGAGCAGCTTTGCGTCGGCGAACACATAAGGCTCACCCGTCTCACGCGCGTGATAGAAGCCCTGTCTGGCGTTGAAGAGCGCCTTTTCGCAGGAAATATTGGGCTGATCCAGATGGAACACGCCTGCCTGGAAATGGATATGGTACTTGAGCATGACGTCGTTGTTGAAATGATTCAGACGCGTGAGCAGCTGCTCGATGAATTCTTTTGCCTGTTCCTCAACAGGCGTTTCAAAGGCAAGGGCAAATCGCCCGTCTGAAACACGCGCGCAGAAGTCTGTTTCACGCGCCTGTGCCGCGATCTGAGAAGCGGCGTAGATCTGGATCTCCTCCGACACGGTCGGGTCGGCATACTGCAGAATACGCTGGACGTCGATACCGATATAGGCGATATAGTACAGCGGACTGGAAGCAGGAGAAATAAAGTTATTATACCACTGCTCAAAATACAGGCTGTTGCCGATACCGGTGATCGGGTCGATCAGGCGGTTCTCTGTCGCCTGCTTCTCCTTTTTGCGGCGCTTGATGACGATCAGGATCAGGATGATACAGAGGATCAAAAGTCCGATCGCGACAAATACAAGCCAAACCGGAAAGTCGTTGGGCGAATTCGTTACAGCCGTCTCGACGGACAGACGCAGGATCTGCTCGGAGGAGGTGGATTGCAGCGACGTGGTCACGGTTTTGACCAGATCGTCGGACGCGATCGCGGTGAAGCCGACGCACAGCTCGATCTCCTGCTCCCCCTTTTGATAGGTCAGGATGTGCACCTCTTTCGCAAGATCGTCCACATCGCCCTTGGCATGGGCGGAGACGATCTCCACCTGCTTATTCTTAGCCAGACGGTACTGCTCGTTGGAGGTACCGGAGTTGATATAGGAAAAGTCGATGCCGCTGTCATCCGAGAGCTTTTTATACAGCTCCGGCAGGATCCCTTTATACTCCTTATCCTCGGTATCATAATACTCGATCGGGTACATATCGGGATCGCCGGCAATATAGATGGTGTTGCCGTTGGTCGGAGCATCGACGGTATAGACCGCCGCATCCGCGGTCAATGTACCGAACAGCAGCATTACCGCGACCGTGATGATCGCTGTCAGTTTTCTTTTCATAGGCTACCCTTATTTCAAATTAATCTTTTGGCGCTTGATGCTTCCCCATTCCAGCTTCTTCTTTTTATAGCCGATGAACGCCGTCGCGCGCACCCAAGCCATGATAAAGCGCAGAACGCTGATCTCTACCGTACAGAGCAGCAGCGCCTTGAGCACATCGCGGAAGGTGACCTTGAGGTCGATGGTCTGCGTCCGCGCGAAGAAGGCGGTCATCGACATAACGGAGCCGAACAGCGCGTAGATGCCGAAGAAGATCAGCATGAACGGCACATTGATCAGATCGACAAAGAAAGCGAGCACCATGGTGGTGATACCGAACACCTCGATGAACGGCGACAACAACTCATAGATCAAAAAGTAGAAATACGAGATAAAGCTGGTCAAGCCGAATTTGGGATTTGCCAGCATGACGCGGTGCTTCCACATCGACTGGAACAGCCCGATATGCCAGCGGCGGCGCTGCTTGCTCAGATCCTTGAGATTCTCCGGTACCTGCGACCAGCAGATCGCGTCGGTCGCGTAACGGATCAGATAGGGAATGTCGTTCGTCACACAATAGTCGTGCAGCTTGACGACCAGCTCCATGTCCTCGCCCATGGTGGAAGCGTCATACCCACCCGCGGCGACAACGGTATCCTTTTTGAACAAGCCAAAGGCGCCCGAGATGATCAGTGAGCCGTTGAATTTATCGAACAGGATACGGGACGCGAGAAACGAGCGGTCATATTCGAGCACTTGCATACAGGCGAGCAGGTTGCGCGGCAGGCGGTAGTTGATGACCCTGCCGTCCTTGATCTCGACGCTGTTGGACGGTCGTACCGCGCCGCCGACCGCTACGACGTTCTCGTCCTCCAGCACGGGCTTGACGATCTTGCTCAGCGAATCGTACTGCAATACGGAATCGGCGTCGATACAGATGAAGTAAGGATATTTACAGGCGTTGATCCCCATGTTCAGAGAATCCGCCTTACCGCCGTTTTTCTTGCGGATCAGGGTCAGGGGCACCTTAAAGGTCGCCGCCTCATAGACGAACTCCACCGGCTGACAGTTGATCTTGCGCTGTATCGGGCGGCGGATCGGCAGCATATCGAACGCCTCGATCAGCTTAGCCGAGGTCTTGTCGGAGGAGCCGTCATCCACCACGACAATCTCGTACAGCGGATAGTCGAGCGTGAGCAGCGAGCGGACGTTCTCTACGATAGTCACGTCCTCGTTGAACGCCGGTACGATGATGCTGATGGGCACGTAATGATCCTTGAGGATGGTGTTTTTCAGCATATCCTGCTGGCGTTTTTTGAACAGTGACGAGGAACCGGTGACCACGGCGATAAACAGAAAGGTGGAGTAACCGATCAGATAGAGCGCGAAGAAGATCTCTACGGCAAGCAAAAAGCCCTTGATGAACTCAAATGCCGCGTCGTTGAACAAAGCGTATCTCACGTTGCCGCCACCTTCCTTTCACTCAGCTTTTTGCGGTCGAACCGATAACGCATCATCTCGCCTGCGTAGCGGTCGTCGCCCTCGAATATATCAATAAAATCGGCGTACTCGAGCTTTAAGTTCTCGAGCGCCTGTGAAGCGTTCAGCCGCACATACCAGTTGCGGCTGCTCAGATTCTTTTTGAGTACCTCGATCGTTCTGTCCGAGGGATAGGACGCCAGCGCAAAGCAGGTGATCGAGGTGTACTCCCAGTGCGTTTCATCCTCATGCTCGGCATATTGCATCAGCTGCTCATAGGCGGGCTCATAGGGATATCTGCCCAGATAGCGGATCGCGCAGTAATGGATCTCGCTGTCGAGATCCTGCCGGAGCAGACCGAGCATCCTCTCCTGAAAATCACCCGAGGAAAAGCGGATGCAGTCGAGGATCGCGAGCTGTGTGTTCAGCGAATACTCAGACAAACGCTCCCACAAAAGCTCGTTGAGCTCCTTTTTATCGCCGGCAAAGGTCAACAGACCGTCTGTCAGCAGTTTTTTGTTGTGATAATAGCCGGTGTTGTCGATGATCTTCAGCGCGTCGGCGACATTCTCCGCGTTACCCATGGAATAGAACGCGCCGAGGGCGTTCTCACGGCAGTAGATGGACGGCTTCTCCAGCAGATCGACCAGAATACGGTTGATCTGCGGCAGGTTTTCGCCGTAGAACAGCCGGTAACGCGCGATGATATACGGAAAGTATGTCATCTGCAGCTCATTCTTGCGGCTGTAGCGATTTGCCAGCGCGACAAAAACATATTCGAGCTTACGCAGATACGCCCTGACCTGATCGGGATACTGTTCATACAGGATCTCCAGCGACTTGTCGAACGCCATCAGCTCACGGACGTTGGTCAGCTTTTTCAAAAGCATCAAACGGTGCCGGTCGTCCAGCACTTCCCTGCCGAACTGCTCCTTGATCAGATCGATATAATACAGCCGGCTTATCTCTGCTTCTCTGTCGTTGCGCTTGAACAGAAAGATACATACGATATTGAATCCGATCATTGCCAGACAAACGGCAAGATAGATATATACAATGATCTCAATCTTCATCCTGATCTCTCCAGCGTTCTTGTAATACGTAATACGAGCTCTTGAGCCGCTCGTGATAGGTCACATGATTGTTCCAGCCCTTCAGGGCGACAGGTTGGAGCTGTGCTCTGCGCGAGCCGTCATCCTTCGCGTACAGCCCTGCCCACAGCTGATCGATCTCCATGTACTCGATGCCGTAATGCTCATAGTAATCGTCGTGGATCATCATCAGCGACGGATCGGCAAAGTTGAGCAGCTGCCACGGCAGCTTGATCTCCACAAAGCCGTCGCCTGCCATAAAGTCCGCCAGCGAGTTGAAGTCGGCGTCGGACGGATTGGCGTTGCCGTAGGTCAGCTTGCCGGTCTCAAACACCTCGGCAGGGGCTTGCAGATTATTATACAAAAGCGGCGTCGCCGTTTGCAGGATCATGTCGATATCGGTGAAGCGCGGCGAATCCTTTGACGGGATATTATTCTTGAGGTAGGCGTTGAACTCATAGACGTTCTCGGAATAGTTGCTGCGGAGCACCTCATAGCGCTCCTGCACCCTCACGCGGCTGTTCTTTTTACCCTCAAGCTCAATGACAAAGTCGACCGCGCGGTCGAACAGCATATCCTTCTCCTCATAATAGCTGCTGCCGCTTTTGGGCGTGATATCAAGAGGGATATAGATCTTGTCGGCGTCGATATTCAAGCCGTCCTTGCTGACCTTGAAGTAGACGAACTTCTCGTCATATTTCATCGAGAGCCGAATATCGCCGCGCTCGGCAACGAGATCATCGTCTGTCCACTCGGCGTCGTCGCCGTCGACATAGCAGACGGATCGCTCCTTGCCGGGATCAAAGGAGAGCAGACCGAAATACTGCTCGTTCGTCTGGTAATCCGACCAGTAGGGGTCGCGCTTGAGGTTGACGGCGTACATCGTGTTCCATGTACGCTTGAACCACTCATCCTGCCAAGAGAACACACAGCAGCCGGAGCAGCCTGCCGCCTTGATATCCTCGTAGCAATCGACGATCGCCTTGCCCTGCTCCTTTTCGGACATATTACCCTGATTTCTGCCGAGGTTCATCTCACGCTGCGCCATACCGCGTCCGGTCGAAACGCCGAACTCGGAGATCACGACGGGCATGGTGTGGTGCCGTGTGAGCATGGACAGATAGGCGCGGTAGGTGTTGAGCACACCGTCGGTATAGTACGGGGTAAGATCCGTGATACCGAACGCGCTCCAATCGGAGATATATGCCAGATAATCGGGATAATACGGATAGACATGGTAGGAAACGAACTGACCGGAGAGGAAGTCCTCGGTCGTCTTGATATGCTCCACATCCACCTCGGCGCACTTCATGAAGAAGCGCTCGATCTCCTCGGGATACTCAAACGGATCGGTCGTCGGCCAGTTGGAAAAAGCGACGAGCTTCTGCGTTTTATAGCGGTTGGACTCGTACTCCACCACTCGATCGCCGACCTCGGCGAGCATGGCTTCAAAGGGCGTCGCCTCGGGCGAGGTATAGAAATACTTGCCCCGATACGCAGAAGCGCCCTCGATATCGCCGAACTGCTCGTTGGTAAAAGCGACGGTGACGTCCTCCCACTCTACGCCGAGGATGTAGCCGATAACCCACGGCGAGACATCGTGCAGATACACGCCCGAGCCCGCGGACGCCATCCTGCCGACGCCGATCTTTTTGTTGCCGTGGATGACGTCGAGCATAGAGCGGCAGTCGTCGAGAAAGCGATCTCTGAAGCCCTGTTGGAACGCGTTGCGGTAGGAGTTCTGGATATAGTCGTTGACCCACACGCCGTGTATCATCCACAGGGGTTCGTCATTATTCTGATTGTATTCATAAAAAGCATTGTAGAAAACATCCTGCTGCACGGTATAGACGCGGATGGTGTTGGCGCCCATCTCCTGGATATACTTGAACCAGCGCTTATAGGTGTCCTTGTCGATCGCGAAATCGGTCGACCACTCACCCGGCTTACCGGAGCCGAGGTTGACGCCCTTGATCTCGAACGGCTCATAATCCTCGCCGTTGAACATCAATATCTGCTCGCCCTCGGTGCGGACAAAGGTGCTCGTCACCTTGCCGGGATCGAGGTCGATGTACCATCCCAGACGGTAATACGCGGTGTCAAGCCCCAGCGCGAGCAGTACCACAATGATGACAATAATGATAAATCTCTTCATAACGTTATATAGCCTTGCGCGGCAGGCTCATGCGCTTCACGTCTGCCGCTGATCCAATCGAATTGGCTCTGTTCTTTCTGTCATACTAATATCAGTTTGCGTTTTCGATAAACTTCTTGACGCGGGATTGCGCGCTGTACTGCGCCAGCACGTCGATATTCTCGTCCAAAAACTCCGTGCGCCGACGGATATAATCCTTCATCTGCGTAACGGCGCTATCAAAGCTGTGGAGATTTCTCTCCGCGGGATTCAGCAGCGTATCGTCGTCATAGGAATAGCCCCAGCGCTCCTCGTTGCGCTTGACGGCATCGCCGAGATAGGCGATCGTATCGTCGATGTACTGATCAAGATACTCATCGGACAGAACGCTCTTGCGCAGGTCGCGGTAGCGATCGATGATACGCTTGGTAAAGTCCTTATCCTTGACGAGCATCCAATACCACGGCGCGTTGATCAGACGGAAATCGTCCGTGGGGATCGCCTGCTCCTGATAGTTATCACAGGCGTTGTTGAAATCCCAGATACACATGCGGAATCTGCCGTCCTTATCCTTGTAGATATAGGTGGAATACGCGCCAACGTCGTAGTTGCCCGTCAATTCGTTGATGATGAAGTAATTGACGAATGAATCGATATCGATCAGCTTTTTGTAGCCGTAGGCGTCGTTATCGAAATCATAGGAATAGATCGCCTTTTCAAAGGACGAAAAGTCCTTGGTGATGGACGTCATGAGCTCCGGCGTGATATTCTTCTTTCCGGGATACTCAATATTGATGCCGGAGGTGGCGTTCAGACGATAGGCGTATTTTGTAAAGTTATTGATGTCCTCCTCAGAGGTTCTGTCCATCCTCAGCAGATAGCCGGAATAGGTGTTATCCTTTTTATCGACCGTAAGCGGCAGCCTCGCGCCGTTTTTGCCGGCGGTGACGGTCTCCGTCATCACGTAGACGCCCTCATACTCACCGTTGAGGAACAGCTCGCAGAAGCGGACGTTCGGCGCGTAGCCCATGATCTCGCCGCCGATGTTGTACCACATATAGTTGCGCAGCAGGGTCTTGTCGAGGAACGGTCCGTGCAGAACCCACTCGCTGTGCGCGTCCATGCCCATCACGCTTTGATCATTACCGTCCCCCACGCTGTCAACCAGCTTGATCTTGTAACTCAGCTTGTCAAAATAACGCGAGGAGTTGCCGTGGACGTGGATGGTCGCTTCGCTGACGAGCGTCGGCTCGTCGCCGATGTGATTGTTGGTTTCCTCATGATCGGTGATCCTGACGGTCGAGAGGATACGGTCAGCGTCGTCGGACGCGGTCGTAAAGCCCTTATGGTGACCTTCTTCATCCAAGATAGGCTTGCCGGGGATCTCCTTGCCGCCCGTATCGATTTGAACCAGCGGCAGGTGGGTGCAGAAAACGTCTGTGCCGTGGTCGGTGCAGACCGGCTTCTCTATGGCGGAGCGGTGCTGATGCACTCTCGGCGGTTCCTGCTTCAAAAAAATCGTCGCGGAAAATCCGGTGATCAAAAGGGCGATACAGAGGAGGATACCGATTATTTTGTTTTTCATTCAACCACCGCCTTTCACCGCTGATGATGTAGTATTATTATGTGTCGATATAGTAGTCGACAGGGTACTTCTCCTCGCGCGCCATTCTGCGGAGAACGGCGGATATGCGGTTCAGCCCTGCCTCACGGACAAAATAGTTCGTTGAGCTGTAGCGCAGGTTTTCGTCATCGCCTGCGTAGAGCAGCCGAAAACCGGTTTTCAGCCACGCTTCGTCGGACAGCTCCGTCCTCCGTGAATACGGATACGCCATCGACGTCGGGGTCAGACCCAGATATTTCTTGAAGCTGCGCGCGGTATCGGCGTAATCCTTCTGCGCGATCGGCAGGAAGGACGCGAGGGTGTCGCCTTCCTTTGTATTGGCGCCGCAGCGGCCGTCATGCAAAAAGTAATGCTGCTTATCCGTATGGCTGATGATCTCGATCGCGCCGGATTCGGACATTTCGGCGAGCTCCTGCCATGTGCAGTACGGAGCCTCGCTCTTGGAGCGCGCGTCGGGCGCGGCGGTCGCGTTGTCGATCTCATAGCCGATGATCGACAGGGACGCTGTCATCTTGTATTTCTTGAGCAGCGGCCACGCGCGTTTATAGACGCCGTACTTGCCGTCGTCGATCGTGATGATCAGGGGCTTTTCGGGCATCTCGCCCTTGCCGTCGAGATAGTCGATCAGATGAGCGGTGGTGATCGTCGTATAGCCGTTGTCCTCTATCCACTGCAGATCCTGTTCGAACTCATCCGCGTAGATCGCGTATTCATCAAAGGCGATCCCGTCGTCCAGATCCTGCTGTGTGACAAATTCATGGTACATCAGGACCGGCACGCCGAACACCTCGCCGGGTTCATAGCCGGTTTTCTGCGGCTCGCTGAGATCACTGCGGAATTCTCCGCTGACAGCGCGGACGCGATAGAACCAATCGACATCGCCGTCCCTGTGCTCATCATAGAGGAAGGGCTCGTCACGTGTCGCGACATGGGTATAGTCACCGTCGCGCGTGCCGGAGCGCAAAAACTCATAGGTGCAGTTCTCCTGCGGCGTGACCGCGACCACAGCGGTATACGGATCCATCGCGGTGACGGACTCGATCACAGGCGTATCGGGGGTCTTGCGGCTCTCCGACGCGCCGGTGGGCACGGTCAGCGTGCTCTCGAACGCTTCCGACACACCGTTTTCGCCGATGATCCTGAGTTGATAGAGATAGGTGCCGCCGCTGCCGATATAGCGGTCGGTATAGGTGACCTTGTCACCGTCGGAATCAAAGATAAATTTGAAGTCGTCATCCTCGGGACTGCGCCGATACAGACGATAGGTCTTTGCTTCGTCACTGTGCTGCCATCTGACGACCGCCGCGCCGTTTTCCAGACTGACGGTCAGCTCCTGCGGCGCCGACGGCTTTTGACCGCAGGCGGACAGCAGACAGCACACAAAAAGGAGCAATGCCAGGAACCGTTTCATATCAGTTGGACACCTCGTCGTTTTGCATAACGATATTGACGTACTCGATGCCGCCGATATTGTAGATCGCGTCGGTCAGGCTGCCGCTCTTCTCTTCCACGCGGCGGAGCTGATCGGCGGTGATCTCATAGATGAACTCGACCGTATCCTCATCGGTGTTTCTGACGCGCAGGATCGCCTTGCGCTTGAACACCGAGAACATATGCGCCTGGACCGCGGACTGGCGGCTGCGCGAGCCTCTGATGATCAGGAGCATACGGTTATCGTTCTTGATCAGTCCGAACACCAGCAGGATGATGAACGCCGCCACGCTGCCGACCGCCGCGACCAGATAATCGCCTACACCGCAGCAGATACCGGCAATGACCGTCCAGAAGATATAGATCGTATCGCGGCTGTCCTTGATCGCGGTACGGAAACGGACGATAGACAGCGCACCGACCATACCTAAGGAAAGCGCGATATTATTGCCGATGACCGTCATGACCGTACCGGTGAGCACCGTCATCACTACCAGAGAGACGTTGAATTTTTTGCTGTAGATCGTTCCCTTGTGGGTGATCATATAGGATATGTAAATAAAAATACCCAGAGCGGCGGCGACAAGAATATTCAGGATAATACTCTCAATGCTCAGCTCGCCCGTTGTCTGAAAAAGGTTAAACAGTTTATCTTTCATCTTCAAATCTCCTTACAGGTGGGTTTGATAAGCGTTGTGCCGTGCCAGCACATATTTGCTGACGGACAACTCGCTTTTGTCGATACAGTTGATCATGCTCTGAATGTAATTGAGCAAAAAGCCGTTGAACTTGACCTCCAACACTACATCATACGGATCCATTACCGGATTCATGTTCAGATGATCTGAAAACAGATCAAAGCAGCTCTCGGTGGAAACGATCCGGCTGTCAAAGGTGACGCGAATCCTGTTCTCCTTGGCGATGAACGCCTTGCGGTGATACTCGACGATCGTCCGGGGGACATAGACGCGCGTTTTCATGAATCCGTAGATCTCGGCGGCGAAGGGCTCCGCGTATCGCAGCAGCACCTCATAATCGCCCTTTGTCAGTCTGACCGCGTCCTCGCGGCTGACGCGCAGTGAGCGCTTGAGCTGGCGTGAGCCCTGCTTTTGCTTCATCTCCAGCATGGCGAAATCCGCCTTTGGATCATAGCACCGCAGACGGATCTTTCTGCGCAGCTCAATGCCTGCCTGCTTTTCGAAATAATCCGTATCATACGGCGTATCAAAATACAAGGAGCGGATCATATAGCCGTTGACGCCGTTGTGCGGATCCTGCGCCATCACCCTCTCGAGCCTTGCGCCTGTGCGGCGAAAATCCGCGATATTGATCAAAAACTTTTTTTCTTCGCGCAATACCTTATTCAATCCATCACCACCCTATCATTCGTGCGTACACAGCGCTCGATGTAATTGTAGTTTTTTTGACAAACAAGAAATCGCGCTCCGCGCGCATTTCGCATCGCCATCGCCCGTTGCAGCGCCGGCTGCAAACCGGGCGGGCATACAAATCTTTTTGCTTTACAGGAAACGAGCAGTTTCCTGTAAAGCAAAAAAAGACCAGCCGCAATCCCTACAATCGCGGCTGGTCTATCATACGTATCAAAACGCTACAGATACCTTGGCTTTGCGCCCTATCCTTTCGAATAGTTTGCCCATCATTTCGGGTAGAGTATAACACAAGCACAGGAGCGAGTCAAGGGCTTTTAGGCGTTCTTCATGATTTATGGAGGATCACACAGCAAAGAGCACAAAAAAGCCAAAAATATTTAGTGACAATGTCAATGTCTGCCGTTGCTCTTTTATGGTACAATAAGATATCTTTTCAGAAAGAGATCCGCTTTCTCCTCATTTCTTCCGCGGAACACTTATCACG
>DGUQ01000071.1 GCA_002394725.1 Ruminococcaceae bacterium UBA4306
ATCCTCGTACAGAACGGTACGCTCCGCACCGGCGATATCGTCGTAGCAGGCACGGCGGTCGGCCATGTGCGCGCGATGACCGACGATAAAGGCAGACGCGTCAAGGAAGCCGGCCCCTCGATCCCGGTTGAGATCACGGGTCTGGATGACGTCCCCACCGGCGGCGATACCTTCAACGCCGTCACCGACGAGCGTCTGGCGCGCGAGCTGGTCGAGCAGCGTAAGCATGAGAAGAAGGAAGCCGAGTTCAACGCCCGTACCAAGGTCACGCTCGACAACCTCTTCGATCAGATGAAGCTCGGCGAGGTCAAGGAGCTCAAGATCATCGTCAAGGCGGACGTACAGGGTTCCGTTGAGGCGGTACGCCAGAGCCTTGAAAAGCTCTCCAACGAGGAAGTTCGCGTCAACATCATCCACGGCGCTGTCGGCGCTGTCAACGAGTCTGACGTCATGCTCGCGAACGCCTCTAACGCTATCATCGTCGGCTTCAATGTACGCCCCGACGCGACCGCTCAGGCAAACGCCGAGCGCGACGGCGTGGATATGCGCATGTACCGCGTCATCTATGACTGCATCGAGGAGATCGAGAGCGCGATGAAGGGTATGCTCGCTCCCAAGACCAGAGAGGTCATCCTCGGTACCGCAGAGGTGCGCAACGTCATCCGCATCAAGTCGATCGGCAACATCGGCGGCTGTTATGTCAAGAGCGGTAAGATTCAGCGCGGCGCAGGCGTTCGTGTTGTCCGCGACGGTATCATCATCGCCGACGATACCATCGGTTCTCTCCAGCGCTTCAAGGACAGCGTCAAGGAAGTAGCGGAAGGCTACGAGTGCGGTATCGGTCTGGAGAAGTACAACGATATCAAGGAAGGCGATATCTTCGAGGTATTCACCATCGAGGAATATCGTGAGGATTAATATAGAATTGTATATTATAGAATAGATGCAAAGGCCCCCTTTCCTAAGGGGGCTGTCAGCTGACGCTTGCGTCATGCTGACTGGGGGTTGATACGTTGCGTTTTCGGTTATTTTTCTTGCAGCAGATCGTCCAATGCAGCAACCCTCCGGCACTTTGTGCCACCTCCCTTAGGAAAGGGAGGCTTTGCAACCATATAGAGGAAATTACTATGGCAAATCATAAAATAGACAGGATCACCGAGGATGTGAAGCGTGAGCTGACGGCGATTTTCCGTGAGCTCAAGGATCCGAGGGTCAATTCATGCTTTCTGTCCATCGTGCGTGTTGAGGTGACCAACGACCTGAGCTATTGCACGGTGTACGTCAGCGCTTTGGAGGGGCTCGACCGCGCGAAGGCGGCTGTCAAGGGGCTCAAAAGCGCCGCCGGATATATCCGCAGGGAGCTGGGTCACCGCCTCCGCCTCCGCCATGTGCCCGAGCTGATTTTCACCCCCACCGATTCCATCGAATACAGCGCTGAGATCTCGCGGATCCTGAACAGTCTGGATATTCCGAAGGATGAGGAGGAACCTGATGAAACAGATCACGCTCAATGAGGTCGCCTCGCTTCTTTCGGAGCATGACGATTTTAAAATATTGACCCACAGCTATCCCGACGGCGACTGCCTCGGCTGCGGCTATGCGCTGGCGTTCGCGCTGCGCAAGCTCGGCAAGCGCGCCAATGTCGCTGTGGACGGCAGGCTGCCCTCCAAGTTCACCTATCTGGTGAAGAACTACGAGGAGCAGGACTTCACTCCCAAGTACATCGTCAGCGTGGACGTTGCCGCGCCCGCGCTGCTCGGCGAGAGTGTGATGGAGGGTGTGGATCACATCGATCTTTGTATCGATCACCACGGCACCAACAGCTTGGACGCCGAGTATAAATATATTGACGACACCGCGGCTGCTGCTGCCGAGATCATTTGGGAGCTGCTCGAGCTGCTCGGTGTCGCAATCGATGAGGATATCGCGGCAGGCATCTATACCGGTGTGTCGACCGATACCGGCTGCTTTGTCTACACCAATACGACGCCGCGTACCCACAGGATCGCGGCTCTGACCATGCCCTACTGCAACTGGCAGGAGATCAACAACATCAATTTCGTGATCAAGACCCGTGCCAAGCTCAGGATGGAGCGTCTGGTCTACAAGACCATGGAGTTCCACGCCTCCGGCAGATGCGCGATCATCTATACCACCCTCGCGATGTGCGAGGCGCTCGGCTCGGGCGATGATGAGATGGAGGGGCTGGCAAATATTCCGCGCCGTATCGAGGGCGTGAAGATCGGTATCACCATGCGCGAGAAGGCTGGCGGCGTGTTCAAGATCTCCGTGCGTACCAACGACGGTATCAACGCGGCTGAATTCTGCCGGCAGTTCGGCGGCGGCGGTCATCCCGCGGCGTCCGGCTGCTCGATCGAGGGCGATCTCAACACCGTCAAGCAAACGCTGATCGACGCGGCGGAGGCGTTCCTGCAATGAACGGCGTCATCCTGATACATAAGGAGAAGGACTTCACTTCCTTCGACGTCGTTGCCGTGGTACGCAAGCTGACAGGGCAGAAAAAGGCAGGTCATACCGGCACGCTCGATCCGAACGCGACAGGCGTTTTGCCCGTACTGCTCGGCACGGCGACCAAGGCGCAGGATATCATCCCCTGTCAAGATAAAAAATATCGCGCGGATTTTCGCTTTGGTATCGCGACCGATACGCTCGATATCTGGGGCGAGGTCATCGAGCAACAACCATCGCACGTTACAGAACAAGAAGCGAAAAAAGCACTCCGGTGTTTTAGGGGGGAGATCGAACAGCTTCCGCCCATGTACTCCGCCGTCAGCGTCGGCGGCAAGCGGCTCTATCAGTACGCCCGTGAGGGCAAAGAGGTAGAGCGCCGTCCGCGCAAGGTAAAGGTCTATTCGCTGGAGCTGTTGTCTTTTGACAAAGATACCCAGAGCGGTACGCTCGATATCTATTGCTCCAACGGCACCTACATCCGCACGATCATCGACGATCTGGCGCGTGCGCTCGGCACCGTCGGCGTGATGACGGATCTGGTGCGGTATGAGGCGTGCGGTTATCCGCTTAGCGACTGCATGACGCTCGATGAATTGCGGCATAAGATCGACAGCGGCAACACCTCCTTTTTACGCAGTGTCGAGAGCATTTTTATGTCTTATGATGAAGTGGTGGTCAGCGATAAGCAGGCGCACCGTTTTGTCAACGGCAATCCGCTGGATATCGTCCGCACACCGCTACGCGACCATGCCGAGGACAAAAAAATATTCCGCGTGAAAGATCGGCAGGGCGCCTTCCTCTCACTCGGAATCATCGACGGCGAAAGCTTGAAGCTCTATAAGCATTTTTAATCTGGTTTTACTTGACAAACAGTAAAGCTATGCTATAATATAAATACAAGGAGCTATCCGATAGACGGTTAGCCCAAGGTGTATTTTCTAAAAATAACTGCCCGGGCAGGGGCGGTTATTTTTTATGCGTGAACATTAATATCGTAAAAACGAGAGTAATGATAGCGACGATAAACATAGCGAACGCAATCAAGTCGCTATATGTAACGTACTGCATAACAATCCCTCCTTTACAAATGTATCAGAGGGACGTGCCCTCTGTAGAAAGAGGGTTAACCGCCTACCGTATATGGAGATAACTCCTTGCGAATATCATCATAACAAATAACGGAAGCATTGTAAATGATTACATCAACATCGTAATAGTTATTTCAAAACCATTACTTCATATTCTCATCCACGGGATAGGACGTCAGAAAGCGTACGGAGCGCTCGATGGCGTCCTTGCTGTTTTTGTAGTCGCCGCCCTGATTGCGGTAGTCGAACATGCTCGCAAAGTGCGTCACGTCGTCATACAACGTGTCCATATAGCCCTTGGAGAGCTTGTTGGTCGTTTCGCAAAACTCCTTGAACGTGCTCTTGTCCATCGCCTTTTTGTTGGCGTTGCCCATCACAAGGGCATAGTGATCCAGACAGATGAATTCCTGATTTTGGTACTGCCTGCGGAATTCGGGATCAGTGCCGTACTGCACATAGACGGTCGCCAGCAGATGCAGGATGTCGTGCTCGATACGGTCGCATACATAACAGGTGCGGTCGTTCTCGCGGATCGCGGCGATCATCTTTTTGTCGGGGGTATCCGTGTTCTTCTTCGGGAACACCTTTTTGCGCAGCTCGTCGATATGGGTCTGGAGCAGCAGCGCGTTCGACAGGCGCGGGCCGTTGTTGACCATCATCGAGAAATGGCGGTGACAAAAGCCGACCTGATTGGTCTTGACGCGTACATCGGGCGCCATCATCGCGGCTCCCGTGATGTACTCCACATACTGCTCCTCGAGCATGCGGTGCATGCGGCAGATAGGGCAGCCGTCGGTCTGAGTGAACAGTTCGGTGATTGGGATCGTAGTGATATTCGGCTTCATGGGAACCTCCGTTCATTGCGGTACACAGGGATGTGCCGCGAGTTTTCGTTTTTATGATAAAATTATTATAGCATATTGTCACGGAATATGGTATACTTGAATTGCATTTTTTTGAGAATAGGGTTATGATAAGTATGGTATGAGAAAATGTAACGGTTCAGATCACACTGGTCACCCTATCCATTCCCCAAAAGACGAATAAAAACATAGACATTTCACTTGACATAGGAGGACAACATGAAGATTCTTTTTATCCTCGCGCTGATCGCACTGGCGGTATTTGCTGTGTCGAGCATCATCAAAGAGCGACGGTTTACCAAGATCACGCGTCTGGTATCCTGCTCCTTGGCGGTGGCGCTCTCGCTGATCACCGCGATCGCAGCGCCGTATCTGCGCTCACTCGGGATCGGCGTCGCCGTGCTGACAGCGGTGAGCTTCGGGCTGTCGCTCTTTGCCCGACAGTTCAAGAATGACGGTATCAAGGCATTTGTGCGATACACCGCCAACGCGATTCTGGTGATCCTGCTGCTCGAGGCGGTCTGCTTCAACTTCAACAGCTATCACCTGTGGAAGGGCGGTTATGATGAAACGCCCCTCGATATGAGCGCGGCTACACTCACTAATGTCACGCAAAACGGCACTACCTATGTGACCAACGGTGAGCAGGCGACGATCGAGTTTGCAAGCCTTGATCAGAAGATCGGCACCATCCGGCTCGACCTCAAGGGCACCGCCTACAAGACCGATTACTCTATCGATTTTGCCGACGAGACCAACGCCTCTTATTATCTGCGGACGGGTCTGGTCACAGGCTCGGTGTTCAATGATATCAAGCAGACAAAGACCATCGTCTGTGATTTTTCGGGCAAGGTCAGCAAGCTCAGGATCAACCTGACCGAGCTGAAAAACAATACCGTGACCATCAGCGATATCACCCTCAACGCGGATTATCCTTCGCTTTTTTCCTATCTGCGATTCGCGCTGATCCTGCTCGGTGTGATGTTTGTGTGGGCGTTCAAGCGCAGCGTCAACTTCCGCAAGCCGCTGTCCGCCCAGTTCAAGAACGTCAAGGTCGTCACCGCGATCATCGTGATCGTGATGATCGCGATCTCACTGATCCTGTCCTCCGTCGGACTGAATCCCAAGACGGATTTCAACGATCCAACCGGCAACCAGATCACCAAGGAGCTGGTCGACGCGTTTGAGTCGGGACAGGTCGAATTAAAGGACAAGCCCGGCTCCGATCTGCTGAGCATGGAGAACCCCTACGACTGGTCGGCACGCGTCGAGAAAGGCGTTAACGCTAAGTGGGATCATGTCATGTTCGACGGCAAGTATTATTCCTACTACGGCGTCGGTCCCGTGATCCTGCTGTATCTGCCGTACCACCTGATCACCGGACACTATCTGGCAAGCCTGCCCGGTGTGGTGCTGTTCAATATACTGGCGCTGATCTTCCTCGGCATGACATTCTATCAGCTGATGAAACGGCTGTTCAAGGATATTCCGCTGTCGATGTACACGGCGGCGCTCATTATGATCTACGCTTCCTGCGGTATTTGGTACTGCACGGTGATGGCGAATTTCTATGAGATCGCGCAGGCGTCCGGCTTCTGCTTTACCGTGATCGGCGCGTATTTCCTCGTGACCTCCAACGTGATCGGCAGTGACAAGGAGCCGATCAAACCGCTCCACGCGGCGCTGTCCTCGCTCTTCCTCTCGATCGCCGTGACCTGTCGCCCCACGACCGCGGTTTGGTGTGTGGTCGCGGTGGTGTTCATCGTCGCCGGCGTGATGAAGCTGCGCCGCGGCAAGAGC
This sequence comes from Ruminococcaceae bacterium UBA4306, assembly GCA_002394725.1. Lineage (GTDB taxonomy): Bacteria > Bacillota > Clostridia > Oscillospirales > Acutalibacteraceae > Ruminococcoides. Next base: position 6,224 of record DGUQ01000071.1, read on the forward strand.
GACCGCTCCGCCTATGTCAAATACCTGTGCGCGGCGCTGATCCCCTTCGTCGTGATCGGCGGTGCGCAGATGCTCTATAATCACGCGCGCTTCGGCTCGTTCACGGATTTCGGTATCGCGTACTCGCTGACCATCAACGACTTCACTCACACCGAGTTCCACACCCAGCTCTCCGCGATCGGCTTCTTCGATTATCTCTTTGCGCCGCCGTCCTTCACGGGCGAGTTCCCCTATGTGCAGTCGACGTTGTCAAAGCTCGGCGTGAACGGCTACTACTTTGAGGCGACCAACAACGGCGCAGGCTTATTCTACCGCGCGCTCCCGATGTTCTTCCTCTTCGGCGCGCCGTTCGCATTGAAATATATCGATAAAGAAAAGCGCACCCGTACCGCGATCCTGTTCAGCGCGGCGGCGTTTGTCGCCCCGTTCATCATCATCGCGTCGATCTGGGAATCCGGCTACGGCACACGCTACATGATGGACTTTGCTTGGGAGATGCTGACCTGCGCGTTCCTCGTGATGTTCCTCTTCTACCGCCACCTCAAGGGTAAGGATGCCAAGCGCATTTATGAGCACCTGCTCCTGATCGCGTTGTTCGCCTCCCTGTTCATCAACATGGGTCTGGTGTTCGCGTACTGGTACCCGGGCAGCTATGTCGGCGGACATGAGGCGATGTTCGAGCGCTTCGGCAGAATGTTCTCGATGTTCAATACTTAATAGACGGTTGATTTCTCAAAACCCTTGTGTTATAGTAGTAAAAACAATTTATGAAGGTGCAGAATGAGTCAAAAACAAAACAATCAACCGCAGAAAGCGGCAGATATAAAGCAGCAGTTCGCCAAAAAGCCGCGCCGCAATCAAGCAAAGGAGTGGCTGATCTCCCTTTTGATCACGCTGGTGGTATTGGGGATCGTGGTCGCCCTGCAATATTGGTTCGCGAAAACCAGCGGGCTCGGCATGAACTCGACCATCACATGGGTGGGTAACGCCATCGGCGGCGTTATCATGCTGTTCATCGTCCATCACTTTGTTAAAAAGCCCGATGACGACGGTTATCATCCGTAAAAGACCTTGTTGTTTGACGGGGACATATGTCCCGCGAGCGATATTGGATGAAAGCGCTTCTGTAAAGAGGCGCTTTTTTACTTTACAGGAAACTGCTTGTTTCCTGTAAAGTAAAAAGATTTGTATGCCCGCCCAGTTTGCAGCTGGCGCTGCAACGGGCGATGGCGATGCGAAATGCGCGCGGAGCGCGATTTCTTGCCTCCCTTTCCTAAGGTACCCCCGTTGGGGGAATGTCCGCAAAGCGGACAAGGGGGGAGCCGTTTCCGGCGAGGAAGGTGTCACGAAGTGACGGAAGGTTGCTTCAACTAACTTGTTGTTATACTAAGTAGCAATAAAACATAAAAAACGCAGTCGGATCAAACCGACTGCGTTTTTGTCAAGAGCAGGACTGAGGAATGGTATCAATTGACCGATCGAAGGAAGATACTATTATTCTTCATTCTTCAGTTTTCATTATTCATTTTTCAGTCGCGTACAATGCCCTTGGGCGTGTAGCCTGCTTCACTGATTGCTGCCGCCGCTTTGTCGTAGTCGATCGGCTCGGCAGAGATGATCTCGACCTTTTTCGCTTCATGAGAGGCGGTGACGCTCTCGACATTCAGATTCTTTTCGATAGCTTCTTTTACGTGCTTTTCGCACATCGGGCACATCATGCCCTCTACATTGATCACGGTTTTCATGGTTTTGGGTTCTCCTTTATCGATTTTATTTTCTGCGACAGGCGGTAGATCGACTGTCGTTTTTTGACTCTTTTTGTGCTTATGCGGATCAAACAGATTCAGCCGCAGGGCGTTGCTGACAACGCAAAAGCTGCTCAGGCTCATTGCCGCCGCGCCGAACATCGGATTCAGCGCGACGCCGAAGATCGGGATCCATAAGCCTGCCGCCAGCGGTATGCCGATAATGTTGTAGATGAATGCCCAGAACAGGTTTTGATGAATGTTGCGCAGGGTCCGGCGCGACAGCCGGACTGCCGCCGCAAGGTCGCTCAGCCGTGAGCCGACCAGCACCACGTCGGCGGAGTCGATGGCGATATCCGAGCCCGATCCGATGGCGACGCCGGTGTCCGCGGCGGTCAGCGCAGGCGCGTCGTTGATGCCGTCGCCTGCCATCGCGGTCTTGCCGTAGCGCCTAAGCTCAGTGATGATATCGCTCTTGCCCGAGGGCAGAACGCCTGCGTAGACACGGTCTACGCCCACGCTGTTGCCGATCGCGGCGGCGGTTTTCTCATTGTCGCCGGTGATCATTACGACGCGGATGCCCAGCTCGGATAGCTCCTTCACCGCGGTCTTGCTGTCATCCTTGACGGCGTCAGCCGCCGCGATCATGCCCAAGAGCTTGCCGCCCTTCGTGAACAGCATCGGTGTTTTACCGCCATCCGCAAGCGCGCTTGCCGACGCGTTGGTTTTTCTTATGTTATCCTCATCGAAGTTGATTTTTGATTGAACAAACCGCAGGGAGCCTGCATATACTTGCTCGCCGCCGATCGTGCCGCTCAGTCCGTGACCCGACAGGTTGGTAAAGTCATCGCAGGGCAGGGCCGGGGTATTCTGCTCCTCCGCGTAGGCGGTGATCGCTTCCGCCAACGGATGGGCGCTGAGCTTTTCAATGCTGTACGCGATCTGCAACAGCTCCGTTTCGTTCACACCGTCGGCAGGAATGAGGTCGGTGACCTCGGGCGTTCCCTTGGTGATGGTACCGGTTTTGTCGAGCGCGACGATCTGCGTTTTGCCGGCTGTTTCCAGCGCCTCGGCGTTCTTGAACAGGATACCTGCCTTTGCGCCCACACCGTTACCGACCATGATCGACACGGGGGTCGCTAAACCCAAGGCGCAGGGGCAGGAGATCACGAGCACCGAGATCCCTCTCTCGAGCGCGTAAGCAAACTCTGCGCCGCTGATCAGCCAGATAAAAAAGGTGATCAGCGCGATCCCGATGACGACCGGCACAAATACGCCGGACACCTTGTCGGCGATCCGCGCAATCGGCGCTTTGGTGGCGGAGGCTTCATACACGGTGCGGATGATCTGACTCAGGGTCGTATCCTCACCCACTCGGGTGGCGCGGCATTTGAGATAACCGTTTTGGTTGATGGTCGCGGAGTAGACCTGCGCGTCCACCGCCTTATCGACAGGCAGGCTCTCGCCCGTGAGCATGCTTTCGTCAAGCGTGCTTTCACCCTCGATGACGACGCCGTCCACTGGTACGCTCATCCCCGGGCGCAGGATGAAGATATCGCCGATATCCACCGCTTCGATCGGGACTTCCTTTTCTTCGCCGTTTCTCTCAACGACAGCGGTTTTCGGCGAAAGATCCATCAGCGATTGCAGGGCGTCGGTGGTTTTGCCCTTGCTGTGTGCTTCGAGTATCTTGCCCAGTGTGATCAGCACCAGTATCATGGCGGCGGATTCAAAGTACAGCCCGTGCAGCAGCTTCATCCGCGCCTCGCCCTCGGTGACCGTCATCATGAATAACTCGTATACGCTCCATAGGAAGCTCGCCGCCGAGCCGAGGGACACCAGCGTATCCATGTTCGGCGCGCGGTGGATGATGCCTTTAAAGCCGCTGATAAAGAAGCGTTTGTTGATGATCATCACCGCGGCGCTGAGGATCATCTGCACCAGAGCGATCGCGATAGGATTGCCGCTGAAGAACGGCGGCAGGGGAAAGTGCCACATCACGTGCCCCATCGAGAAGTACATCAGCACGAGCAGCAGGATCAGTGAGATCACAAAGCGCTGCAACAGCGGCTTGACCTCGTTCGGTTTTTCGATTTTGATTTTGTTATGTTGTTTTGTCGCGGCGTTTTGCGCCTTGGCAGTATAGCCTGCCTTTTCCACAGCGCGGATGATCTCGTCAGCGCCCGCGCTGCCCTCGACGACCATGGAGTTTGTCAGCAGACTGACGGAGCAGGACGTCACGCCTTCCACCTTTCCGACCGCTTTTTCGACGCGTGCCGAGCATGCCGCGCAGCTCATGCCGCCTACATCATAGCGTTCCATATAAATTCTCCCTTATTTGCCTCCCTTTTCTAAGGGAGGTGCCCCACAGGGGCGGAGGGTTGTCACGTATGGTAAGATGAAAGGTAAAAGGTATCTTACCATATTTTTTCAACCCTCAGTCACCGTGACGCAAGCGTCAGGTAAATGCTCCCTTAGGAAAGAGAGCCTGTTGATCACTTCATCAGCTTGCCGATGATGTCCATCAGCTCGTCGATATCCGCCTCATCGTTTTTGATATCGCGCACCACACAGCCCTCGATATGGCGGCGCAGCAGCTCACGGTTAAAGGCGGCAAAGGCGTTCTTCGCCGCAGCGCTCTGGGTGAGGATATCCACGCAGTAGGCGTCATTCTCCACCAAGTTACGGATACCGCGGATCTGCCCCTCGATGCGCGACAGGCGGTTGATCAGCTTCTTCTTTTCCTCTTTTGACCGTTCGGTTTTCTTCTGTGATAAGCAATGTTCACACGGCATAAAGCACCCTCCGTTATTTTTCGATTTATCGAATGGTGTATTCATCATTAATATTACGAAATCCGCAGATCCCATAGGCTCCCTTTGGTAAAGGGAGCTGTCGCCTGACATACGTGTCGGGCGACTGAGGGATTGTACTAAAGATCGACCAAAGGAAGAAACAATCATTGTTCATTCTTCATTCTTCAGTCTTAAGTATCATCACATACCCCCTCGGGGTATTTCTGCGCCTATTATATACCCTACAGGGGTATTTGTCAAGCGTTTTATTTTCCCTGCCTACTTGACTTTTGCTTTAAAATATAGGATAATTTAGCCTGTAATATTATAGTGGGTAATTATGGCGAGATTGTCGCAGTCCCCGACATGCGTGTCCACAAGTGTCAAGGGCTTTGCAATGACACTCCGTATGATCCCGCGACAGGAGGTATATTTATGATTGATTTGACCAAGTATGGTATCAACGACGTACAGGAGATCGTTTACAATCCCTCGTACGAACAGCTTTTTAAGGATGAGATGGATCCCGCGCTGACCGGCTTTGATAAGGGTCAGCTCACCGAGCTGGACACCGTCAACGTCATGACCGGTATCTACACCGGCAGATCCCCCAAAGATAAGTTCATCGTCATGGACGACACTTCCAAGGACACCGTTTGGTGGACGACTCCCGAGTATCCCAACGATAACCATCCGGCTACCAAAGAGGCGTGGGACGAGTGCAAGAAGCTTGCGCTCGAGGAGCTCTCCGGCAAGAAGCTCTATGTTGTAGACTGCTTCTGCGGTGCGAACAAGAACACCCGTATGGCGATCCGTTTCATCATGGAGGTCGCATGGCAGGCTCACTTTGTCAAGAACATGTTCATCCAGCCCACCGAGGAGGAGCTCAAGAACTTTGAGCCTGATTTCATCAGCTACAACGCTTCCAAGGCAAAGGTCGAGAACTACAAGGAGCTCGGACTCAACTCCGAGACCGCGGCGATCTTCAACGTCACCTCTCGTGAGCAGGTCATCCTGAACACCT
>DGUQ01000078.1 GCA_002394725.1 Ruminococcaceae bacterium UBA4306
TTGAGGATGGCGTCCTGACGCTTGACTTCCCGAAGGAGAAGCCGGTAGCGCTTCCGGAACGCAAGACCATTCAGATCCAAGGTTAATCATTACTACTCCAGCGCCCTGCCAACCGCGGGGCGCTTTCTATTTCAATGGAGATGTTTGAAATGAAAGAGAATTTGATTCTTGTTAACTACAAAGTTGAAAGCGAAGCATATAAGTCCAAGTGAAGCCCGGTGGTTTCTTGAGGAGCGTAAGAGAATCAATAACGGCAAAGCTAAAAGGGCAGCCGATCAGAAGAAAGTGACCGCACCCTCTAAAAAAGTGAACGCAGGCTCGAAAAAGCGAACGCAAGGGTCTGAAAAGTGAACGCGGGAATGTGAAAGCCGCTACTCACCGACTGCATATTCTGACTGTATCATTTCTATGGTGCAGAGCCAGTATGAGTGTTCATAACGGATTTAAGTTATGGACACTCTTTCTTTTTCGGTCTGTATTCCGGAATTTGCCGTACAAATTCCCTGCTTGATATAGCATAAGACAAACCATTGTATTTTGCAGCGTAATGTGTTACAATAACTTAAACGGAGGTGTTTTTTATGATGTACCCTTATCTTACCCTTGATGATGAAACCGAGATTGTTCACTCGGAAATGCTTAGTGACAATACAGTTAAGGTGTATATTGAAAAACCTGATGAAAAAGACGGCTTTCACTTTGCAAGCTGTTTTCTGCCGAAATATGAGTAGCGGGAAATATTCGGATTTACTGAGGACGAAATCAAAAGGTATCAGTCAATCATTGAGAATAATGCGCATTTGATTATTGAGCTTTCGCAAAACGGAGGATTTGACAATGCCTCAGGTTTTTAAAATCGGCTCCTACTGGGTTTATTTTTAGGCGAATGAGAATAAACCTCTTGAGCCGGTTCATGTCCACATTTCAAAAGGCAAGCCTACAGCTAACGCAACCAAGTTTTGGATTACAAAAACCGCATTGGCAAGCCGTTTTCGGCAGTCAATGCGGTTTTTAGCGTGCATTAAGAATATCATTATAAAGCCTTGATGTTACTCAAGTCAAGGTTAGGGTAACTGAGGAAGTTAATCCAATGAGATACGAGCAGGAAATGCTTGAAAAGATTATGTATTACGACCGCGAGGGGATCATATCGACCTTTCCGTTATACGTTTACCACACGAAGGAAAACGTCAACAGAAAGGCGCTTGAAGCTGCTGTCGGCTATGCCATACAATGCCATCCGCGCTTTGGATGCAGGCTGGCTGAGGATGCAAAAGGGCCCTATCTGGAAACGAATCCCGAGCAACCGATTATCCCCGAGCTGAATCCCGATGAAGTGTTTTTCTACGGGGATGAATCCAACCGCTATTATCCGTGGATCGTCGGAATCCATGAGGACGAGATCATTTATACCGGCTTCCATGGGATTGCCGACGGGATCGGCGCGACGATCTTCATGAGAACGGTTCTGTATTATTACTTCAAGGAACAGGGTATCGAATGCGATCCGGGAAAAGCCGTCACGCTAGAAGACGTCACCCCTGAATATCTGGAAAGAGATACGGAGTGTACGATCAGGAAAAACGGGACTGAGGATCACCCCGCAAGCTATCAGCCGAAGCCGCTGCAGCCGTCCGTGTTCCCCGAAGATCTGTTGGAAGAGCCGAAAAATTGCACGGTTCACAATATCGCGATCAACTTATCGGACGTCAGAAAAAAGAGCGCCGAGTACGAAGTATCTCAGTTTTCCGTTGTCATCACCTATGTCGCGCAGGCGATCTGCGACGTCCTGCCCGGAGAGGAGAACGTCGTCTTGCTGAATATCGTCACAGATATGAGGAGAGCACTCGACAGCATCACGACGCACAACTGCCTCATGACCGTACCTGTCATCTGTTCTCAGCAAGACCTGACAGGTCAGTCCGACAGAGATATCTGCAAGCTGTTTCGATCATCTCTTGACCAAGGCTATAACCGCGACGAGGCGCTGCACAGCTGTTTCAACTCCGTGATAACGGAATCGAGGATCGGCGGCAGCAAGGAGTATCTCGCGGGGGCTGCCGCGCAGATATCACAGCGGTTCGGACTGAACCGTCCGACAGCGTCCGTCGCTTATACCCATCTGACGCGTACGGGTTTCTCTGATGAGCTACTGGGGCTGTTGGATGACGCCTATATCAATTACGCCGGACTGAGAAACGAGAAAAAGCAGGCGATCAACGCGATATGCGCGGTGACGACTGACAGGGTCATCAATCTGATGCTGATGGACGGAACGAAGAATGAACTGATCCTCAAAGCGCTGAAAAAACGCCTGACAGATAATCGGATCACGTTTAATGACAGGGTAATGAAAAAGTACAAAGGTGTATTTTTCAAAAGGCCTTGATCTCATTGTGTCAGGAACATCCGCTTTGAGAATAACGCAATACTTCGGTATCAGTAAACAGCAAATGATTCTATCCACTCCAACAAAAAAACGCTGATTGCATTGCAGTCAGCGTTTTTCTTTATGGGATGATAGCTTGATGATACAGATGAATGCGACGCCTGTCGCCGTCACCATGATGAACATCACAGCGACCACGGGATCGTCGGTTTGCGGAGATGTTTTTGACGGATTACCTGTCGGTATCCCCGCTTGATCGGGTGTGCTCTCGATGAGCGCTGTGGTGGTGGGTTCCGTTACCGCTTGCGAGGGTTCGGCAACCGTTTCCGATTCGGTCGGCTCGGTGTCGTCGGCAATATAATAGGTGTCATAATAGGTGTCGTACAAGCCGAGTATCGCGTCGGCTCCGGCGTTAGTCGAAAATGCTTTTTCGATGACGGCTTCCCACGATCCGGTTTTTTCATAGTAGTATTCCGGGGTACCGCCCTTTTCATTGCCGTATTTTTCAAGGTTGCTTTCTTTGAGGGTAGCTAAGCCGTCGGGATCGTCCTTGTAGGCTTCGATCCGCATCTCATTGCGGCGGTTGCTGATCGCGCGCGCGATCTCTTCCACAGATTTTCCCTGTGCTTCCATATCCGCTTTCGTCTGATACAATTCACGGATCGATTCATGATACGCTTCGCGCTCCTGCTTCATTTGGGCGACAAACGTCGCATCGCTCCAATCATATTTAGCGAACGCGCCTAACCGTGTAGAGTCGGGATTCGGCGCGTATCCGTAGACAGCGTCGGGATCGACGATGATGTCCACCGCCGCCTTTGGATTCTCCATCGGATCGTGGACATAATAACCCGCCGCATATGCAGACACCGTGAAGGCAAACAGAGCGATGACAAAAGCAAAAACCGCTATCGATCTTCTGAGCGTGCGCTCCATATGACATACCCCCTTCTTATTCCCTATATGTATTGTATAATATCATTAAATCTGCGACCTTTCAACCCTTGCAAAGCACAAAAAGCTCCATTAAGGAAATCAATTATAGGTTAAAGGTCATAATGGAGCCTTTATTAAGTTGCGTGTTTATCTAATTCCTTCTCCGCCTTGATCCTCGCTTTTACCTCTTCGATCATGGCGTTGAGCTTTTGCTCGCACTCTTCGTAGGTTTGGGCGTAGACGTTGTGGGGTTTGCGCTTGACCGGTCGTATACGATGACTGCACCAAAGGACTTCTACCGGATTCTGATACTAAGTATCCATTAAACGCTTT
>DGUQ01000163.1:0-9282 GCA_002394725.1 Ruminococcaceae bacterium UBA4306
TAGGTGAAGCCCTTGTTGATCATGAAATCACGCGCGTACGAGATGACCGCGCTGTGCAGACGGGCGATATCGCCCATCAGATAATAGAAGCCGTTGCCTGCGACCTTACGCGCCGCGTCGAGGTCGATGCCGCTGAGCTTCTCCATGATCTCGGTGTGATACGGGATCTCATAATCCGGTACGACCGGCTCGCCGAAGCGCTCGATCTCGACGTTTTCGGTATCATCCTTACCGATCGGGACGCTCGGGTCAATGATGTTCGGGATCACCATCATGATCTCGGTGACCTTCTCATTGAGCTCGACTTCCTTTTTCTCGAGCTCCGCCAGCTTCTCGCCGTCCGCGGCGACCTGTGCTTTCAGCTCCTCCGCCTTCTCACGCTCACCGCGCGCGTAGCAGCCGCCTATTTCCTTAGAAATCTTGTTGCGGTTGGCACGCAGCGCGTCAGCCTCGCCCTTTGCGGCGCGAGCCTGCTTGTCCAGCTCGATGACCTCGTCTACGAGAGGGAGCTTTTTATCCTGAAATTTGTTCTTGATGTTCTGTTTTACCACATCGGGGTTTTCTCTTAAGAATTTGATATCGATCATGTTTTTTCATACCTTTCTGATATTCTGTCATTACTTGTCAATCAATTATCGTTCCACAGCTTTTCGAGCTTATGCGTCAGCGAGAAAAGCTCCTCGGGATCGTAGAATTCGATGTTCAGCGTACCGCCGCCCTTTTTCTTGTTCTCGGTCACCGTGACCTTGGTGCCGAGCGCGTCGGTCAGCGCCAATTCCACCTCCGTGTACGGGCTCAGCTTTTTCACAGCCTGCTTCTTTGGCTTTGCGCCGCCCATGCTTTTGACGAGCTTCTCTGTCTGGCGCACCGACAGACCCTCTTTGACGATCTTGTCGGCGGCTTCTTTGATCTTCTTGTCCTGATCCACGGCGAGCAGCGCCCTTGCGTGACCCGCACTGAGCTTGCCCTGCTCAAGCAGCTCCTTGACGTCGTCGGGCAAGCCGAGCAGACGGAGTGTGTTCGCCACGGCGGAGCGTGATTTTCCGACCGTGCGCGCCACTTCCTCCTGTGAAAAGCCGTATTCGTCCATCAGTGTTTGATAGCCCTTTGCTTCCTCCAAATCGGACAGATCACGGCGCTGGAGGTTCTCGATCAGCGCGATCTGCATCGTCTCACTGTCGGACAGCTCCTTGATGATCGCCGGGATCTCGGTCAGTCCTGCCATCCGGGAAGCGCGGTATCGGCGCTCACCGGCAACGATCTGATAGCCGCCGTAGATCTGCGGACGGACTAAGATCGGCTGCAAAACGCCGTGCTCCTTGATGCTCTGCGACAATTCCTCGAGCGCATCCTCATCAAAGCTGCGGCGCGGCTGATCACGATTCGGCTCGATCTGTGATATTTTGATGGTGACGACTTCGTTGTTGTCCTCGGTATCGTTTTCGCTGAAAATCGCCGAAAGACCCTTTCCGAGACCGCCTATTTTCTTAGCCATTCTTTCTCTCCTTTTTGATCAATTCCTGCGCCAAGCTCAAATAAGCCTCGGTACCTCTGCAGTTTTTATCATAATACATGATGGGCTTTCCGAACGAGGGCGCCTCGCTCAGGCGAACGCCTCGCGGAATCACCGTGCCGAATACCTTCTTCGGGAAAAACTGCTTGACCTCGCTGACGACCTGTTGGGTCAGGTTCAGTCTGCCGTCGTACATCGTCAACAGAACGCCCTCGATATAGATGTGTTCATTGAGCTTGCGTTTGACATAACGCACCGAGTTCATCAGCTGTGACAGACCCTCGAGCGCGTAATACTCGCACTGGATCGGCACCAGCACGCTGTCACAGGCGGTCAGCGCGTTTGTCGTGATGATACCCAGTGACGGCGGACAGTCGATGATGATGTAGTCATAATTCGCTTTGACGGACAACAGCGCTTTTTTGAGCCGCTGTAATCTGTCGGGCGCGTCCATGATCTCGAACTCTGCCGCCGCGAGATCGATACCGGCAGGCATTAAGTCCAGATTATTGTACTTTGTATGGAGGATGACCTCCTCTGCCTTTGCCTCGTTGAGCAGGATCTCATACGAGCTCTTCTCGATCCCACGCTTATCGAAGCCTACGCCGCTGGTGGCATTGCCCTGCGGATCGATATCGACGAGCAGGGTGCGCTTCCCGTAGTAGCCCAGACCCGCGGCAAGGTTGACGGCGGTAGTGGTCTTCCCCACTCCGCCCTTCTGGTTCGCTACCGTGATAATCTTTGTCATTCATTCACCTTCTTTGTTTGACGGAGTCATGCTAAAACCGCTATTTAATCGGTTATTTCATCCGTTCGATCAATATTTGTTTTCATACGCGTTCTATTGTATCACAAAATGATGTATTTTGAAAGACCTTTTCATGATTTTATTGCAGAATGTTTCACGTGAAACAAAATGCCAACAGCCGCACGCTTTCGCGCACGGCTGTCGGCAAGGGGTTCAGATAAGGAAATGGGTATGAGTGGATAGATTGTTGATTCTTGTTCAAACATCCTCTGACAGGATTATCATGGCTTACCGCATGATGAAGGAGCTTGAACGAAATGCAAAACCTATCGGGAAAGAAATGTATATCAAGGCTTTCGCCGAGATATTAGAATAATGTGAGGACACTTACGACCGCGGAAATTGAAATCGAAATCTTCTCAACTCGCCGCCTTCGGGATCTTAACGGTATATTCGATGTAGTCATCGGTCTCGTTGCGTCGGGAAATCGCGTTGATTCCGGACAAGCGCATGGTATCGACCGCCTTGTTGATGGTGTTGACAAAGATCCGCAGATCCTTGATCGCCATCTTTCGCTCAGGCTTATGCTCCGGCTCCTCCTCAGGCTTTTTCATCAACAGATGGTTGACGAGCTCCTCTGACTGTGCCGCGCTCAGTCCCTCGGCAATGATACGGCTGAGCACCTCTCGGCGTAATGCTTCATTGTTGATCCGCAGGAGTGTCCGCGCATGGCGTTCCGAAAGATTCGCCGTCATGATCCATTCCTGCTCCTCAAATCCGAGGCGCAGCAGGCGCAGTTTGTTAGCGATGGTACTCTGCTTTTTTCCGAGCTTGATCGCCGCCTGCTCCTGTGTCAATCCGTATTTGCGGATTAGCCGCGCAATACCACGGGCTTCTTCGAACATGTTCAGGTCGGTTCGCTGTAGGTTTTCGATCAAAGCCAACAGTGCGCTGTCTTTATCGTTACACTTATGGATGACGCACGGCACCTTATTGAGTCCTGCCATCACGGCGGCTCTGAGACGTCGTTCCCCGGCGATCAGCTCGAACTCGGTACTGTTGATCCGCCGCACCACCAAGGGCTGCAGGATCCCGTTTTCGACGATCGAACGCGACAGGCTCTTGAGCTCTTGCTCGTCAAAGTTACGGCGCGGTTGGGTACGGTTAGGTCTGATCTGGATCGTCGCGATATTCAGTACCTTATTATCTCTGCCGATTTGCAGATTCACCGTACTCACCTCACCTCCGAACGCTACCCTCATGGCTTGTCCTGACAGGTATTATCATACCAAACGATCGGCAAATAACTTGTCGTATCCTGAGCGATTTTTTTATAATCTTTTGTCGATCGATAAAAGAAAATGTCATCCCAAAACAGGATGACATCATTTTATAACGGCTTATTTTTGATTTGCTTGCTTTTTCTGGGATATTTATCCGGCGTCGGGCTGATTTTTTCGATCTCGATGATACTGCGTTCTCCGGCGCTTCCGAGAATAAAATCATGCTTTGCGATCAATTTGCCGCCGAGCTGTGTGATCGCGTTCTGCGCACAGGCAAGCTCCTGATCCGCATCTTTACCTTTCATCGCGATGAATCGACCGCCGATCTTCACGTACGGCATATCGTATTCACACAATGTATTCATGGAAGCGACCGCGCGTGATACGGCGATATCAAAGCTGTCGCGCAGTTGTGTTCGTGCGCCATCCTCAGCGCGACTGTGGATCAGCTCCACATCACCGAGCCCAAGCGCCTGACATACGGTATCCAAAAAAACCAATCGCTTTTGCAGACTGTCAAGGAGGGTCAGTCGGATATCGGGTCGCGCGATCTTCAACACCAATCCGGGGAATCCGGCGCCCGTCCCCACATCAATGATGCTAAGGCTTGCGTCTTTTTCAATATCAATATAGCGTAACAGCATTAGACTATCGGTAAAATGCTTCAACGCGACATCTTCCGGCGCGGTCAGCGCAGTCAGATTGATTTTTTCATTCCATTCTATCAGTAGCTCGTAATATTTACATAGCCTGTCAACCGCAAGCTCATCTAATGCCATCTCAAATTCAGCAAGCGTATTCAAAAGAATCTGTCTGAAATCACTCATTCGACTGCCTGCCTTTCTGCTTGACGAGGTAGATCATCAGTACATTGATATCCGCCGGAGATACGCCGCTGATTCTGCTCGCCTGTCCGATATTCAGCGGACGGATCGTGCTGAGCTTTTCCTGCGCTTCCAATCTTAGACCCGTGATGCTCCGATAATCGATATCATCGGGTAAGAGCTTGTTCTCCAGCTTCCTCATATTTTCCACCGCGGCAAGCTGCTTTTTGATATATCCTTCATACTTGATGGCGATTTCGACCTGCTCAAATACAGCAGGATCAAGGTCGGGTCGATCGGGATCGATCGGCGAGAGTACCTCATAATTCAACTCGGGTCGTTTGAGCAATTCGATCAATCGGATTCCTGTTTTAACATCGGATGTTTCACGTGAAACAAGTATTTCGGACAAAGCAGGGGAAGGAGCGATCACGGTCTTTGCGACACGCTTCTTCTCCTCTTTGATCCATTCCTGTTTATGGATAAAGCGCTGGTAACGCTCCTCGCTGATCAAACCCAACCTATATCCAATCGGCGTCAAACGTTCGTCGGCGTTATCCTGACGCAGGATCAAGCGGTATTCACTGCGGCTGGTCATCATACGGTACGGCTCGTTAGCTCCCTTGGTCACAAGATCATCGATCAGCGTACCGATGTAAGAGGACGCACGGTCGAGGATCAGCGGATCCTTTCCCTGCACCTTTAACGCCGCATTCACGCCGGCGACAAAGCCCTGCGCGGCGGCTTCTTCATATCCGGAGGAACCATTGAATTGTCCTGCGCCGTATAAGCCCGGGAACTCTTTGAACTCCAAGGTCGCCAACATATCGGTCGGATCGATACAGTCGTACTCGATCGCGTAGGCAGGGCGCATGATCATCGCATTCTCCAAGCCGGGGATCGTATGATAAAAGGCGATCTGCACCTCCTCGGGCAGAGAGGAGCTCATTCCCTGCAAATACATTTCTTCCGTATCCTCACCGCAGGGCTCGATAAAGAGCTGATGGCGCTTTTTGTCCGCAAAGCGTACGATCTTATCCTCCAAGCTCGGACAATAGCGCGGTCCTACGCCTTCGATCTTGCCGCCGTATAGCGGACTGCGATGGATATTCTCTAAAATGATCTTCTTCGTATTCTCATTCGTCCAGCTGACATGACATTCGATCTTATTCGGTGGGGGAGTGAGGGTGTCATAGGAGAAGGGTACGGTCGGTTCATCACCCTTTTGCACCTCCAGATCGGAGAAGTCGATCGAGCTGCGCTTGACGCGAGCCGGAGTCCCCGTCTTAAAACGTCGGGTTCTCACACCCAGCTTGCGCAAGCTCTCTCCCAGAAATGCCGCAGGGAAGATTCCGTCGGGACCGCTCTCGTAGCTGACCTCACCGACATAGATCCGTCCGCCGAGATAGGTTCCCGTTGCGATAACGACAGCTTTTGCCTGAAACACACCAAGCATCCTTGTCGTCAGGAGCCAGCTTCCGTTATCACCTCGTGCAAGCTCTGTGATCTCAGCTTGCCGCAGATCGAGGTTCTCCTGCAATTCGAGCTTATGCTTCATCACAGCGGAATATTTGCGGCGATCGATCTGGGCACGCAGAGAGTGAACCGCGGGACCTTTGCCTCGATTGAGCATACGGCTCTGTAGGGTACATTCATCCGCCGTGCGGCCCATCTCGCCGCCCAGCGCGTCGATCTCACGCACCAGATGACCCTTTGCCGTACCGCCGATCGAGGGGTTACAAGGGCAGTTGCCCACCGCGTCCATATTAATGGTAAAGACCGCCGTGCGGCAACCCAATCGTGCCGATGCCAATGCCGCCTCAATACCGGCGTGACCGGCTCCGATCACAGCTACGTCATATTCACCTGCAAAATAGGTTGACATAATATCCTCCGAATAATTCTGTTCTTTGAGCCAAAAGGCGTTCCTGTTTCACGTGAAACATTTATTTGCCGACACAGAATTGATGGAACACCCTGTCGATGACTTCATCCGATACGCGTTCTCCCGTCAGCTCGCATAAGCTGCCGATCGCTTCTTCGATCAGTACGGTGACCGCATCGAGGGTCATTCCCATATTTAGTGCTTCAATTGCCTCAGTAACACAACTTATTGATTGTTTTACCAAAACACGTTGTCTTTCATTATAAATCAGCGCGTCCGCCGCGTTAACGTCACCGATCATACAAACGCGCTTGATCGCGTTGATCAATTTCTTCACTCCCTCACCATGCTTGGCGGAAATATTGACCGTGTTCTCAAATACTGCTTTGATCTCTTTTTCATCAAGCTTCTGCGGCAGATCGGACTTATTCAAAATTGCGATCGCGTTCGCGTCCCGCACCATGCTGATGATCGACCTGTCCTCGTCATCGAGCTCCTTTGAGCTGTCAAACACACAGAGGATCAGCGCCGCGGCGTTTACCCTGTCCTTCGCTTTATCGACGCCGATGCTTTCGATCTCATCCTGTGTGGTGCGGATGCCTGCGGTATCGCTCAGATTGAGGATGATATTATCCAGACTGACGCTTTCCTCCACGATATCTCTGGTCGTACCTGCTACCGGAGTAACAATGCTTTTATCATAGCCCGTCAGCAGATTCATCAGCGTGCTTTTACCGACATTCGGTTTGCCGGCGATGACGGTATCGATCCCGTCCTTGAGCACCTTGCCGTTATCATATTCCTTTAAGATCGTCTCAAGGTTGATATTCGCGATCCTCAAAACATCATTCAAGGTAGTATTCTCAACCTCAGGAATATCCTCCTCGGGATAATCCGCCCATGCGTTGAGGTGCGCCGCCTGATCGGTCAGCGTATCCTTGATCTCATTGATTCGTCGGGAGAGAGCGCCATTTTTCACATTCAGCGCCGCTCTAGCGGATGCTTTAGATCGGGACGAGATCAGATCCATCACCGATTCCGCTTCCACCAGATCGACCTTTCCGTTGAGGAACGCGCGCTTAGTGAATTCACCTGCCTGTGCCGCCTGCGCGCCTGCGTCGAATACGGCTCGGAGCACCTGCGCCGTAAGATACACGCCGCCGTGACAGGATAGCTCCACCACATCCTCGCCCGTATAGCTGTGCGGCGCTCTGAACACGGTCGCGATACATTCATCGATTGGTTCCTGTCCGGCATGAGCCTGTCCGAGGGCGCAGGTATAACCCTTCATTTCACTCAGCTTTTTTCCCGATTTTGACTGAAAAACCCTGTCCGCTATCCTGATCGCGTCATCGCCCGAAATACGGATGACGGAGAGACCGGCACTCGCCTGCGCGGTAGAGATAGCTGCGATCGTAGTATTGTGATTCATACTGTCAATTCCTATTATTTGATGATATTTTACTGCAAAAAACGCGGACGGATGATCCGCCCGCGTTAGATGCAACACGATAATGCCACACCCGAACAGCCGTCAAAATCGTCTGTTCAAGGGCTTCGCAGTGACATTTTTATTTATCGATTCTGCCGTACAGACCGACCTCGCCGCCCTCGTTGAGAGGCTTACGGTCGGGATTCGGGGCGGGAGCAGCCTTTTTCGGCTTGCCGTTTCTTCTGCCGTAGCCCGAGCGTCTGCCGCCTCTGCCGCGGCTGTTCTCTCTGCTCTTGCCGTCGGGACCGATCACGACATGACGGTTCATATTCTCGCCCTCACTCCAGGAGGTAGCGCCGTTGATCTTCTGAACAGCCGTATGGATGATACGGCGCTCATAGGGATTCATCGGCTCCAATGAGCTCTTGCGGCCGGTCTTAGCCGCCTTGATCGCCAGTCGTCTGCCCAGCGCTTCGAGCGTCTTTTCACGCTTTTCACGATAATCGCCGGTGTTGATGACAACTCTCTTGTAGGAGCTGTCGATACGGTTGGCGACAAGGCAAGCCAGCGACTGGAGCGCGTCCAGAGTATCGCCGCGTCTGCCGATGATGAAGCCGACGTCCTCACCCTCGATATCGATGGTGATCACATTATCTTCCTCTGTAGTGGTAACGGTGATATCATTCAAGCCCATATTGGCAATGATATTCTTGATATATTCCTCCGTTGCCTGAGATACACTCTTTTTGATGGTGACCCTTACCTTTGCAGGGCGACCGCCGAACAAACCGAGAACTTTCTTGCTCGGTAAATCAATTACGTCAAACTCAATATTGTCGTCATAGGACTCTACGCCGAGTTCCTTACAGGCCGCTTCCTTAGCTTCTTCAACCGTAGCGCCTGTAGCGATAGCTTCTCTTAACAAAATGACACCTTCTTTATGATTTAAGAGAGAATCTGTCACAGCCTATGCTGCTGACAAATCCAGTTATTTTTTCTTTTTATTGTTGGATACTTTGTTGTTGAGTGCCGGATTCGGACCGGAGATCGGTTGATAATCATACGGCACCTTTGCTTCTTTTTGTTCCAGTAAAGCGACATGCTGTGCCTCTGCCAGCGCGTTCATATGAGCAGCTGAGAAGAACTTGTTGATCAACAATGTCTGAACAAAGCCGAAGATCGTGGACCATACCCAGTAAAAGCCGACCGCGCCGGGAACGATATAAGAGATGTATACCGTCAACAGCGGAAGCAGAAGGAGCATATACTTGGTGCAGCCCTGCTGACCCTGCATGGGGTTGCCCTGCATTTTCATGGTCAATATCTGTGAACCTAAAGAAGTTACAAGACAGAGGATCGGGATCAGGATGATCGGAGAGGTAAATCCGGTATCCTTCGGGATCGACAGCAGATCAAGTCCCAAAAAGTTGAAGCCGCCGGCGAGATTATGGATCGCGTGGATCTCCTTGGCAGGTAAGCCGTGGTTGATCAGCATATCGACATTCGAGGGATTGGTAAAGAGTCGTAAGGCGCTGATCTCGGAATAAATATTATTCTGCGTTGTATAAACGCCGGGGATCATATTGATCTGATTGAT
>DGUQ01000163.1:9406-10747 GCA_002394725.1 Ruminococcaceae bacterium UBA4306
AACATCGGGAAGAGAGAGGTCGCACAGCCCGACATCGGGGAAACGCCCTCTTTTTCATAGAGCTTCTGGATCTCTTCATTTTGTTTTGCTTTATTGTTGGCATACTTTTCTCTGATTTCCTTCTGCTTTGCCTGTAAAGAAGCGTTCGCAGCCATACTTCTCTGTTGCTTGATGGAAGAAGGAAACAGGATCGCTCTGAAGATCAGAGTAAAAACGATGATAGCGATACCAAAGTTCTGGAATACCCAGAATATCGCCCACAAGACGTAGCCGAATATGCTACCGATAAAATTAAATACTGTAAACATACAAAAAGCCTTTCCGTTAGCTTGCTGATTTACTGTTATAGCTTATGCTTTTTTTCGGGGACGGGGTCGTAGCCGCCCTTGGACCACGGATTGCATCGAAGAAATCTCCATAATCCCATCATTCCTCCCTTAAAAGCGCCGAAGCGCTCGATCGCTTCATACGTGTAATGGGAACAGGTGGGATAATATTTACATTTGGGTCCGGTATGTGGTGAGATAGCAGTCTGATAAAAACGGATCAGTCGTAATAATATTTTTTTCATATAAAAATTCGGCCTTTTTATTCCGAAAAATGACGTTCGGAATTATCGGGATGATTCATGTTGATACCGAGCTTTGTAAAATGATCCCGCATCGCTTTTTCAACCTCATAGCTTTTGCAATATGCGGTTTTGGTGCGGGCAACAAAAATAATGTCGTAGCAATTGCTTTGATCCGCGTGAAGATGCGCGAATGCCGCCCTGATGACTCTGCGGCACCGATTACGTTGTACTGCTTTGCCGACCTTTTTTGAGGTGGTGATACCTATCCGAAGGTTATTATTTTTTGTTTTGATTGCATAGGTAACAAGAACGGGAGAGACATAGGATCTGCCCCTGCGGTAGATCCGCTGATAATCTCTGTTGCTGGTAATCGTAGTATATTTCATTCAACCACCGATCATAGAATACAGATGTCAAAATATGACGATTTTTCCCTTTTCGGGATAAGAAGAAAAGAAAATCATAACATCCTATAAATGAAAAGAAAGACCACTGCCCTCAGTGGCCTTTATTCTTCAAAATCAGTAGGATAACTGCTTTCTGCCCTTTGCTCTTCTTCTGGCAAGAACCTTGCGGCCGTTACTGGTAGACATTCTCTTTCTGAAGCCGTGCTCTTTTTTACGATGGATCTTCTTAGGCTGATATGTTCTGAGCATTGTTACTCCTCCTTTCGGTTGCATAACCTTACAAAATAGCATTATATATTAGTTTCTCTGTTAAGTCAAGTTCAAATTTGCCTTATTTATGAGGTTTTTTATCATTTTTATCAG
>DGUQ01000028.1:0-3721 GCA_002394725.1 Ruminococcaceae bacterium UBA4306
GTGTCCACTACGGAGGAGAACTTGAGGTTGCCCAGCTCCGTGATGACCTTCGCTCTTTCGTTGACTTGCTTGACATAGAGCGACGCGAGCAGGTTTTCTTCATCGGTATTCATCAGGCACACCACGCCGTCGGCGCGGTCGATATGCTCGCTTAACAAGAGATCCTCATCCATCGCGTCGGCGTTGATGATCATCACGCCGTCAAGATCCTCGGAAAGCTCCTCACAGCGACGGGTATCCTTCTCGATAATCTTGACGCTGACGCCTGCTTCACGCAGGATCTTAGCCAGATAAAAGCCGATCTTGCTGCCGCCGAGAATAAAGACGGAGCGTCCCTTGTTGGAGATCGTGCCCAGTGTTTTGAGCAGCTTTGCCGCGGCGCCCGAGGGCGCGACAAAGGACACCATATCGTTCGCCTGAAGCGTAAAATCGCCGTTGGGGATATAGACCTCGCCGTTTCTCTCAACAAAAACAATGCGCACCATGCCTTTTAAAATAGAAGCGCAGTCCGCCACTCGCTTGCCGGAGATGGGCGTCCGGTCATTGAGGCGGATCTTGATGAAATCCACCTGACCCTTTGCGAAGGAGCTGATCTTCACCGCGCCGGGGTACTTGACCAGTCGGGAGATCTCAGAGGCGCAGGTGTACTCGGGGTTGATCGCCAAGGTCAGCTTGAGCTGTCCCTTGATCTTCTCTACATCGTGGATGTACTCGGGGTTGCGCACGCGCGCGATCGTCGAGCCGATGCCGGCGTTCTTCGCGAGCATGCAGGTGTACAGATTCAACTCGTCGGTAGCGGTGACGGCGATCAACAGATCCGCCGTTTCGACCCCTGCCTCACGCAGTACGGTGTAGGTCGCGCCGTTACCCTGTATCGCCATCACATTCTGGGTATCGGCGATCCTGTCGAGCGCGTCATATCGCTCGTCGATCACGGTCACGGAATGGCCTTCATCGTTGAGCTGTTCCGCGATCGAGCGGCCGACACGACCGCATCCCACGATAATGATATTCATAGTAATTACCTCGTCAATTGATCCTATCGGAATATAAACGAAAACCGTTTACTGTTATCGTATGAGTTATGTTTAGAACTTGAAACACTTTTTGAGCTTTTTATACTCGCCGAGCACCAACAGCGACATGTCCTTCGTCAAGACCGTATCCGGCTTGACGATAAAGCTCATGACGTCGTTTTCGCGGATGCCGACAATGGTCAGCTCGTACTTTCTTCTGACGTCCAACTGGACGATCGTCTTGCCAAACCATTCCTCGGGGATGGTGACCTCGTAAATGGAGTGGGTGTCATCCAGCTGGATATATTCGAGCAGATGATTGGAGCTGTAACGGATCGCCGCCCAGCGCGCGACCTGCTTCTCGGGATAAACCACCTTATCCGCGCCGTTGCGCAAAAGGAACCGCTCCTGTCCGTCGCGCTCCGCACGCGCGACGACAAACTTGGCGCCGAGCTCCTTCAACAGGTAGGTCGTTTCCAAAGAGCTCTGGAAATCATTGCTGATCGTCACAAAGCAAACGTCAAAATTATTGACGCCGAGAGAGCGAAGATACGCCTTGTTGGTGCTGTCGCCGATCTGCGCGTCCGTGACACATTCGAGGGCGTTGTTGACCCTTTCTTCATCGTGATCGATGCCGAGCACATCATGCCCGAGCTGCGTGAGCCGGATCGCGACATTGCGCCCGAATCTTCCGAGTCCGATCAATAAAATAGATTTCATAACAATCTCCTTTAACCTACAGTAATCGCTTCCTTCGGCAGTCTGGACAGCTTCTTGGTCGAGCCGGACAGCGCCGCGTAGATAATGGTCAGACCGCCGACTCTGCCGAGGAACATCAGCAGAATAAGGATCACCTGTGATACGATACCCAGACCCGGAGTGATGCCGAGGGTCAGTCCGACGGTGCCGACCGCCGACGCGGTCTCAAATACGCATACCTCATAGGGCAGCTTTTCGATCATACAGATCACCGCCGCGCTCACAAGGCAGAGCGTCAAATACATCACCAAGATCGTAGAGGCGGTCTTGACGGCGCTCGCCTCGATCCTTCTGCCAAAGCACTCGGGATCTTCTTGTCGTTTAAAAGAAGCGGTCGCGTTCTTGAACAGCACGGCGACGGTGATGGTTTTCATACCGCCTGCCGTGGAGCCGGGCGAGCCGCCGATCAGCATCAGGATGATCATCACAGCCTGACCGAATCTGGTCATGGAGTTGAGGTCGAGCGTGTTGAAGCCGGCGGTTCGGGGTGTGACCGCCTGAAAGAGCGAGCCAAAAACTCTTTGCGCCATCGGCAGATTCTCGAAATCATAGAAGAAATAGATCAAAGCGGGAACAGCGATCAAAATCGCGGAGGTCACGATGACGATCTTGCTCTGCAGCCGATAACGCTTGAATCGAAATTTGTTGGTGATGACGTCCCTCCACGTCAAAAAGCCGATACCGCCGATGATGATCAGCAGCATGATGACGATATTGACAATCGGATTCGTGGGCAGGGAGGTCAGGGAAGCGAATTTTTGCTCCGGCGTGCCCATCAGATCGAAACCGGCGTTACAAAAGGCGGAAACAGAATGGAAGACCGCCATCCAGACGCCCCTGACGCCGTGGCTCTGCACAAACACCGGCATCATCGCGACAGCGCCCAGCAGCTCGATGATCGCCGTACCCTTGACGACGAACTTCGTCAATCGGACGATACCGCCCAGACTGGGCGCGGAGATCGCGTTCTGCATCGTGTTGCGCTGACTGAAGCTGAATCTTTTACCCGAAAGCAGGACAAAGGAAGCCGCCATCGTGATGACGCCCAAGCCGCCGACCTGTATCAAAGTCAATATGACAGCCTGACCGAACAGCGACCAGTGAGTGGCGGTATCCTGTACGATCAGTCCGGTCACACAGACCGCCGAGGTCGAGGTAAACAACGTCTGATTGAACGGCGTAACGGTTCTGTCTTTCGCGGAGATGGGGAGCATGAGCAACAGCGCTCCCAGTAAAATCACCCCGACAAAGCCGAGGATGATGATCTGGAACGACGACAGTCGTCTTTTTCTTTTGATTGGTTTCGTCATACACCCTCCCCGTCCATTCGGTTATCACTGCGTATACGGGCGGCTTGTGCCGCTCTGCCGTATTACCCGTAATAATACCCATATGTAAGTGTATTTTACATCAACAGACACAGAAATTCAATAACATATTAGAAATATAAGGCTAAAATTATGCCGCCCGAATCCTCTGCTGTTTGATCGTTTGCTTCCGCCATGCAAAATGACTAAAAATCACGATCGTAAAAATCTCTTTTTCTTCTTTATTTTTTCCCTATAATATGATATACTCATATTTATAATGGGGTGATATAGGGATTTGTCCCAAGTTTTCTTATTGTCACCAAAGTAGAAAGGAACTGATACTATGGGTTTATTCAAAGCGCTGTTCGGCGACTACTCGTCGCGCGAGCTAAAGCGTATCAAACCGATTTGCGATAAGGTCCTCTCGCTGGAGAGCAAATATGCCGCGATGTCCGAGAGCGAGCTGAAGGCTCAGACCGCTGTCCTCAAGGAACGTCTGAATAAGGGCGAGACCACCGACGATATCCTGCCCGACGCGTTCGCGGTATGCCGTGAGGCGTCATGGAGAGTGCTGGGCATGAAGCACTTCCCCGTGCAGATCATCGGCGGCATCGTCCTGCATCAGGGACGTATCGC
>DGUQ01000028.1:3835-4451 GCA_002394725.1 Ruminococcaceae bacterium UBA4306
CTCAACGGCTTGACCGGCAAGGGCGTGCACATCGTCACCGTCAACGATTATCTGGCAAAGCGTGACTCCGAATGGATGGGCAAGCTCTATCGCTGGCTGGGGCTCTCGGTCGGTCTGATCATCCACGATATCCCCGCCGAGGAGCGCAAGAGCATGTACAACGCGGATATCACCTACGGCACCAACAATGAGCTGGGCTTTGACTATCTGCGCGACAACATGGTCGTCTATAAAGAACAGAAGGTACAGCGCGAGCACGCGTTTGCCATCGTGGACGAGGTCGACTCGATCCTGATCGATGAGGCGCGTACGCCGCTGATCATCTCGGGTAAGGGCGACAAGGCGTCTGATCTGTATGAGCGCGCCGATCAGCTCGCCCGTACCATGAAGAAATATGTCTTTACCGAGACCGACGCAAAGGAGGATCTCGAGGAATTCTATCAGGAAAACAAGATCGACTACATCGTGGATGAAAAGGCGCATACCGCTACGCTGACCCAAGTCGGCGTGAAGAAGGCGGAGGCGTTCTTCAATCTGGACAATCTCTCCGACCCCGATAACGTCACCATCCAGCACCATGTCAATCAGGCGATCAAGGCACACGGCTGTATGAAGA
>DGUQ01000097.1 GCA_002394725.1 Ruminococcaceae bacterium UBA4306
GTCCCGGCACAGATCAAGCGGATCGACGTCGAGAACAAGGACGGCTCGTTCAGCGTGACCGCCGAGACGCCCTCGGGTGAAGCGACCGTCTACAAGGTCGTCGGCTTTGAAAAGTACCCCCTGCAGGAGGGCGTTGCCGATGATATCGCCAAGCACAGCAGTGTGATCGAATTCACCCGTATCATCGAAGCGAACGCCAACCTCGCCGACTTCGGTCTGGAGGAGCCGCGCGCTACCGCGAAGGTGACCTACACCGACGACACCTCGTCGATCATCCGCGTCGGCAATGAGGCGGCAGGAGAAGCAGGCACCTATGTCGCGTTCGGCACGACTAAGGACGTTTATCTGGTCAACAGCAGCGATGTGCAGAGCTTCCTCTACAGCGTCAACAATTTTATCAGCCTTGACATCACCGATAAAATGGAGGACAGCGATAATGCCGCGTTCTCCAAGGCGACGATCAGCGGCTCACATTTTGACGATGAAATCGTCCTCGTCCCGAACAAGGATGAAGCGATCGAGGCGGCGTATCTGATGACGTCGCCGATCGAGATGCCTGCCAACGCGATCGAGGCGGGCGATATCGCCGGCAATATCCGCGGTCTGTACGCGGAATCGGTCGTCTGCGTCAACCCGAGTGACGATCAGCTCGCCTCCTACGGCGTCGATAAGCCCTATGCGCAGATCAACGCGACCTATCCCGACACCGACATCACCCTGCGGTGCTCCGCGCCCAAGGACGACGGCATCGTCTACGTCTTTAATCCCGATAAAAACGTGATCTACACCATCCAGCTTGCGGCGGTATGCTGGGCAAAGACAAACGTCGAGCTGCTCATGCCCGAAAATCCGATGAACGCCAAGCTCCGCTATATCGACGAGATCGCTTTTTCGGCAGGCGACACCGATTTCACGCTGAGCGTCAAGACGACGGTCGAAGAGACCAAAGACGACAGCGGCAACGAGCAGGAGAACGTCAACTCTACCGCCTCCTATGGCGGCAAGGAGCTGAACACCGACGACTTCAACGTATTCTTCCAGAATATCGCCATGATCAAGAACAGCGGCGCCGCGGAGTCCGACGGCAAGGATAAGGTGATGACCGTCACCTTTCACTACACGACCGACCGCTCCGCCGATACCCTCACCGTATACAGCGGCGACGGCTCCCAATACATCATGGAGTATAACGGAAAAACCATCGGCACCGTCAGCAAGACCTATATCAACAGCCTGATCGAGGGAGCCGACAACCTGATCGCGGGAAAATCCGTTGCAGGCTTATAAGAGTTTTCCATAAAAATGACCCCACTCAAACGAGTGGGGTTTCTTGCGTTTATTCGTTTTTATTCAACTCCATATAATACCGATAATTCACGCCGTTGAGGATCGCGTGCATCTGGATTGTGAAAATGAATACGGCGGACGACAGAACGGAAATCACATTAAAAAGTATGTTTGCGTGTATCGCGGTATTCACCAGTCCCATGATCAGCGTGACCATGCTGATGACGAGGGAAATGATCATCGCGATATCCGCCTTCTTCGCCGGCGGATTGGAGAAGAATACGATGATCCCGGGCTTGCCCTTTGTCGCCTTTGCGCGATCCGTGTTCTGCTTGCGGAACTGACTGAATCGGTAGAACATGAAATATCCCAACAGCAGGAACAAAAAGAACAGCAGACCGCCGATGAACGAGATCGACTTTGCTACGCCGTTGTCGACATTGTCAAATACAGCGCATAACAGCGCCGCCGATGAGATCAGCAGAAAGAGGATCGTCCTCTTCATATATTGTTTTCCTTTTTCCATTTTATCACTCCATCTTGTTACGGGGCGGTACGCCTGCACCGCCGTCTGTATAATATCACAGTATTGCTACTTAGTATCATATCCATCCGGATCGGGATGATACCGTGTCTTACCCGAGCCGCTGTTCCATCATGGTTTTCAGCGGCTCCATGCCCATCCTTTGATAGAATTGCTCCGCCGAGGGGTTGACGCGCCACACGTTCAGCGTTACGCTGTCACATCCGTTCTTCTTTGCGACCGTGAGCACATGCTCATACAGCTGTTCGCCGATATGCTTTCTTCGGTACGGCTCGTCTACACACAGATCGTCGATATACAACACCTTGCGCGCGTGCAGCTGCTCCGACTCCTGCGTGATCTGATAGATACAAAAGGCATAGCCCATCAAAAGCCCGTCCTCTTCATAAACAAAGATCGGGGTCATATCGTCGGCGATGATGCGCTCCAACTCCTCCGTCGTATATTTTTTTGCTCCGTTTTTAAAGATGTCGGGACGTCCGTCGGCATGCAGCTGCTGTACCTGATACAACAGCGCGTTCAATCGGTCGATATCCTCGTTTTTTGCTCTTCTGATCATATTCTCTCCTTACATTATCATTGTCAGGGGCGTGACACGGTGTCACCCTAATCTCAATCGGTTCCTCTGCAAAAGCATGAATTTTCTCAGCTCACCACATGCGTCGGCGCGCCGTTCAAAAAGTTCCTGATATTATCCGCGACGATCCCCATCAGCCGCTCTCGGGTCTCCAACGGCGCCCACGCGACATGCGGCGTGATGATGCAGTTCTTCGCTTCCATCAAAATACAATCCTCTTCCATCGGCTCCACGCGCAAAACGTCCAGACACGCGCCGCCGAGGTGTCCGCTTTCGAGCGCGTCATACAGATCCCGTTCCACGACTACGCCGCCGCGTGCCGTGTTGACAAACAAAGCACCCTTCTTCATCATTGAGAACGTCTTTTTGTTGAACAGATCCTCGGAGTCGGCATTGAGCGGACAATGCACGCTGATGATATCGCTCTCACGGAGCAAGCTGTCAAAGCTCACCTGCTCCACGTTAGGCGCCTTCTTCACGCTGCGATTATAACCGATAACGCGCATTTTAAAGGCGTTCGCGATCGCGGCGACCTCCTGCCCGATCGCGCCGAGTCCCACGATGCCCAGCGTTTTGCCCATCAGCTCATTGAGCGGATAAACAAAGGGCGAAAAGGTCGGGCTGCGCTTCCATCTGCCGTCCTTCACATAGCGATCGTAAGCCGCGATCTGATTATAATGCGCCAGAATCAGCGCAAAGGTCTGCTGCGCGACCGACTGCGTCGAATACGACCCTGCGTTGCACACCGTGATCCCGTGCGCGCGGCAGTAGTCAACGTCGATATTGTTATATCCCGTCGCGAAGACCCCGATATATTTCAGCTGTTTGGCGAGCCGCAGGGTGTGACTGTCGAGCAGCGTTTTATTGCACAATACGATGTCCGCGTCCGCGATCGCCTCGGCGACCTCCTCATATCGGAGCAAACCGTGAGAGACGACCTCTCCGAACTCACTCAGGCAGTCTGCTGTCACCAGCTCATCGACGACCGTTTGCGCGTCTGTCAGAACGATTTTCATTCGCACTCACCTCATGCAGATTGTACCACAAATCTCATGCCGCCGCAACCGAAAATCCCGTCATTTACAAACCGATGTTAATTTGTTATTATACTATTAGAGGAGGAAGCCATGAAACATCCATTCAAATTCTTTCGATCTTCCGAAAAACCGAAACCCGAGCCGATCCCCGAAATGCCCGAAGAAAAGATTCTTCCCGAGCCATCAAAACCCGAACCGGATATCAAGCAAGCGCCCGTCGATCCCTTTGTCGAATGGTGCCGCAGTCAGGTGCGCGGTGGGATCGAACGCCGTGAGCGCAACGATATTTTTGAGGCGTACAATGTCTACGGCGTTGATGAGCATGACCGCCTGACCTGTCGCCGCTACCACCGCTATCCCGAGCACGAGCGTGATTTTGACCTCTCCTACAGCCGCACGCTCACCTTTGATGAACTCAACCGCCGTCTGCTCGCCGACCTCGACAAGGGCGATATCAAGCTCCCCGTTTACAACGACTGTATCGCAAAAGCGCGTGATCTCTGTAAGATCCCGATCCCCCAAACAGAAGAATTCAATGGCTTTTCCGAGAAGGAAACTGCCGCTTTGCGCGAATTTTGCGAGGATCTCGATACCCTGACCGATAAAGAGTATCGTACCACCGACAGCATATTCTGTTGTGCCTGTCGCAGTGTGGTCGGTGATGAAGCGTTCAACCTGCGTTTTCGCAAGCCTCTGCCCCATGACGCGATGAACACCGAGATCGCCGGCGTCAGCAAGACGTCCATCGAGGGCTACGATATCGAGAGCCTGTGGATCATGGGCGTATACAACCGCCTGAGAGAACGCTCTCAAAGCTGCCGCGTCACCGTGCTCACCTCGGAATGGAGCCTGAGGAAA
Organism: Ruminococcaceae bacterium UBA4306; assembly: GCA_002394725.1. Classification (GTDB taxonomy): domain Bacteria; phylum Bacillota; class Clostridia; order Oscillospirales; family Acutalibacteraceae; genus Ruminococcoides. The sequence goes on from DGUQ01000097.1 coordinate 4,304, forward strand.
GAATCGGTCTTTCTCATGCAGGCGGAGGGCTTTCCCTCAATTGACGGCACACTCCTGCTCGCTGTTGCCGATGAAGCTTCCTTTCCGCGATTCGGCTTTTATTCTCTCGACTTCGCCAATAAATAAACAGAATCGTTTTTGCTCGCAAGAAATCGCGCTCCGCGCGCATTTCGCATCGCCATCGCCCGTTGCAGCGCCAGCTGCAAACTGGGCGGGCATACAAATCTTTTTACTTTACAGGAAACAAGCAGTTTCCTGTAAAGCAAAAAAGCCCGACAGAGCGTCGGGCTTTCACTTATGGTATGCTTACCAATTTTCTTTCAGCTCGTCGGTCACGACCTTACCGGTGTAATCGAAGCTGCGAGACGCGTCCCACGCGAGCACATATTTGCCGCTGTCGGTAATCGCGGCAGTCAGCTCCGTGCCGTCCTCGATCGGCTTGAATTTGCCGTTCTCACGAACCGCGTTGAGGATATCCTTCGCTTTGGCGGTGTTGGCAGACGCGCCGGAGAAATCATAGACTTCGACAAACGCGTTCTTGTTCAGCACGATGCGCACGCCGTTATCCGCGCCGATCAGATCATAGTAGATATCCATTTTCTCATAATTGGAGCCGCGGTCATTGATGTACTTGACCAGACCGTCAAAATCCTTGTCATAGGATGTGATGTCGGCGGCGTTCGCCTGATCCGAGGTAGACTCACTATTATTGTTAGCGTTGGGCATGAAACAGGCGCTCAGAGAAAGCACCAGCGCCATCGCCGCAATCAGTGCAATGATCTTTTTCATATATATCAATCCTTTTCTTTTTGCTTTGCCTATTTATTCTACAATAAAACGGTAGAGAAATCAAGAGGTGATTTGTCTTTGCGGCATTACAGGACTTTTCTGTTGTTGAAGCATTTTAAAAAACAAACCTCCCGAACAATCGAGAGGTTTGGTGAAATCGATAATAAATCTGATTATCTCTTACTAAACTGCGGAGCGCGACGAGCGGCCTTGAGACCGTATTTCTTACGCTCTTTCATTCTCGGGTCACGAGTGAGGAAGCCTGCCTTCTTGAGGGCGGGACGAAGCGCGTCGGAATCATACTGAAGCAGTGCGCGGGAGATACCGTGACGGATCGCGCCCGCCTGGCCGGTAACGCCGCCGCCGCCAACGCGGCAAACTACGTCGAACTTCTCGCCGGTCTCGGTGAGCTCGAGGGGCTGACGAACGATCAGCTTGAGGGTCTCAAGACCGAAGTAATCGTCGATATCTCTGTCGTTGATGGTGATCTTACCGGTGCCTGCATAGAGGCGAACTCTTGCTACAGAAGATTTTCTTCTGCCGGTGCCGTAAAAATAAGGTGCCTTATCGTACATTTATCGTTCCTCCTTCTTAAAATTCCCATGCTTCGGGCTTCTGAGCCTGATGATTGTGCTCAGCGCCTTCGAAGAGTCTGAGTCGCAGCATAGCTGCTCTGCCGATGGTGTTGGAGGGAACCATGCCCTTAACAGCCAGCTCGACCGCCTTGGTGGGACGGGTAGCCATCAGGGTAGCGTAGTTGGTTTCCTTGAGGTGACCGACATAACCGGTATGGCGGTACCACTTCTTCTGTTCTAATTTTTTACCGGTGAGGACAACGTCCTTGCAGTTGATGATGATGACGTGGTCGCCGCAATCAACGTGGGGAGTGAATGTGACCTTGTGCTTGCCTCTGAGCAGGACAGCTGCTTCGGCAGCGACTTTACCGAGGGTCTTGCCCGCGGCGTCGATGACATACCACTTGCGCTCGACTTCGCCTTTTTTAGCCATATAAGTGGACATATAGCTTTACCTCCTTGATTATTCTTTACTTAACGCCTGATTATACTACCACTTTCACGCCGTAAAGTCAAGAGTAAAAACCGAATTTTTAAATATACAACCCGTCTAGCTTCTTTTATCTCGTTTTTACTCATTTTATCTCTTGTTTTCTCATTTGCTATTTTCTCTTGTTTGGGGGTTGTCATTCAATGTGAATCCCTTTAATACTAAGTAGCAATAAAAAGCTTTAAAAAGATATTAGCGGAGAATTTCGCAGAACAAGGCGGAGGGCGCAGGCAGGCTGGCGCCTGTCAAGACTGACAACGCAGTTATGCGGATTTCTCCGCAATAGATATTAAAGTGTTTTATTGCTACTTAGTAT
>DGUQ01000077.1:0-5529 GCA_002394725.1 Ruminococcaceae bacterium UBA4306
TTTGCGGTAAGCCGCGGAACGCTTATTCTCACATGATCGGTTGAGAGTGCGGTTGTCCGATCAGTATATCAAAGGGTATGACAAATACACGAAATATGTCTTTATACTAAGTAGCAATAAAGAGCTTTAAAAAGATATTAGCGGAGAATTTCGCAGAACAAGGCGGAGGGCGCAGGCAGGCTGCCGCCTGTCAAGACTGACAACGCAGTTATGCGGAATTCTCCGCAATAGATATTAAAGTGTTTTATTGCTACTTAGTATAAAGTATCAGAAACGGAGTAGGATCATGGAACTGAAAAAACTGCCGTACCGCTTCTCGGTATGCAAGGTATCGGATATCGCCGCCGTCGACTTACACAAGGATTTTTATTTTATCGGCAGAACGGACGAAGAGCTATCGCTCGTGTGCCGCACCGAGGATGTACCCGAGCATACCGCGGCGCGTGACGATGGCTGGAGGGGCTTTCGCATACAGGGGGTGCTCGATTTCTCCCTGATCGGGATATTGTCAAAGCTCTCCGCGATCTTAGCGGAGCACAAGATCGGCATCTTCGCCGTATCGACCTACAACACCGATTATATCCTTGTCAAAGAAGCGGATTTTGAGCGCGCGTTGAGAGCGCTTGCGGATAAAGGCTATACCGTAACCGACTGAGAACACTCGACTCAAACAGAAAGAGGGGGAGAGCATGCACGATATATGGAACCCGTGGCACGGCTGCAAGAAGTGCAGCGAGGGATGTCAGAACTGCTATATGTACTTCCTCGATGAACAGCGCGGCAAAAACGGCGCGGATATCTACAAAACGAAATCAGGCTTTCGCTATCCGCTGTCCAAGGATCGCCGCGGCAGATACAAGGTCGAGAGCGGCGAACAGCTCCGCGTGTGCATGACCTCGGATTTCTTTTTACAGGAGGCGGACTTGTGGCGTGACGAAGCATGGAGCATCATCCGTCAGCGACCCGACGTCGTATTCTTCCTCTTGACGAAGCGTCCCGAGCGAGCAGCGCAATGCTTACCGTATGACTGGGGCGACGGCTGGGAGAACGTCTTTTTCAACGTGAGCTGTGAGAATCAGCGGCGTGCCGATGAGCGCGTCCCGATCCTGCTGACGCTGCCCTTCAAGCATAAGGGCGTCATGTGCGCGCCGTTCATCGGCGCCGTGAGCCTAAAAGACTATCTCAAGAGCGGACAGATCGAGCAGGTCATCTGTGACGGTGAGAACTATTCGGGGGCGCGGCCGTGTCACTATGAGTGGGTCAAGGCGCTCAGCGACGAGTGCAGAGAGCATGACGTTACCTTTGCCTTTGTCGGCACCGGAAGACGCTTTGTCAAGGACGGCAGGATGTACCGTATCGAGAGCAGCGAGCTGCAGGCGAGCCAGGCGCATAAGTCGGGCTTGAGCTTCAAGGGCAAGCCGATCGACTTCAAGCTCACCAACCTGCTCGGCATGCCTCTGAGGGAAGAACGCCGCTATCAGCCGTACTTTTCCGAAAAATGCCAAACCTGCGGCATGAGGATCATCTGCAACGGCTGTACCCGATGCGGCAAATGTGAGCCGAAATAAACGGACAAGCCGCGTGTCTTTTCATCCACATGGAAACACCCCGTGTTTTGATAAGATAATACTTTTATAAACACAGACGAGGGTATCGATCCTCGTCTGTTTTATTAAATATCAGTATAAAAAAGCCTCCCTTTTCTAAGGGAGGTGCTGCGGATCACTATCCGCGGCGGAGGGTTGCCGACATAATAGTAATCGCGATATATCCTTGCGAGATATTCGAACAATTCAAATACTCAGACCTCCGAAAACCGCCTATTTTTCGATTATGAAAAAATATAAATTTCTCCTGCGGAAGATACAAAATCTTGTGTTTTTCGGTTATTTTTCTTCAAAATATATTAAAAAATCGTTTATTTTCCAATGGGAATTAACGGTTACAAAGTGACATTATTTTTATTCAAAAAGGAATTAACCGTTAACAAACTGATATGAAAATGGGCAACCTGTAACTGGAAATTACAGGAGTTCTCTGTTACAATATAATTGTAGGAAATAAAACAACTGTTCGAATAATTGAAGGAGTGATTGTATGAAGATCAACGTAAGAGGAGAACACGTATCTGACAAAATTATCAACATGTATGTCAGCGAGCTTGTCAAAGCGCACCCCGACAAACACATCGACGCGGTGGATATCTTTGTCGAGGGCGATAAGATGAAGGTCAGGCTGATGCACGACCTCGATCGCTCCGCTTGAAGTGAGAGCGGAGAATCGATTCCGCTTGAAAAACAGAATGAAGATGTGGAATAACCTTTCTCATATCCTCCTATGCTACTTAGTATAAGTTACTTCCATAGTGCCGAACCGTCGCTCTCCCACAGCGGCGGTTTTTGTTTAGTATCAGTACCTCACCCGAAAGCCGCGTTCATCCTCTGTCGTTTCCAGCGTCTTGACCTCCATGCGGTCGATAACGATGTAGGCGCCGCGATCAATGGCGGCGATCACGTCGTCGATCTGCCGCTCGGTGCCCTGTATCTCCATCGATACGCTGTCATCATATTCATTCCGCACCCATCCGGTCACGCCGTACAGCTTTGCCGCCTGCATCGCCGTCCAGCGGAATCCTACCGCTTGCACCTGACCGTAGAACCGGATGTATTTGCGTACCGTTTTGCGTTTTGTCAGCATATGTTCACCTCGATTATCCGTCGATATATGAGCGGCTGCCGGTGATCTCTCTGAGCGCCGCTTCATCGATCCTATCCCGTACAAAATCATGTGCCGCCTCAATATACCGCACCGCGTCCGCCAACGCCCTGCGATAGAGCGGAGAGAAGCCGCGCAGATCCATATCGTCGATCGCCTTGCTGCGGTATGAGATCAGCGCGAGCTTGGTATGCGTTTTGCCGGCGATCCTGTCCAGCCATCCGCTCTTGTCCGTGACGATCGCGTAGAACGGCTTCATGTCGCGGTGACCCTGTCTGAATTTCTCCCACGCGTCATCCCAGCCGTAGATATCGGTGATCGCGCCGCCGACAGCGTCCTTCATCGATTCGGGCAAAAAGCATGGGATACGCACCTCGCCGCCTGTCATCCTGTCGAGCTTATGCTCGATCGCCATGTGCATGGGGAAGCTGTTCTTCGCCTTGCGGTTGATGTAGGGGTGAGCGGTGGAGTCCAGCGCGTAGTGGCACAAAAAGCCTGCCGCATAGGAGAACACCTTGCGGTTGTTTTTGCCGCGCTTGATCAGCTCTATGAGGAAGTCGCCCGTATGCTCGCGGTGCATGACGGACGAATAGCGGTTCACGCGATGGCGAAACGGCGCGATATAAAAGCGGTAGAACAGGTACGGGTCGGGACCGATCAGTCCGAAGTCGTAGATGTCGCGGTCAACGTCGATCGCAAGGCGCTCCAGCACCTGAGCGCCAAAGCGCGTATGGACGATGATATCGGGCATATCGTCACCTCCGATTAGCGTTTGATCTCCCAGCTGTCGATGATTGCGCCGAGGGTTTCTTTCTCTGTGATCTCATCGGGAGCGTTCTCCGTCAGCGCAACAGGGTCGGACGGGAATAGTTCATCATGATTCCGCATTTTTTTGAACCATGCCGCCGCCTTGAAATTCGCGGGGGATCGCGTTTCGACAAGCGTGGGATCATAGGTCAGTGTGCCGAGCATCCGCTTGACATAGTCCTTGAGCGAATCGTCCTCCTGCCACCTTTCGCTCGGGCAGTAGGTGCCCTTGGAGTACCAGTTCGGATGGAATACGGGCGGCATGTTGAGCATCTTGGTGTTCGGAGCGAGCTTGGGGTAGGAATCCCACAGCGTGATCCTGACCGTGCATTGGTCGATGGCGCTCACGATGTATCGCTCCTCGGTCGCCGAGAGCGCGTATGTCCTGATCTTGACGGTAAGCAGGTATTCCTCCGCGTACGGCGGCTCCCCCTTGGTCACGATCCACGACAGATACGGTCTGTCCTGCAATCGCAGCATAGCGCGGTAGTCCGCCGCCAAGCGTTCCTTTCTGTTATCAGCCACGCTCCTCACTCCTTTTCCCTTTTATTATACAGAAGATTTCTGAAAAGTTCCACTGTTTTTGACGATTTTTATGAGAACCCGTTCGGGTGCTTGTGATCGCCTTTGTAATGTGCTATACTTTTTGTCAGTACCATTATAGAATCAGGTGATTGTTTGAAATATATCTTACTATCCATCGCGGCGGTCGCGATCGTGTTCGGGCTCAGCTTTCTGCTCACGGGACTGATCCGCAAGAAGCAGAAAAAGAAGCTGCCCCTCATTCTCCATATCTTGATCAGCGTTGGGCTCGGTCTGCTGATCCTCTGCGTTGTCGGCTTTTGCTACCTCAACGTCCATTATACAGCGCAGGAGGAAGCGCTCGCCGTGCTGTCCGAGCCCACCGGCGCAACCGTCACCGCGATCGACGGCGGATACTTTGTCGACGGCGCGGGACAGGATACAGCGCTGATCTTCTACCCCGGCGCAAAGGTGGACGCGCAGGCGTATCTGCCGCTGATGAAGGAGATCGCGGCAGGAGGTGTAGACTGCTTCCTGCTCGATCTGCCGATGCGCATGGCGATCTTTGACCAAAACGCCGCGGATAAGATCACGTCGAAGTATGATTACGATACCGTGATGGTGGGCGGTCATTCGATGGGCGGCATGATCGCCGCGAGCTATGCCGCCGCTCACAAGGACGCGGTTGACGGCACGGTACTGCTCGCCGCTTATCCGACCAAGCCGCTCGACGGATCCGCTAAGCTGCTGTCCGTGTACGGCACACAGGACAAGGTGCTCGACCGAAAAGCGTATGAAAACGCCAAGCAGGATTTCCCACACAGCACTGCCGAAACGGTCATCGAGGGCGGCAATCACGCGCAGTTCGGCAACTACGGCGCGCAGAAGGGCGATGGTGAGGCGACGATCTCCGCCAAGGAACAGCAGAGCAGAACCGCCTATGCCGTCCTGCAATTTGCCAAAACCCTTTCCGATCGCTGAATTTATGCTTGCAAATATGCGGCGGATATGCTACGATAATGCCAATAAAGTACCATTGAACGGGAGGAATAATGATGAAAATCACCGGCTTCAGTCCGCTGATCCTGACCGATATCGCCGACGCCGATAACATGATCAAGCTGTTTGAGGATCTCGGCTTTGAGCAGCGGCATAAGCAGATCCAGCTCGACGGCAGAGAGATCAACGACGTCACCATGAAGCATGCCGACGGGCACTATATCGATATCGCGAGTGTCCCCGTAAAACCGCTGGATTCCGTGATCATCCGCATGAATGTCGATAACTTTGAGGAAGCGTATGAGATGCTCACCGCGCGCGGCTTTGTCTGCGGCTCCCAGTCGATCATCGAAACCCCCTCATCCAAATCGGCGCTGATGGTCTCTCCGACCGGCTTCAAATTCGACCTGTGTCAGCATATCAGGAAGAAAAAAGACTGATCGCCGAGCATCATTGATAATCATCACAAAGACCTCTCACACCCTG
>DGUQ01000077.1:5703-10903 GCA_002394725.1 Ruminococcaceae bacterium UBA4306
TCCTTTCCCATCAGGATCACGCGGTTTTCTTTGCCAAATCCAAAATCCTCATAGAATCGGGGCAGGACGCCTTCTCCCACGGTGATCAGATGCGCGCCGACCATTCCCTGCTCCCTGACGTCGTCCAGACAGTGCGTCAGCAACCGACCGGCGATCCCCTGCCGCTGATATTCGGGCGCGACGGCAAGGTCGTTGATCTCGAACGTCCTGCCGTAGTGGAACAGCATCGAGGTGCCGAGGATGAAGCCGGCGATCTCACCGCTCACAACATATTCCAGCCCGTATGCCTGCTTGGAATCGAGCAGCTCGCCCACATGGATCATGGCGTCCTGCGGTTCCCACGGATCGTTCCACGGCTCGCCTGAGAACGCCGCGGCATAGATCGCGCCGTAGCGCTCGACGTGCTCCTTGCGCATCGGGCGGATGGTCGGCATGGCGGCGAGAAATGCCGCCTTGAGCTTTTCATACCGCTGCCGCTTCTCTTGTTTTGCGAAGTGCACCTCACGCAGCTGCTCGGGGCAGTCGTTGTAGTTGAGCTCGCTATCGCCGAACTGCTCGCTCGTCAGGTCGAATACACAGTCGCCCACCGCGTTGAAGCAGTGGAAGTTGCCGCCCGATTGTCGGATGCCGTACACCTTGCCGCCGAACAGGTCTTGTATCAAAAACGCCGTGATCGAGCATTGCCCGAGCGTTTTGTTGTCGGGCGTCCAGTCATCGCGCATACGCGGCGCGCAGGTATCCGCGCACCAGATACCGCTGAGGATATCGTAGCAGTCGCGCGGCGTCAGCCCGTTCTCGGTTTTAACAACAGCGGTCTGATGACCGTAGAAATGATACTCTTTCATATGCCTTCCTATGCCTTCCTATGCTTGATATGGATAATCCGTTTGATCAACGCGTAGATACCGTAGCCGAGCATCACGCCGAGGGTGTTCAGGATCAGATCGTCCACGTCGGATATCCTTTCCGCGAGCGGCAGTTGGAGGAGCTCGATCGAGAGCGATATCAAAAAGCCTGCAAGCGACACCTTCCAAAAGCTGTCCAGCCTTTTGTACAGGATCGGCAGGATAATACCGGTCGGGATGAACATCACCGTATTGCCTACCAGATTCCACATCAGCTCACGCGCCGTTTTGAATCGCAGCAGGTTGGTAAAGGGGATCAGGTTCAATCGGAACGGGAACGCTCTCGCAGGGTCGAAATAAAGCGGCTGTATCTGTCCGTTGACGGTCTCCATAGGGAAAAAGACGAATCGGATGATGACCGCCAGATTGATGTACATGAGCAGCAGCATCGCCTCGCGTTTGATGTCGATCCCTTTGTTCCTGATCCAAACGATGACTCTGACCAGCAGCCAGATCGCCGTAAAGATCAACTCGAGTGTGATAAAACGGATGGTCATGATCGTCCTCTTTTCAGCCGGTATCATTGACGCGGCTCATATTACCTGTCGGCGCAAAAGCTCTTGATACACGCAGAGATATACGCCGCGGTGCCCTCGCCGTGCTTATCGATGTTTTTGGTAAAGCGTTCATCGCTGATATACAGCTCGCCGAGTCCCGAGAGGAGCGCGTCGGTGCAGTGATACAGGTGCTCGTCAAGGAACATTCGCAGCTTTTTGACCTGTGTACGCGCTTTTTCGTGATCGGGGGTCACGCCGCTCTCGCGCAGCTTCGCAAAGCCGTCCATGATCTTCTCCATGCCGTCGCGCAGGGCGTTTTGATCCTTCTGTGTACCGTCCGCCATACGGCGCTCATACTCTTTGTACGCTTCGGTATCGCCCCAGAGCTGCTTGGCTTCTCCGGCAACCTGATCTTGTATCATGTTATCGTTGTTGTTCATTTGATCGCCTTTCTATAATCCGCGCATGGTCAGTGAGATACGCTGCTTCTTGACGTCGACCGACAGGATCCTGACCTTGACGACGTCGCCTACCTTGAGCACCTCACAGGGGTGCTTGATGAAGCGGTCGCAGATCTGTGAGATATGCACCAGACCGTCCTGATGCACGCCGATATCCACAAACGCGCCGAAGTCGATGACGTTGCGCACCGTGCCGGTCAGCTCCATGCCCTCCTTGAGGTCGTTGATGTCGAGCACATCGGTGCGCAGCAGCGGCTTTGGCATCTCGTCGCGCGGATCGCGTCCGGGCTTTATGAGCTCCCTGACGATATCGTCGAGGGTCGGCAGACCGATCCCGAGCTGTTCAGTGAGGTTCTTGGCGCCGAGCTGCTTTACCCTGCTTTGCAGGTCGGGGAATCTTGCCGATTTAATTTCTTTTTCCGTATAGCCGACGCGCTTTAGCAGTTCCTTGGCGGTTGCGTAGCTCTCGGGGTGAACGCCGGTATTATCCAGCGGATTGCGGCTTTCCGGCACGCGCAAAAAGCCGGCGCACTGCTCAAAGGCTTTGGGTCCCAGTTTTGGGACTTTCTTTAATTCCGCCCGTGAGCCGAACGCGCCGTTCTCCTCACGATAGGCTACGATATTCTTACACACGGTCGCGCCCAGTCCCGATACCCTGAGCAATAGGGCAGGGGAGGCGGTGTTCAGATCCGCGCCGACCGAGTTGACGCAGTCCTCGACAACACCGTCGAGGGTCTCGCCGAGCCGCTTTTGCGGCATATCATGCTGGTACTGTCCCACGCCGATCGCCTTGGGCTCGATCTTGACCAGCTCCGCGAGCGGATCCTGCAGGCGTCTGGCGATGGACACGGCGCTGCGGAGCGTCAGATCCAGCTCGGGCAGCTCCGCGGCGGCGAGCTTAGAGGCGGAGTAGACCGACGCGCCTGCCTCGCTGACGACCATGTAGTAGACCTTGTGATCCGCCTGTTTGATCGCGTCGGCGGCAAACATCTCGGTCTCCTTGCTCGCGGTACCGTTGCCGATGGAGATGATGTCGACGTTGTGCTTTTTGATTAGCTCCAGCAGCTTGCGCTTTGACTGCGCGATCCTCGCTTCTGAGTGGGTGGGGTAGATGACCGCCGTGTCGAGCACCTTGCCGGTATCGTCCACGACCGCCACCTTGCAGCCCGTGCGGTAGCCGGGATCGAGCCCCAGCACCGTCTTGCCCTTGACGGGCGGCTGCATGAGGAGCTGTTTGAGGTTGGTGGCAAAGACCTTCATCGCGTTCTCGTCCGCTGCTTCGGTCAGCTCAGAGCGGATCTCGCGTTCGAGAGAGGGAAAGATCAGCCGCGTGTACGCGTCATCACCTGCGGCACGCAGAATGTCGGAGCACAGGGGGTTGGTGCCCTTGTCCAGCGCGAGATAGATGACGTTTAAGGCAAGGGACGGTTCAAGCACGAGCCCTACCTTCAAAAAGCCCTCCTTCTCACCGCGGTTGACGGCGAGGACGCGGTGTCCGGCGATCTTCTTGACCGCCTCCGTGTAGTCGTAGTAGTTGGTGTAAACACTGTCCTGCTCCTCGTTTGTCGCGGTCGATTTGAGCAGGGCGTTTTTGCGGAAGATCGGGCGCAGGTGCGCGCGGATCGCCGCGCTGTCGGAGAGCATCTCGGCGATGATGTCCATCGCGCCGCTGATCGCGTCCTGAGGAGTGGGCACTTCCTTTTCCTCATCGACATACTCCTCTGCGGCTTTCATGGGGTCAAAGCCCTTTTCCTGCTTGATGATCGCCAGCGCCAGCGGCTCCAGACCGCGCTGCTTCGCGATCGAGGCTCTGGTCTTTCTCTTGGGCTTGTAGGGACGGTAGATGTCCTCGAGCTCGCTTAAGGTCTGCGCCTGATCGAGGGCGGCGCTGACCTCGTCGGTCAGCTTTTCCTGTCCGTCGATCAGCTCGCGTATTTCTTCTCTGCGCTTGTCGAGATTGCGCAGGTATTCCAGCTTCTCGCTGAATTCGCGGATGAGCTGGTCATCCATGGAGCCGTGCATCTCCTTGCGGTATCGGGCGATGAAGGGGATGGTGTTGCCGTCGTCGAGCAGGGTGATGATGTTCTGCGCGTACTCCTCTTTGATATTGAATTGCTGTGATAATGTGCTTGAATAATCCATAATGCTCCTTGTCGTGAAAGTTGGTTTTATGATTGTTTTTGGTAGATGCCGTTGCTCTCGCGTTTGATCCTGTTGAGGATCAGCACATAGATCAGCCCGACCGCGAGGATCAGCAGCGTCAGCAGGATGATCCACCAGACGCAGCCCATGAACGGCAGCTCCCCACAAAAGCCGAACGCGCCTGCCGGACTGTTCCAGTTGAGGAAGAAGTAGGGGTAGTTCCTGCCCGGGCTGAACTCCCATCCGGCGATGAACGCTACTGTGGCGTAGATGACGTAGGCGAGGGGCGGCAGGATGGTATAGGGGATATGCTTCTTTTGAATATCGCCGAAAACGCCCGTGACAAAGAAGTCGATGACCGACGCGATCGGCACCGCCACATGGGTCAGCAGGTTCCTCAGGTTCCACGCCTTATCCCCCAGCGTGGGCGCCAGCATAAAGCAGAACACCGCGCCGGTGAGGGTGATGGCAATCGTAAAGACGAATTTGAGGACGAACCAGCCGTTTGCGACCGGTTTGTTTCTCAATAGCAGTACCGCGCCGACAGCGCAGACGATCGCGATCGCGATATTCGACTGGATCGTAAAGTACATGAACACCTTACTGCCGCTCATAAAGGCGAAGAAGCTGTCGGTAGCGCTGAGATAGACGCCGACCGCCGCCGAGACGACGATCACGACCTTGAGGATCAGCGAGAGGAGCTTTCTTTTTGTTGATATCATCGAGATTTCCATACCCTTTTTCCCTTTTGCGTTATTTTGTACTTATGATTCGTTTTATTGTACCATATCTTTCTCATGATTTCTACGCTGTTCGGGAATTATATGACAATTTACATGCTGACATTATCATTTGCATTCATACGGTTTTGGTGTATAATAAATCTGAATAACAGATAATGTTTGGAGAGATAGGATGGAGATCATGAAATGTCCTGTCTGCGGACAGGCGCTCACATGTGAAAACAGAACTTGGCGGTGTGAGAACCGTCACAGCTATGATATCGCGAGGGAGGGCTATGTCAACCTGCTCTCGTCGCGCAAAAGCGGTGAGCTGACGGGCGATAACAGGGAGATGGCGCTCTCACGCCGTGATTTCCTCAACAAGGGGTATTACGCGCCCTTGGCAGAGGCGGTGACGGATCGTCTGCGACAGTATTCCGACGACGGTGACACGGTGCTCGATATCTGCTGCG